>JANXMN010000526.1 GCA_025354605.1 Hymenobacter sp. | reverse complement strand
CCCGCTTGTCGTTTGACGGCACCTGATACAGGCAGCTCAGCTAGCGGCAATGCTCATTTCAGCACTCCCGCAGCTGCCGCAGGTGGAAGCGCGGGTCGTACCGAATGAAGTCGCGCAGCATGGCGGCGTGGCCCGCGCCCACCAGCACCAGCACCCGGCCGTCGGTGGGGGCGGTGAGCTTCTGGATGAGGGAGTACATGTAGAGGTTGCGGCGGTACCATTCCGACACGAGGTAGGGGCTTCAGGCGCGCCCAGTGCCTGGCGCGGTGGCCCACGCGTGGGCCAGCAGCCCGCGCACGATGCCCAACTGCGCCGCGCAGTAGGTGAGCATAATCCAGAAGCCCGCGTCGGGCAGCGGCTCCAGAAACTTGTTGAGCGCCAGCAGCGAATCCGAAGCCATGAACAGCCCGGCCCCGGCCCCTACCCAGGCGAAACTGGCCGGGGTGGTGCGCCCGGCGCGGTACACGGCCGCCAGCACCATCAGCACCAGCACCAGGGCATAAACCATCACGGGCAGCCGCAGGGGGCCCAGCCCCGGCGCGAGGGCCGCCAGCAGGGCCACGCCGGCCACTACCACGGGCAGGCCCACGCCCAGGCGCCAGCCCAGCGCGCGCCCCGGCCCTGGCCATTGGTGCTGCCGGTAGGCTGCGATGTAGCTGGCGTGCGCGAGGAGAAACGACACCAGCCCACCCATAAAAAACAGCGGCTGGCGCTCCTGAAACAGCAGCAGCACGTCGCCGAGCCACGACAGGGCCAGAGCGGCCAGCACCAGCGGGGCCGGGCGCGGGGCGGCGCGGTAGTAGTACAGCCCCAGGCTGAGCAGCAGCAGGGGCTTGCAAACGTAGTTCAGCGCGGCCCATTGGGGCGAGTGCATGGCCAGTAGGTCGCCCACCGCGGCCAGCCCGAAAACCAGGAGAAACAGTTTATTCATCGCCGCAAGGTAATGGCTCCTGCTGACGAACCCACGCGGTTCAGTAGTTATTAAAGGGGCTCCTGCTCCCGCTGCCATTGGGCGGCCGCTTTAATGCTGCCAGCCGCCGCGTTGCTGGTTTTGGGCCAGTACCTCGGTCATTTGCTGGCGTAAAGCCGATGGGTTCGAGCGCAGAATCAGCTGCACTTCCTTGGATGTGCGCTGCCTGAGCAGGTACTGCTGCACCAGCGAATCCTGCTGCGCCATCGCACACAGCGACCAGCGGGCGCTGGCCCCGGTGACGTAAAGAGTCAGGTTTTTGCGCTCGACGGCGTAGCGGCAGTTGCGCACCAGCAAATCGAGGTACTGCGGGTCGCCGGTGGCGAAATAAGCGGCCCAGGCCATGTCGTTGTAGGAGGGCGTCAGGGGCAGGTTGGCGAATAGCCGGGCGGGCGTCAGGGGCAGCAGGCTCCCCACCAGCTGCCGGAAACCGGGGTCATTAATCTGGCTTTGGCGGGCGCGAAGCTGCGTGCGCATGGCGGTATCCTGGGCCGTCAGGGCGGTCAGGAATCCCACAAAAACATGGCCCTGGCTTTGGAGAGTCGCCTTTTGGGTTGAATCGACGGAATGGCGGTTCAGGTAGGCTATGGTGAGCGCTACAACTTGCTTATCGGGGTGCTGGTAATAGGTCTGCAGCAGGCGCTCGTAGTAGGCATCGGCGGCGGCGGTATCCTGGGCCGAGGCCCCGAAAGCCGTCAGGCAGAGTAGGGTGGCCAGCCCGGCGTGGCACCCCCGGCTGGAAGCGAAGCAATGAGCCAGGATGGCGAGAAAACGCGGTGGGGCGAAGATGAGCAGACGCATGAGGCGGGGGCTGAGGGTGTACTAATGCCTCAAAGGTGCCCGGCCAGCCGCTGCCATTTCATGACAAATATCATTTTCGGCTCGCCTCAGCCGGTTTTGTTGCGGAGGCGGCTCAGGGTTTCGGGGGCCATACCCAGGTGCGAGGCTATCTGGTGCAGGGCCACCCGCTGAAAGACCGTCGGGAAGGCGTGCAGCAGCAGCTCGTAGCGCTCAGCGGCCGAACGGGCCCGCAGGTGCTGGGCGCGCTGCTCGCTGAGCACGTAATACTTCTCCAGAATGCGCCGGCCGAAATAGTTGAACTCGGGAAACTCCTGGTAGAGGCGCTGGAGTTGGTCGTAGGTAATGGAATGCACCCGCGCCAGCTCCAGCAGCTCCAGGGTTTCTTCGGAAGGCTGCTGAGTGAAGAAGCTCAGAATTGAAATCACGAAGTCGCCGGCCTGCATAAACCACGACGATATTTCGCGGCCGTGCAGTAGGGTGTAGCCGCGCACCAGCCCGGTTTCCAGGAAGTACACGCGCCGCGCCACCTGCCCCGGGCGCAGCAGCACGTGGTGGGCTGGCAGCTCCTCGGCAAGCGTGGCTGCTTCGATGGCCGCCGTCAGCGTCGGGCTCAGCAGTTGTAGGGCATTTAGCGAAGCAATAAAACTGGTCATATTCCCGGGGTTTGGGCAAAGATGCTACGCAAAAGAGCCACCCTCGCGGGCAGCCCTTCGTTTCGACCGCTTCGGCAACGGGGCCCGCTACTTCACGAAGCGGCGCTGCACAACCGAAGTATCCGCCCCGGTAACGGTGAGGGTGTAGAAGCCGGCGGGCAGTCCGGCGACGTCCACGGTGGCCCCGGGGGCGATGGTGCCGCCGGCCACGCGCTGGCCCAGGCCGTTGCGGATTTCGTAAGGCTGGCCGGCCAGCAGCAGCGTGGCACTGGTGAGGGTAAGCTTATCGACGACCGGGTTGGGATAGATTTCCAGCGTGCGGCTGCCCGTGCTGGCCGAAGCCGAGGCCAGGGCCGTGGCTGGGCGGGCGCCAGTGCGGGTGATGCGGACCCAGTTGAGGTTGTAGCCGCCGGTCTGGGCGTACACGCCGAAGCTGTAAGTGCCCGCGTTCACGCTTACGGTGCGCGAGACGGTGGTCCAGTTCTGCCAGCCGCCGGTGCCGGCAATGGCCGTGTTGCCCAACTGGATGGCGCCGGCGTTCAAATCCGCCGAGATGGTGCCGCCGCCGGTGCCGC
>JANXMN010000521.1 GCA_025354605.1 Hymenobacter sp. | reverse complement strand
TGCATGACGTTCTGCGAAGCCTGCCGTTCTTTGAAGCAACGACTTCACCAAACTCACCATGCGCTTAATCCCTACGCTCCTCCTCGCGCTGCTGCTGGCCGCCCCGGCCGCCGTCGCCCAAAAAACCCTGCTGCACTGCGGCCGCCTGCTCGACGTGCGCAGCGGCAAACTGCTCAGCCAGCAAACCATCGTAGTCGAACGCGACCGCATCACGGCCGTGCAGGCCGGCTACACTGCCGCCAGCAGCCCCCAGGATAAAATTATCAACCTCGAAAATCGCACCGTGCTGCCCGGACTCATTGACTGCCACGTGCACCTGGAGTCGACGCCCAGCCGCAGCAACTTCCGCGAAGGCTTCACCCTGAACCCGGCCGATGTGGCCTTTCGTGCCCAGGCTAACGCTTTGGTGACGCTGCGGGCCGGCTTTACGACCGTGCGCGACTGCGGCGGCTCGGGCGTGAACACCAGCCTGCGCAACGCCGTGGCCCAGGGCCTCGTGCCCGGCCCGCGCATCTACTCGGCGGGCATGCCCATCTCGGCCACCGGCGGCCACATGGACGAAACCGACGGCCTGAACGAAGACCAGATGACCAAAGCCGGCCACCCCATCAACCTGGCCAACGGCCCCGACCAGTGCCGCCAGGCCGTGCGCGAGCAGTTCAAGCGCGGGGCCGACCTCATCAAAATTGCCAGCACCGGCGGCGTACTCGACCTGAGCAAGGACGGCACCGGCGCGCAGTACACCGAAGCCGAAATCCGCGCCATCGTGGAAACGGCCCGCGATTTGGGCCTGCGCGTGGCCTGCCACGCCCACGGGGCTGAGGGCATCAAGCGGGCCGTGCGGGCCGGCGTTACCAGCATCGACCACGGCTCGCTGATGGATGATGAGGCCATCGCGCTGATGGCCAAAACCCGCACCTGGTACGTGCCCACGCTCATCGCCGGCAAGTCGGTGGCCGACACCGCCCGGCTGCGGCCGGGCTACTTTCCGCCCGTCATCGCCGCCAAGGCCCTGGCCGTGGGCACCAAGATGCAGGGCACCTTTGGGCGCGCCACCAAGGCCGGCGTGCGCGTAGCCTTCGGCACCGACGCGGGCGTGTTTCGCCACGGCCTCAACGCCAAAGAGTTCGGATACATGACCGAAACCGGCTTCAGCCCCCTCGAAGCCATTCGCACCGCCACCCTGAACGCCGCCGAGCTGCTGGGCGAAACCGCCGACCTGGGCACCCTCGAAGCCGGCAAATTCGCCGACATCGTGGCCCTCGACGGCGACCCGCTCCAGGATATTTCGGCCCTGCTGCGGCCGGTATTCGTGATGAAGGCGGGCGTGACTTACCGCCAGGAGTAACGCTTCGCTTAATGAAGAATGAGGAATGAGGAATGAGGAATTTCAAACCTGTAAGCCCAATTTGTCATTTCTCTTTCCCATTTCCTCATTCTTCATTCTTAATTGAATAACTCTCTGCACCGCCTCGTGGGGCTGGGTTTCGGGTTGGCGGTGGCCGTGGGCGGCACGGCCGGCACGGGCGTGCTCAACAGCCCCGGCGAGCTGGCGCGGGCACTGGGCGACCCCGGGCTGGTGCTGGTGCTCTGGGTGGTGGGCGGCCTCTACACCCTGTTGGCCGCCAACACCCTGGCCGAGCTGGCCGGGCGGCTGCCGCAGGCCGGCGGCTGGTACGGCTACGCGGAGGCGGCCTTCGGCGAGTTTCCGGCCGTGGCCGTGGCCTGGGCCGACTGGACGAGCAGCTGCGTGACCGGGGCGCTGGTGGCCCTGCTGCTGGGCGAGTACTTGGCGCAGCTACTGCCGCTGGCGGTGCCCGGGGGGCCGCGCCTGCTGGCGGTGTCGGCGGTGCTGGGGCTGGCGGCCGTGCAGTGGCGGGGCCTGCGCGAAGGCAGCCGCGCCCAGGAAATCACGGCCGCCGTGCTGCTGCTGGGCGTGCTGGCGCTGCTGGCAGGCAGTGCCTGGCTGCCGGGGCGGCCGGCGCAACCGGTAGCGGCCGCGCTGCCCACCGTTGCGGCAGGCGGGCTCACGGCCGCCGCGCTGGCGGCCGGGTTGCAGGTGGTGGTGTTTGCCTACGACGGCTGGTACGCGCCCATCTACTTCGCCGAGGAAACGCCGCGGCCGGGCCACACGCTGTCGCGGGCGCTACTATGGGGCGTGGGGACGGTACTGGTGCTGTATTGCGGGCTGAACGCGGCCCTGCTGCGGGTGCTGCCCTTTGCGGCCATTCATGCCTCGGAGCTGCCGCTGGGCGGGCTGGCGGCGGCGCTGGCCGGGCCGGCCGGCCGGCAACTGGTGCTGGCCCTGGGCGTGGTGGCCATGCTGGGCGTGCTCAACTCGGTGCTGCTGATGGCTACGCGGGTGCTGTTTGCGTTGGGCCGGGCCGGGCAGCTGCCGGCCGGGCTGGCGCGGGTGCACGCCGGCGGCACGCCCCGGCCGGCCCTGACCGTGGCCACCCTGCTCACGCTGGCCCTGCTGCTCAGCGGCACGGTGGCCGCACTCGAAGCCGTGACGGCGGTGCTGTTCGTGGGCTACTACGTGGTGGGCTTCGCGGCGCTGCTGCGGCTGCGGCGGCAGGGCCCGGGGCCGCCCGGCGACTACCGCGCCTGGGGCCACCCCTGGAGCACGGGGCTGCTGGTGGCGCTGTCGGTGGCGTTTCTGGGGCTCTGTGCCGTGGCCGACTGGCCCCACGCGCTGGTGGCCGTGGGGTTGGTGGCGGGCGCGTGGCCCCTGTGGTGGCTGGCACGGCGCGGGCGGCCAAGTGCGCCGGCGAGCTAGTGGCTGGCGGCTTCGCGGTACAGGGTAGAGACCCGAAACAGGCCGGTTTTGCGGTCCAGGTCACTCAAGCTCTGGTCGAAGCGCAGCTTGCCCAGCCGCTCAACAAAGGCCGGGTTGCTGGTAGCATAGGCCTCGCGCAGGTAGTGCGGCGTGAGCGGAAAAATCAGCCCCGTGAGGCCCCGGCTGAAGTAGTACTGCGGGGCAGCGTAGCGGCCGTAGTTGCCTGGCGCCAGGGTACCGCCTAAGCTATTGCCACCCACGGAGCCCGGGTCGCTGATGCTGGTGTAGATGGAGAGGGTATCGGCCGCTTCGAGCTGGTACTCGCCCCCGTGGTAGAGCCGACGGGTCCGCCCCTTGCTGGTTACGTAGCCCCAGAGGCTGTCGGGGGCGAAACGCACTTTTTCGCGGGTATTGCCCTTGGGCACCACCACGACTACGTCCCCGCGCTTGTCGGGGTAAAAGGCATCGACGCCGGCGGGCCGGGGCTGGCGCCGGTGGTAGGCGGCGGCGGTGCGGTAGGCCCCGGGCGGGATGTTGAATATCTGGGCGGCGGCCGGGGCCGCCAGGCCGAGGCCCACTATTGCTCCAATCCAAAAAAAGGCTACGCGCATAAGCTTCTCATTATCCTATTCAAGTAATCGATTTCACCCTCCCGGCAAAGGTACGTCGGGGCGCTGTCTGCAAAACCCCGGCCCGGAATTGGCCGTAGCGAATCTGCTTTCCTTTGCCGAACTTTGGGCAGCCCGCGCCGGGTTGTTCCTGCTAACCAAGCCTGCCTTCATGAAAAAAATCCTGTTGCCACTGCTGCTGCTGGCGGCCCTCGCCCTGGTCACCGGCTCGGCCCAGGGCTGGGGCTTCTTCGGCCACCGCACCATCACGCAGATTGCCGTGTACGACCTGCCCGCCTCCATGCAATCCTTCTACTACCGCAACCTACTCTCGCTGGTACTCCAAAGCACGGCCCCCGACGAGCGGCGCGGCACCGACCCCAACGAAGCCAGCCGGCACTTTATCGACATGGACCACTACTCCGAAGAAGACCCCTTCGGCAAAGTGCCCCGCGAGTACGAGAAGGCCGCCACTAAATTCAGCACCGACACCTTGAAAAAGTATGGCACCGTACCGTGGGTGGTACTCGAGATGAAGGACAGCCTTACCGAGGCATTCCGCATGCGCGACTCCACGGCCATTGTTCACTACTCGGCCGAGCTGAGCCACTACGTGAGCGATGCCTTCGTGCCACTGCACACCACCATCAACTACGACGGCCAGCTGACCGACCAGAAAGGCCTGCACGCCCTCTGGGAGAGCCAGCTGCCCGAGCGGTTCATCAGCACCTATCATCTCGAAGCGGAGCCCGCCAAATACCTCAAGAGCCCGCTCGAAGCCATCTGGACGGTGCTGGGCCAGAGCTATGGCTTTCTGGGTGAAACCTTTGACCGCGCACTGAAAATCGAGAAAACCATGAAGCCCGAGGTGCGCTACACGTTTTCGCACCGGTACGGCAAAACCTCGCGCCGCTTCTCCGATGCCTTTGCCGATGAGTACGACAAGGCCGTGGGCGGCATGGTGAACTACCGCATGCGCATGGCCCCGGGCCTGGTGTCGTCGCTCTGGCTCACGGCCTGGCAGGATGCGGGCAAGCCCGACCTCAATGCCCTGATGCACCCTAGCAAGCCCACCAAGGAAGAGCGCGAGAAGCTGGGCATCGAGCTGGCTTCGTGGAAGCGAAACACCATTGCCCAGGACCAGCTACTACTGGCCCAGCAGAAGCTGAAAAAGGCCGACGTGGTCGAAACCATCAAGTCGGCCCGCGACATGGGCGATGCTCCGGCCAACAACGCCGACAGCGACGCCCCGGCCTCCGATGCCATTTCGCCCGCCGCCGACGACGATGCCGGCCCCGCCAAGCTGAAGGTGAAAACCAAGCGCACCAGCGCCGGCACCCAGAAAATCAAGGAGAAGCTCGACGACTAAGTTTGCCCGCATGACCATTTCCGTTGCCGCACTGGGCCGCGCGTGGCTGCCGGCGCTGGCTCTGCTAGCCGCTTGCAACCAGGCCCCGCCCGCCGCCCAAGCCCCGCCACCCAAAGCCGCCGTGCCCGGCCCCGACTTGGCTACCCTCACCGACAGCACCGCCCCGGCCGCGCTGCTGGCCTACGGCCGCCAGTACCCCGGCTCTGAAGTGCTGGTACGCACCCGCCTGGGCACCATCCGGGTGAAGCTTTATGACGACACGCCCATTCACCGGGCCAACTTCCTGCTGCTGGCCCGCAAGGGTGTGTTCGACGAAACCATGTTCAACCGCGTGGTGAAAGACTTCGCCGTGCAGGGCGGCCAGACCTACGGCGCCCGCACCATCCGACTGAAGCGTTACCGCCTTCCGCCCGAAATCCGGCCCGCGCACTTTCACCGCAAAGGCGCCCTGGGCATGGCCCGCTACGACGACGACAAGAACCCCGGCCGCCTGTCGTCGAACACCGATTTCTACTTCGTGGTGGGCGAAAAGCTGGCCCCCAACCAGTCGCAGGCCATGTGCCGCCGCCAGCTCACCCCTGCTCAGACCAAGGCTTATGCAAGCACTGGTGGCGTGCCCTCGCTCGATGGACAGTACACGGTGTTCGGTGAAGTCATCGAAGGCCAGGACGTGGTCGATAAAATCGCCAATGAGCCCGTAGAGTCGGATAAGTGGCCGGTGACGGATATTAAAATTAAGGTAGAGGTAGTGAGGTGACGCTTCGCTTAATGAAGGATGAAGGATGAAGAATGAGGAATGTTCGGTCATTTTCCAATTCTTCATTCCTCATTCTTCATTCTTCATTAAATAAAAAAGCCCGCTCCCAGGGGGAACGGACCTTCTTCATATCGGCGGGCAAAGGGCTTTGTACGCTCGATTCAAAACACCCTTAGCAAACAGCTTACCAGATTTTGGCGCGCACCGCCGCCGGGCGCACCATCTTGTCGCCTTCCTGGCAGCCAAAGGCGGCGTGGAACTCGGGCATGTTCTGCAGCGGGCCGTTGGTGCGGAACTCACCGGGCGAGTGCGGGTCGGTGAGCACCTGCTGGCGCAGGGCTTCGGGGCGCGAGTTCGCGCGCCATATTTGGGCATAGCCCAGGAAGAAGCGCTGGTTGGGCGTGAAGCCATCAATTGCCCTGCCAGCCTTGGCCTGGGCCTGGGCCGTTTTCTGGAAAGCCTGGTAGGCGATGGTGAGGCCGCCGAGGTCGGCCAGGTTTTCGCCCATGGTCAGGTTGCCATTCACGTGCACCGAGTCGAGGGGCGTGAAGGCATCGAACTGCTTGCCCACCACGGCGGCGCGCTGCGTGAATTTCTCGCCGTCTTCCTTGGTCCACCAGTCGCGCAGGTTGCCGCTGGCATCTGACTTGCGGCCCTGGTCGTCGAAGCCATGGGTCATCTCGTGGCCAATCACGGCCCCGATGCCGCCGTAGTTCACCGCGTCATCAGCCTTGGGGTCGTAGAAGGGCGGCTGCAGAATGCCGGCCGGGAACACGATTTCGTTCATGCTCGAATTATAGTAGGCGTTCACGGTGGGCGGGGTCATGCCCCATTCGCCCCGGTCAATGGGCTTCCCAAACTTGCTCAGGTTGTCTTTACTGGCCCACTCGGAGGTAGCGAACAGGTTGTTGAGGGCACTTTCGCGGCTGATGCTCAGCTTCGAATAATCCTTCCACTTGTCGGGGTAGCCGATTTTCACTGCGAAGGCGTTGAGCTTTTTCAGGGCCTCGGTTTTGGTGGCGTCGCTCATCCACTCGGTGGCTTTGATGCGCTCGGCGTAGGCGGCGCGCAGGTTTTCCACCATTTCCTTGGCGCGCGCCTTGGCGGCGGGGCTGAAGGCTTCATCGACGTAAAGCTGGCCGAAAGCTTCACCCAAAGCACCGTCGGTGGCACGTAGGGCGCGCTTCCAGCGGGGCTGCTGTTGCTTGGCACCACTCAGCACCTGCGCAAACCGAAATGCTTCGTCGCCGTAGGCCTTGGGCAGGGCCGGGGTCACGCCGCTCACCAGGTGCCAGCGCTCGTACTGCTTCAGGTCGGCCAGCGGCTCTTCCTTAAACATCGTGCTCACCTCCTTCAGGAACTCGGGTTGGCCCACAATCACGTCCGGCACGTTGGTCAGGCCGCTGTCCTTGAGCAACAGCGGCACGTTCAGGTTGGGCAGGTCGGTGGCCAGCTGAGCCACCGTCAGCTTGTTGTAGTTCTTTTCGCGGTCGCGCAGGTCGACGCGGCTGCGGGAGGCTTTGGCCAGCCGGGTTTCGAGGCGCAGCACGGTGGCGGCGTTTTTCTCGGCGGTGGCCGGGTCGTCGCCCAGCATTTTCAACACGTTCACTTGGTAGGTCTGGTAGGCGGCGCGCACAGCTTTCGAGCGGGCGTCGTCTTTCAGGTAATAGTCGCGGTCGGGCATCGTGAGGCCGCCCTGGCCCATGCGCACGGCATACTGGGTGCTATTCTTGCTATCCTGGGCAATCCCGAAACCGTACCAGCCGGTGCCGTACGATTTGGGGTCGGCCAGGTAGTGCTGGAAGGTAGTCAGGTCGTTAATGGCAGCAATCTGGCTCAGGCGGGGCTGCAGGTATTTCAGGCCGGCTTTTTCGATGGCCATTGAGTCCATAGCGGCGGCGTAGAAGTCGCCCACCTTCTGCAGGTTGGTACCGGGCTTGGCCATGCGGTCGGTGGCCGCCTTCTCCAGAATGCGGCGCTCGATGGCTTGGTTCCGGTCGGCCAGCTCGTTGAAAGCACCCCAGCGGGTTTCGGCCGGCGGAATGGGCGTATTCTTCAGCCAGGTACCCGAGGCAAACCGGAAGAAGTTGTCGCACGGGGCTACCGCGCGGTCCATGTTGGCCAGCGAAATGCCGGTACCCTTCGTTGCTGCGGCCGGGCTGGCCGGCTGCGTGGTTTTGGTTTTAGCGCCGTTGCTTTTGGTTTTGACCTTGGTCTGGGCCTGGGCCGCGCCCGCGGCCAGCCCCAGCACAGCCGCCGCGAGGGCCGCCCGATTGAGTAGGGAACGTGTGGACATATTTAGAGGAATGGGTTGATGTCGGAGGAATTGAATTGGATAAAAAAGAACGTCATGCTGAGCTTACCGAAGCATCTCTACCGCAATAGTAATTATTTACCGTTGCGGTAGAGATGCTTCGGTAAGCTCAGCATGACGTTCTTTTTTATCCAATTCAATTCCTCCGACATCAACCCATTCCTCTAAATATGTCCAC
>JANXMN010000490.1 GCA_025354605.1 Hymenobacter sp. | reverse complement strand
AGCCCCGCCAGCCGGGGCTGTGTTGGCCGTCTATCGCATGAGGTTTGACATATTGCAGTAGAGATGCTTCACTGCAATAGTAACTGATTACTATTGCAGTAGAGATGCTTCACTGCGGCGGTAAAGATGCTTCACTGCGTTCAGCATGACGGCCAATAACGACCAACCCTGCCCGGCCACTTTCTGGCTTTCGCCGCCGCCGCAGGGGCCGTACCTTTGCCCCGTGCAAACCCTCCCCGCCCCTTACCTTACTCCCGAGGCGCTGACGACTTTCATCCGCACGGCGCTGGCCGAGGATGTGGGCGACGGCGACCACTCGGCCCTGGCTGCCATTCCGGCCACGGCCCGCAACCGTGCCCACCTGCTGGTGAAGGGCGAAGGCCTGCTGGCCGGTATGGCCCTGGCCCCGCTCATCTTCGCCGAAGTCGACCCCACCCTGACCATGACCCCGCTGCTGGCCGACGGCGCCCGCGTGAAGCACGGCGACATCGCCTTCACCGTCGAAGGCCCGGCCCGCAGCATCCTGACCGGTGAGCGACTGGTGCTCAACTGCATGCAGCGCATGAGCGGCATCGCCACCTACACCGCCCACCTCAACACCCTGCTGGCCGGCACTCGGGCCAAGCTGCTCGACACCCGCAAAACCACCCCCAACTTCCGCCTCTGCGAGAAGTGGGCCGTGCTCATTGGCGGTGGCGTAAACCACCGCTACGGGCTGTTCGACATGATTATTCTCAAGGATAACCACGTCGACTACGCCGGCAGCATTGCCCAGGCCATTGCCGCCACCCACGCCTACCTGGCGCAAAAGAGCCTGCAGCTGCCCATCGAAGTCGAAACCCGCTCGATGGCCGAAGTGCAGCAGGCCCTCGACGCCGGCGGCATCGACCGCATCATGCTCGATAACATGGCCCCCGACCAGCTGCGCGAGGCCGTGGCCCTGGTGGCTGGCCGCTTCCCCACCGAAGCCAGCGGCGGCATCACCGAACAAACCATTGCCGAGGTGGCCCGCACCGGCGTCGACTACATCTCCGTCGGGGCCCTCACCCATTCCGTCAAAAGCCTCGATTTAAGTCTGAAAGCTTATTGATTTGCTGATTTTTTGATGCGCTGATTTGCTGATTTCGCGACGATAAAACAGGATTATCAAACCTGAAGAATCAGCACATCAGCACATCTAAAGCATCCACACATTCAAACAATCAGCATATCAGCACATCAGCACATCATTTAATCAACACATCAATACCGTGAACCAACCTAACCAACGCGGTGGCGGCGGCGGCTTCCGCCAGGCCCAGCAGATGCCGTCGCTGGCCATCCGCACCAAGAAAACCCAGCTCAGCACCGATGCTTACACCCGCATTGTGATGGCCGAAGTATGGAAAAAGGACTGGGTGTACGCCCTCATTCCGTTTGCGCTCGGGCTGCTGCCGGCCCTGTTCGTGCACTCGTGGTGGTGGCTGGCCCTGAGCGCAGTGCTCACGCTGCTGTTCGTGCTGTTTCGCTCGGCTCAGGTAACGGGCGTAACGCAGATGGAGCAGAGCAAGCCGCTGTTCGAGCGCATGGCCTTCGAAATGGACAACAAGCAGATTCTGCTGCGTCCGGCTTCCGACAAGGAGGGCCGCGCCATGCAGATTACCTGGGACCTCATTGGCCGCGCCCGCCGCGACGGCGACGCCTACCTGCTATACCTGAAGCCCGGCTCGCCGCCCGAGGGCATGGCCGCCTGGCGGCTGTGGCTGGCCCGCACTTTCGACGTGCCGGTGTTTCTACATTTGCCCCAGCGCATCTTCAACTCGCCCACCGACGTGAAGCTGTTCGAAGCCATGCTGCGCCGCAAAGACCTGCTGCCCGCCGAAGCCAGCACCCCCACTGTTTAATCTGCTTTATTTCGCTTCTTTTTCTTTTTCGATGAAACTGACCTCCACCCTGCTGCTGGCCGTTGCGGCCGCCTCGCTGGCCCTCACCTCGTGCAGCTCCGAACCCTCCGACTGGCGCCCTGACGAAAAAGTGTCCGTCGACTTGGTTGCTCCTGGCACCCGCCCCGACGAGAACTTCGACCACTCGCTGCCCTCCGGCTCAATCGAAAACGCGAATTCGCCGGTCATGCAAGCCGCTGAGGCTGAAGTTGAAGGCACCAACACCAAGCCCGTCCCCTCGGCCGAGTCGGCTATCTCGGCCAACGCCGAGGAAGGCATGCGCAAGCGTGGCCAGCTCAACGATGCCGGCAAATCGGCCCAGGCCGACACCGCTGCTAACGGCCACCAGATACAGCGCTAACCCGCTTCGCCGGCCCGCGGCTTCCTACGAAGTGGCAGCTTTGTCCGCCTGAGGCGGTCACGAAGCTGCCGTTTTGCGTCTGGTGCCGGGCAGTCTTTTTTCGGCCAAAAGCGGTAGCCAGCGCCACTCAGGCGGCGGCGGTTTCCGAAAACATAAGCGGCAACTGCCGGCTTACGCGGCGCGCCGTCGGCGAGCGGACCTCGGTTTTTGTTTCCTGTTTTCCTCCTTATGGGCTTTGCTATTTTCCTGCTGCTGCTAACGGTGCTGGGTGCCGGCGCGCTGGCGGCCCGCGTGCCGGTGGCGCGCAGCGGCCAGCTGCTGAAGCCGCTGCTGGCCTTCAGCGGCGCGTACCTGTTCACACTCACCAACACCCACATTCGGCCCGAGGCGCTGCAATTGCTGCCCGGGCAGCCGGCGCGGGTGGGCTATTGGGTGCTGGCG
>JANXMN010000483.1 GCA_025354605.1 Hymenobacter sp. | reverse complement strand
TCAGTCTGGTCGCGGAGAACGGAAAGTTGCAGCATGAAGAAGCGAATGGGTAACGGGGCAAAGGTCGCACGGAAAAACCGCCCCCGCCACCGCCCGCGCGGCCCCGCCCGCCGGGCGGGGCGCAACTTATTTTCGCGGGCTGCGTGTAGAAAGCGCGGCCGGGCGGCCGTCGATTTGGCCGTTTGGCCGTAATGCGCTAACATTGCGGGAGCAACCGGCCGCCGTGGTCAGGTCAGCGGGCCACCAGGCTCGCCTTCGGCCCGACTTTTTGCTGAATTTCCAGCGGCCCCATTCTGCACCACTCTTCCTGTCTGTTTCTCGTGCGCCGCGCGCCGCTACGCTTGTAGCCGTCCGGCTTCCGCGACTGTTTCATTTCGTGGCTCCGCCGCCCCCTGGGGTTGGCCCCGGAGCCCGCCGCGTGAGCCCATTCGGGCCGCCCGCCCCCGCGCATTCCCGCCGATGTTCCCCCCTTATCCCCTTTATGCACACCATTAACGAGCTGAAGGACCGGCTGCTGTCGGACCTCAAGGAAATTGCCGAGCAGTTGAACGTCGGTAACTTCAAACGCCTCAGTAAGCAGGATTTGATATATAAAATCCTCGACCAGCAGGCCCTTACCCCCAATTCCGCCGACGAAGCTCCCGCCAGTCCGCCCCCGGCCGCCGCCCGCCCCGTCGCGCCCCGTGCCGCTACCGCTGCCGAAGCGAAAGTGTCGGCCGCTTCTTCAGCTGCTTCTGCCCCGGCCGCCGCCCGCCCGACCCGCGCCGTCCGCCGCCCGGCTACCCACGCCACCGAGCTGCCTTTCTCCGACGTGGCCCCGCCCGCGCCCAAAGCCGTTGCTGCCCGCCCGCTGCGCGATGCCGCTGCTGCCGCCTCGGCTACGCTGGCCGCCCCAGCGCCCACCACCGAAATTCTGGATTCCATCGAGGGCCTGGCCCTGGTGGGGCCTTCTGAAGCTACCGGCGCTACCCTGGCCCAGGCTTCTGAAACCGCTGCCCCTGAAGCCAGTGCGATTCCAGCGTTTTCCGATTCGGACAATAACGCGGCTGCCGATGCGGAAGCTGGCGCCGCCGGCTCCGACCTCAATTCCGCTCGCACCGAGCGCCCGCGTCGGGAGCGCGTTGACCGCGCCGGCCGGCCCATTACGGAGCAGCGCGCCGCCGAAATGGCGGCGGAGAAGGCTGCCACTGCCGCCGCTGCCGCAATCGCCCCGCCCGAAACTGCCACCGACTCGCGCGATGGCAACTCGGGCAATCGCCGCGACGGCGGCTTTGGCAACGGCCCGGGCGACCGCCGCGAGAACCGCGCTGACCGCTTCGAGCGCGACAACCGCGACCTGCGCGACAACCGCAACGACCAGCCCCGCGGCTCGCGCCAGGACCAGCAGCCCCGCGAAAACCGCCAGCAGGACCAGCCCCGCGAAAACCGCCAGGACCAACCGCGCAACGACCAGCCCCGCAGCAACGACCAGCCGCAGAGCCAGAACCAGGGCCAAAGCCAGCCGCGCAACGA
Source organism: Hymenobacter sp. (assembly GCA_025354605.1). GTDB lineage: Bacteria > Bacteroidota > Bacteroidia > Cytophagales > Hymenobacteraceae > Hymenobacter. The sequence continues at coordinate 3,329 of JANXMN010000483.1, read as the reverse complement.
CCAGCCCCGCGGTGATAACAACCAGAATCTGAGCCGTGAGGAGCGCTATGCCCAGCGCGAATTGCAGCGCCAGCAGCGCCGCCAGAACCCCGATGGTTCGCCCCGCCCCGACCAGGCTCAGAACCAGAACCAGCCGAACCAGAACCAGCAAAACCAAAACCAGCAGCAGCGCCCCCAGCGCCAGGAGTTGGATTTGGTAGTGCCCGGCGGCGGCACCTTCGAGTTGATGCCCGACGGCGGCTACGGCTTCCTGCGCTCGCCCTACTACAACTACCTCAGCTCACCCGACGATATCTACGTGTCGCCGCAGCAGGTGAAGCAGTACGCCATGAAGCCCGGCGACACGGTGGTGGCCACCATCCGGCCGCCGCGCGAGGGCGAGAAATACTTCGCCCTGGTGGGCGTGGAGAGCATGAACGGCCGCACCGTGGAGGAAGTCCGCGACCGGGTGCCGTTCAGCCACCTCACCCCGCTCTTCGCCGATTCCAAGTTCAAGCTCACCACCAAGTCCACCCAAATCAGTACCCGCGTGCTCGATTTGTTTGCGCCCATCGGCAAGGGCCAGCGTGGCCTCATCGTGGCCCAGCCCAAAACCGGTAAAACCGTGCTGCTGCAGGAAGTGGCCAACGCCATCGCCGAAAATCACCCCGAAGTCTACCTCATGGTGCTGCTCATCGACGAGCGCCCCGAGGAAGTGACCGACATGGCCCGCACCGTGAAGGCCGAAGTGCTCAGCTCGACCTTCGACGAAACGGCCGACCGCCACGTAAAAATCGCCGAAATGGCCCTCGATAAGGCCCGCCGCCTCGTGGAGTGCGGCCACGACGTGGTGATTCTGCTCGACTCGATTACCCGCCTGCGCGGGCCTACAACACGGTGCAGCCCAGCTCGTCGCGCATCCTTTCGGGTGGTATCGACGCGGGTGCGCTGCAAAAGCCCAAGCGCTTCTTCGGCGCGGCCCGCAACGTGGAAGGCGGCGGCTCGCTCACCATCATCGCCACGGCCCTCATCGAAACCGGCTCCAAAATGGATGAGGTGATTTTCGAGGAATTCAAAGGCACTGGCAACATGGAATTGCAACTCGACCGCAAGCTGGCCAACAAGCGCGTGTTCCCGGCCATCGATATCCCGGCTTCCGGCACCCGCCGCGAAGACCTGCTCATGAGCAAGGACGAATTGAACCGCGTGTGGGTGCTGCGTCGCTTCATGAACGACATGAGCGCCACCGAAGCTATGGAATTCCTCAAGGACCGCATCAAAGGCACCAAGGACAACGAAGAATTCCTGCTCGCCATGAACGGCTAACCGGCGAATTAGAGAACCAAAAAGGGCCCGCTGCAACGTTGCAGCGGGCCCTTTTCGTTGGCGGTATTTGGGCCGACAGGACAATGGCTATTTACGAAGAATGCCTTAAAATAGCGAAAGGCTGATTATGGTAATTGTTCATTTTGACAAACGTATGCGCTGAATCCCTGGCCAACAAAAAAGCCTGCTGAAGTGATTCAGCAGGCTTTCGATAAAATAAAGATAAGTAAACAGTATATGTGGTAGTCTAAAAATTATCTACAAGTATTGGGTAGCTGTCAGGGGGCAAACTCAGGCGATGAGGAATAAATTCACGCAGCCGAAAAAAAACGAGTGATTTTTTTCGGGAAGGCCCGGCCGGTTCGATAGCGGCTATTTTTGCTCCCAGATTTTTTCCTCTGCCAATGACTCCTGACTTGCCCGCCGCCCTGCCCGAACTCCTTTACCTCCACGACCCGCTGTGCGGCTGGTGCTACGGCACCAGCCCGGCCATCAACGAATTGCAGGCCGAATTTGCCGGCCGGCTCGACGTATCGGTGCTGTGCGGCGGCATGGTGGTGGGCGACGATACCGGCCCCATTGCCGAAACCTGGGACTACCTGCGCCAAAGTCTGGATGAAGTGGAAAGCGTAACCGGCGTGCGCTTCGGCGAGGCTTTCCGGGCGCTGGGCGACGCCGGCCGCTACCGCTACGATTCGGAGCCCCCCAGCCGGGCCATCGTCGCTTTCCGCCAAATGACCCAGGACCCGGCCCGCACCGTAGCTTTCGCGCACGCCGTGCAGCGGGCCCTTTTTCGGGATGGCCGCGACCTGAACGATGTTGCTACCTACGAGCCTTTGCTGGCTTCGTTTGGAGTAGATGCCGCCGAATTTGAGCGCCGCTGGGCTGCGCCCGAAACGGCGCAAGCCGCCCGGCAGGAATTCGCGGCCGTGGCCCGAATTGGGGTGCAGGGCTTCCCGACGGCCGTGGTGCGTATCGGCGAGCAGGGCTACGTGCTGGCCCGCGGCTACCAACCCTACGAGCAGCTGCGTGCGGGCCTGGAGCAACTGTTGCGCGAAACGGTGTAATGTGGCGCGGAGCCTTTGCTTCGCTTTTTTGCTGCATCGCCGTAACTGATTCCGCAGTATGAAAACACGGAGCAAAGGCTCCGTGCTACGTTTGCCTACCGCACGCGTACAGTCTGCTTTTTCAGCACCGACCAGGCGATGACGCGGCGGTCTTCCTTGCCCTTCAGGTACTCGAAACCGATGGCGTCGGGGCGATTCTGCAGGTCGGTCCAGGCGGCGCGGTCAAGATTTTCGATGCCGCCGGGAAACGGCGTTTTGGCCGCCACGGCCGGCGTATGAAACTGGGTGGGCAGGAAGAACCGGTCGATGCGGCGGAGTACGAAGGTTTCGCGCTCGGCGCGGGTGGCGGTGGGGTTTTTCATCTCGTACACCAGCGCGGCTTCGAGGTCGGGCTCGGTCAGCATTTCACGGAAAATAACCTGGCCGCCGGGGTCAGTGATGGTGAGCTCGCCGGTGCCTTCGAGGATGGACGGGCCGCGAAAAACCAGCCGAAACAGGTCGGCCGGACCTTTGGGGTGGCTGAAGTTGTGGCGCTCGCGCACCTGTCGCAGCGTATCGCTCAGGGCCGAAACGGCCTTGGCGGCGGCGGTATCGGGGGCGGGCAGGGCGCGGGCAGTATCGGGACCCTGGCGGTCGGCCGCGCGCGATACGGTGCCTTCGTTCACGGCCGAAGGAGTGGAGTTGCAGGCCGCCAACAGCGGCAGGAAGAGGAGCCAGGAAGTGCGCATAAAATCGAACGAAAGCAGGAGCGATGAAGGGCTAATCAACAGTTCAATACGGTAATACTAGCGGGTTCAGCCATGTCAAAACCCAAACGCCACTGCTACCGCCACAGCAGCATGATGATGAACGCCGCGCTCAGGCACAGCGACGATACCTGGTTCATGCGCATGGTGTGCTCGAAATCGGCAGCGGCTTCGTCGTGCCAAACCGCCCAGGCCCAGCGGCCGAACAGCG
>JANXMN010000143.1 GCA_025354605.1 Hymenobacter sp. | reverse complement strand
GGTCTGGCAACAATTGGAGCCGTTGCTGGTGGTGCGTCGTTGCGGCAAGTGGCCGCTGGAGGAGGCCGTGAACGCCATTTTATACGTACTCAAAAACGGGTGCGTGTGGCGGGATTTGCCGGGGGATTTACCGCCCTGGGGCACGGTGTACTGGTATTTTGCCAAGTGGGAAGCCGACGGCACCTGGCAACGGGTCAGTACTTGCCTGAACGTGAGCAGCCGGGAACGGGCCGAAAAAAAGCCTGGCCCACAGTCGTCATCCTCGACTCGCAGAGCGTGAAAAACGCGGCCACGGCCACGGGCCAGACGGTGGGCTTCGACGGACGCGGGCAAGCTCGTCAAGGGCCGCAAGCGGCTGGTGCTGACCGACACGCTGGGCCACGTGCTGGCCAGCCGCGTGTTGCCCGCCAACGCGGCCGATGGCCCGGCCGCCATTGCCTTCTGGGACGAGGTGGCCGCCGCACACGACTTGCTGGGCCAGGTGCAACGCGTGTTCGTCGACAGTTCGTTTAACGGCGTTTTTCGCGAGCACTTAGCCCAGCGCTACGGCATCCGCGTCGAGAAACCGGCGCACGTGCTGGTGGAGAAGACAAATTTCTGTATTCATGCCTGGCGTTGGATTGTCGAGCGCACGTTTGCGTGGCTCAGTGCGAATCGCAGATTATCAAAGGAATACGACCGAAGTTTGCACCACGCCAACGCGTGGATTTGCTTGGCCAATATCAGGCGGGTGCTTAAATTCTGCTAACTCAAACAGCTTCTAAGTGCCGATAAAATAGGTTGGCAACTAATTTCCCTCTGCGAAGGCAAAAGTATAATTAGGGAAGGATAAGCCCGAAAAAACTTTGTCTTTTAAGCCCTGGTCAAGCTTGACTGTCCGATATCCTGTCCGATGAAAAAGTAAAAACCCCATTCACGGGCTGTGAATGGGGTTTTTCGTGGTCGTGTAAGGGAGGCTAGTATATCACATTCTTAGGTCACGGTAGGCGTGACGGGCTTCGTCGAAACTTCGTCGAAGTCTGTCACGCCTACCGTGGCAACGGCGTGAAGCAAATGTTTTACTCATGTTTTACCTGCGGCATCGGGCGCTGTTCATACACTTTCTGCGCACCCCGGTGCACGGCCGGCGTATCGCGGCCTCGGGTGTACTTCTCGGTGGTGGCACGGGTGGAGTGACCTAGCATGCCCTGCACTAAACCCATGTCCTCCGTGATGTCGTCGGCATTATCAGCCAGGGTGCGCCGGCTGCTGTGGCTGGAAAAGTGCGTGCTGATGCCCGCTTTCTTCCCGGCCCGTTTCAGGTTCATATTCACCACGGCCGTGGCCCGCTTCATTTCCTGCAAGGCCTTCACGGGCGACATGGTGAAGTAGGCCGGGGAGAGCCAGGGCAAAATCAACGCTTCTGGGTCGGGGGCGCTGCCGTCTTCGGGCAGGAACGAGTCGAGCAGGGCCGTGAGCTGGGGCGACTCCTTGACAACCTTCTCGCGGTCCCCTTTGTCCATTTTGAAGCGCACCACGCCCAGGCCGCGCTGTTTCCATTTCAGGCGCAGCACCACGCCGATGCGCGAGCCGTGCAGGTAGTATTGAATGAAGTAGGTGGCGCGGGATTGGTGCTGTTGCTTGGGCAACGTCACGGTTTCGAGCGCGCTCAGCTCCTCATCGGTCAGCCAGGTTTTGGAAGGAGTAGGGGTGGGCAGCTCGTAGTCCTCGAAGGGGTCGGCGTGGCGCGGCAGGTACTTTTTCTTAATGGCCCGCTTCACGTAGATGTGCAGAATCTCCAACGCCTTGCGCCGGGTGCCCGGGCCGTTGCCGAGGTCGCGCTTCAGGTAGGTTTCGAAGTCACTCAACAAGTCTTCCGTGAGCTTATCGCAGGGGAGGGGCCGCTTCCCTTTTTTCCAGCCCCACCACTCCGCCAGCTTATTGAGCGTCGTACTGCGGGCCTCGCAGGTGGATTGGGCGAAGCTGCCCACGTCGTCACGACTCCAACTCTCATAGCCGAAAGCCAGAAAATCCATTACTGCCAGCTGGGGGGCCGGCTTCAGGTCTTCCCCGGTGCTCAGGATTTGCTTCAGCTCATCGGCCGACAGCTCGGGCCGGGTGCGGGCGAGCTTCTGGGCCCGGCGCAGCAACGTGAACAAGGCATCGTTTAAGTCGCCGTGGTCGAAGTGGCTGCTCTTAATCCAGTTCTCTTTTTCGAGGGTGTACTTCTCGTTCCAGTGCTTCGCGCCGATGCTCACGCCGGCCACATTGAAGTAGCGCACCACCCGCGCCATGATGATGCGCAGGCGCACGTCGTGCAGGCCATCGCGGTCAGCGGTGGGGGCCAGGATGAATTTGAAGGAGGCGGGCATGGGCTAGTGACAGAACTTACAAGGGTCCATCGTCTGCTCTGCCTCACGCAAGCTGATGCGGCTAATCGAGGCCCCGCACCGAGTTAGGCCCTGGCAAGTTGAAGAGCTATGGTATTTCACCGTATTGCCGCTGGTACAGAAATAAGCCGAGGGGCCAGTAGACTTCGAAGGCCTTGCAACAGGGCGCTTGGCTACCGATTTCGGTGCTGGGTGCGTCTTGGGCTTGGCTGAAGCCTCCACGAGTCGCCGGCCCGCTGGGGTAAGCAGCGCCATATCCAACTCATAGGCCCGGGCCTTTCGGCGGGGCTCATCTAAACTATCGGCAATGGCTTGCTTCCTGGCTTGGGCCAAACGGCTGATGCTATCTGCACGAAATGACTGGCGTTGCTCTATACTAAACAAGCTGTCCTGCTCATGCCGGGCACGGGCTTGCTGAGCTACCTGCTGAGCCTGTTGTACCTCTCGTGCCAGTTGCTCACGCCGTTGGGTGCGCCAGTAGTTCTCAGAACGATAAAAATCATTCTCCGCATCATAAGCGGAAACACTCCATTCCTTTTGTGCCCACGGGATTCGCTTAATAGCTAGTTGCAAATCAAAATATTGCTGGTCGGTGCAAATCGGCCTTAATTCGTCAGCCAACAAATTGGCGGAGCACACGGCCAATGCTGCTTCTACCCGCGCAATCTCCGCCGCGGCTTTGCCTTTAAGCTTATCAGGAGGAGTGCGTTTTTGACTTACCGACTTGCCTTTATAGGCGAGCATGGTAACGTATGCGTTCGGGTCCTGGGGTTTCTTTTGGAAGGCCCCAGCCCCCAGGGCTAAACCAACGGCAGCCAGTTCATAGACTTGTGCGTGTGCTATTTGCTGGACTAACAATAAGAGACACAGAAGGTAGCGTTTGGACATCGTTAGCGGCGGTTAAAACTAAGGGAATATTTGGGGCGGTCGTAGTATTCGCGCACCTCCCAAATAGAGTGGATGGTGTCGCGTGAAACGACGAAATAGCCAGCCTCCTTATTCGCGGCGCGCAACGTGAGCCGGTCATGCACGAACAGGTCGTTTTCGATGATGGCTTTGATGGTTACTGTATCGTCATAAGCCACCACACAGGCAGCATTATGTAGGGTTTCCCACTTGCTTTCAGGCACCTGCCAAGCAATCATCCGCTCGCCGGAATGCAACTCGGGCTCCATGCTATCGCCCCATATTTCAATCACCATCGCGCCTTCGTACTTCTCTGGTAGTTCGTATGGGCGTAGGTAGACACGCAGGGTATCGCAGTGGGAAAGTGCTTCGGGCGTGATGCCGCCCATTTCGGCGAAGGAGGCCAATACTTTAAAACTAGGTGCGGGTAAATCAACATGTGGCATATCGGCCAGTGGCCCAATCGCGTGAGCATCGAATGGGGCTTTCGGCATTTCTGCAGTCGCGGCATCGTCCATCAGGACCGCGATGTCAGTGTCAAGCGCTTCGGAAAGTTTCTTCAACACCTTGTAAGATGGGCTGTTCTTCCCGCTTTCATAAAGAGAGATGGCTGCTCGACTTACTCCCACCAAATCCGCTAGCTGAGATTGATTCAGCTTCTTAAACTTGCGCAGCGATTCTAGTTTCATAGCAAATGTGAGTTTGTTTGTCATTAAGCCTGCATTTTATTTGACTCTTTTTTGAAAATGAATAGTTTGCTCACTTTTGATGTGAGTTAGCTTGACATTGTTGAGAAAACTTACGTATCTTTGATTTGTCAAGTAAATGACAGCCAAAAGTAAGTAAAGTCAAAGGATATGCAAGCACCTAAAACAGATTTGCGCCGGCTATTGCCCTATGGTGGTATGTCAGCACTTGCCAAAGAGCTTGATATAAGTCGGCAAGCAGTGAGCGAAGCACTGGCTGCCGGCAGGCCCGGCAACAAGGTGGTACAGGCGGCCTTGCGCATGGCCAGAGAGTCGGGCAGTCTCGAAGCAGCTCAGGATTTAGCCACCCTCAATCCTGCGGTTTAGTCATGCCGGCCATCTCCTTTGTCACGCCCGAACAGCACGCCGAAGCACTGCTGCGGATTGAGCGGCTTGAAAACCTGCTCGGGGCCTACGTCAGCAGCCAGGAAGAATGGCTGCCCACCGATGCCGCGCTCAAAACATCCGGCATTAAGACCCGCGAAACGCTGGTGAAATACGCCCGTGCCAGCCGGCCCGGTACCCCCGAGGCTGGCCGCATCACCTACCGGAAAGAGGGCGTGAAGTGCCTGTACCTGCGCTCCTCCTGCATCGATTACGCCCAACGCAAGATTGGCCAGCCGGCCCTCGCTGCCTGATGCGCTGGCTTCGCGCCCGCTTGCTGGGCCTCCTACTGCTTCTCTGGGTGCTGGCCAACTGCACCCTTCACTAATCCTCTCACGCTCTAACCGCCCGACTCCCATGTAAGAGCCACCCGCTTCTGCCCCGGCATTCCGGCCGCTTTGCCCCGGCCATTTCCAACAGTCCACAACCCCCAAAGTCCACAACTCCATGTCATTCCTCCCCGAAAATTACGAAGTGCCCACCGCCGGCGGTGGCGATTACACCAAGCTCCAGAACGGGGCCAACGTGCTGCGCGTGCTCAGCAAGCAGCCGGCCATCGGCTACGAGTACTGGAACGAAGACGGCAAGCCCGTCCGCGTGAAAGAGAAGCCCGCCGGCACGCCTGCCGACATGCGCAAAAAGGCTCCCAACGGCGGCGACGAGCGCGTCAAAGAGTTCTGGGCCATGGTGGTGTTCAACGTGACCACCCAGAAAATCGAAATCTGGCAGGTGACGCAGGTGGCCATCAAGTCGGCCGTTCAGGAATACAGCCGCCACGCCAAGTACGGCCACCCGAGCAAGTACGACCTGACCGTGACGCGCTCCGGCTCCGGCCTCAACACGGAATACTCCGTGGTGGCCGACCCGCCCGAAGCCATTGCCCCCGAGGTGATTGCGCTGGCCAAGCAGACGCCCATCAACCTGGAAGCCCTCTTCACGGGCGGCAATCCTTTTGAGGCAGCCGGTGCGGCCCCTGCACCGGCTCCGGCCCCGAAGGCCCCCGCGCCGAAAGCCGCCGCAAAACCCCAGCCCAAGCCGCAGCCGGTGGCCGCCGGCGGGGAAGAGGAGCTCGACGACAACGACCTTCCTTTCTAAGCCATGACGCCCGCCGCCCTCGCCAACTGGGTCCTGCAGCACCTGCCCACGGATACGTGGCTGAATGCCCTGACGCTGCAGCGCCGGCTGGCGGGCATCCGCGGCCACCGCTTCACCGCCCTGGGCCTGCTCGGGGCGCTGGAGCGCGCCGGCTGGGTCGAGGCCCACCCCACGATGCCGGGCATTTACGCCCTCAACAGCAAATGCTGGATAAAAACAAAGCCGGCCCTCGATGCGAACGGGGGCCGGCCTTTTCTCAACAAAACTTAAAAATCTAAGAACAAAGGTATGAATACGTTGCAAAACACTCCCATGCGGGCTTTTCACAACAACCCCGCCATCAAAACCGAATACCTGGCCCGTGTCGAGGCCCACCGCCAAGCGGATGATTTGATTCGCGGCACGTTTGGCAGCGCGGCCGGCGTCGATGACATCGATGCCACCAGTGGCTGGCGCGGCTGTGCCGTGGGCTGCACCTTCCACAGCAATGAGGACCCGCATGGCGAAGCCGAAATTCAAATCGGCGTGCCGCGCATCCTGGCCAAACTGGAAGACCGCCTGTTTGAAAATGTGTCGGAGGAACGGTATAAAACGTGGCCTGGTCAGTTTCTGGCCGCCATTCCGGTAGGCGCGGACCTGTCGACTGTCTGGCCGCAACTGGCCGTGTGGCTGCTGGTTGATACCGAAGCAGGCGTGATTCGCTTTGCTAAAACCGACGGCCAGCGCGAAGCTATTCAGCGCGTGGCCGACCTCTACACTAAGAAGCTGAGCGGCGAGGAAGTAAGCCGTGGTGATTGGCAAGCGGCACGGAGTGCCGCCGCCGCCGCCGCCTACGCCGACGCCTACGCCTACGCCGCCGACGCCGCCTACGCCGCCGCCTACGCCGCCGACGCCGCCGCCGACGCCGCCGACGCCGCCGCCGCCTACGCCGGCTACGCCTACGCCGCCTACGCCGCCGACGCCGCCGCCTACGCCGCCGACGCCGCCGCCGCCTACGCCGGCTACGCCTACGCCGCCTACGCCGCCGACGCCGCCGCCG
>JANXMN010000369.1 GCA_025354605.1 Hymenobacter sp. | reverse complement strand
CGACATGGGCCTGCTCGTGGCCGGGGCCAAGTACAAGGGCGAATTTGAGGAGCGCCTCAAGGCCGTCATCAAGGAAGTGACCGACTCCGACGGCCAGATTGTGCTCTTCATTGACGAGATGCACACCCTCATCGGGGCCGGTGGCGGGGGCGAGGGCGCCATGGACGCCGCCAACCTGCTCAAGCCCGCCCTGGCGCGCGGCGAGCTGCACGCCATCGGGGCCACCACGCTCAAGGAATACCAGAAGTACATCGAGAAGGACAAGGCCCTCGAACGCCGTTTCCAGGCCGTGATGGTGGACGAGCCGACCATTGAGGACGCCATCAGCATCATGCGCGGCATCAAGGAGAAGTACGAGCTGCACCACGGCGTGCGGATTACCGACGACGCCGTGATTGCGGCCGTGGAGCTGAGCGCACGCTACATCACCGACCGGTTCCTGCCCGACAAGGCCATCGACCTCATGGACGAGGCCGCGGCCAAGCTCCGCATCGAGCTGAATTCCATGCCCGTGGAGCTCGACGAGATTCAGCGCCGCATCATGCAGTTGGAAATTGAGCGCGAAGCCATCCGCCGCGAAGACAACCGCGACCGCGAAGCCATCCTCAGCAAGGAGCTGGCCGAGCTGAACGACAAGCGCGACACGCTACGCGCCCGTTGGGAAGGCGAAAAAGCCGTTCTGACCGGGATTCAAACCCAAAAAGAAGCCATCGAGCAATTCAAGTTGGAAGCCGAGCAGGCCGAACGCCAGGGCGATTATGCGCGGGTAGCGGAGCTGCGCTATGGTAAGATTCAGGAAGCCGAAGCCAAGCTGAAAACCTTGCAGGAAGAAGCGGCGGCCAACAAAGACGGCGGCGCGATGCTCCAGGAAGTGGTGACGAGCGAGAGCATTGCCGAAGTGGTGGCCAAGTGGACCGGCATCCCGGTGAGCAAAATGCTGCAATCGGACCGCGAGAAGCTGCTGAGCCTCGAAGCCGAGCTGGGCAAGCGCGTGGCCGGCCAGGCCGAGGCCATCGCGGCCATCTCCGACGCCGTGCGCCGCTCCCGCGCCGGCCTGCAAGACCCCAAGCGGCCCATCGGCTCGTTCATTTTCCTGGGCACCACGGGCGTGGGCAAAACCGAGCTGGCGAAGGCCTTAGCCGAGTATTTATTCAACGACGAAAACGCCATGGTCCGCATCGACATGAGCGAGTACCAGGAGCGCCACGCCACCTCGCGCCTCATCGGCGCGCCTCCCGGCTACGTGGGCTACGACGAGGGCGGGCAGCTCACGGAGGCCGTGCGCCGCAAGCCCTACTCGGTGGTGCTGCTCGATGAAATCGAGAAAGCGCACCCCGACGTGTTCAACATCCTGCTGCAAGTGCTGGATGACGGCCGCCTCACCGACAACAAAGGCCGGGTGGCGAACTTCAAGAACACCATCATCATCATGACCTCGAACACCGGGGCCGACATCATCCAGAAGAACTTCAAGGACCTCAACGAGTTCAACCACGAGGAGGTCGTCGACCGCACCCGCGACGAAGTGCTGGAGCGCCTCAAGCAGCACATGCGCCCCGAGTTCCTGAACCGCATCGACGAAATTGTCATGTTCCAGCCCCTCAAGCGCAAGGAAATCCGCCGCATCGTGGACATCCAGTTCAAGCAAATCCAGCAGCGCCTGGCCGAGGCCGGCATTCAGCTCGAAGCCACTAGCGAAGTGCTCGACCACCTGGGCGAAGCCGGATTTGACCCGCAGTTCGGCGCGCGGCCTTTGAAACGGGTGTTGCAGCGCGTCATTCTCAACGAGCTGTCGAAAGACATTCTCTCGGGCCGCGTGACGAAAGACGCCGTGGTAGAAGCCGTGCTGGAAGACGGCGCGGTGAAGTTTGAGAACGTGGAGATGCCGGCGGTGTAACGAGGCGCGGCACAGCCGAACTTTTTGCGTAAATTCGCGGTAGTCCGCTAAGAATCCACTTTGTTGCACCACGTTATGGGACACTCAGAAACCGATGCCAAACCGACCGGCCGCCGCAAAGCGGCCACGCCGCCCAAGCCAAGCCGGCTGGCCAAAGCGGTGCGTACAGGTAAGGTGTTTACCTTCGACACGCTCACGGCGGAAGAAGTAGCCAAGCTGCGCCGGAGCGCCTATGACTACGCCATTTAAGCGCAAACTGGGCGAAGGGTATCCCTTCCATTATCGCAAAGGGCCGTCCGAAAAGGGCGGCCCTTTGGTTTGTACGCACCACTACACCTTTCGCACCCGCAAAAACAAGCGCTACGCGGTGCAAGTCGAGCAATACCGGCATCATGTCTACGTGCTGAAATACTACCCGCTGTCGCACAAAAGTTCACCCAATAAATTTCGGGTATTGACGAATGACGGGGACGCTTTTCGCATCCTCACCACTTGCTTTCAAATCTTTCTGGACATTTACCGGCGCGACCCGCTGGCCTCGGCGGGCTTTATAGGCGAGGCGCTGGCAGGGGAGGACGAAGCGAACACAAAACGGTTCCGGGTGTATATGCAATCGGTGCTCACCTTCGTCGACCCCGCCCATTTTGGGCACCACCCGGCGCTGGAAGCCAGCGCCTATTTCCTGGAAAACAAGGCCAACCCGGAGCCAAACTTAAAACAGCAGGTGGAGCGAATGTTTCATGAGCTTTACATTTTGCCGCAGGGCTTGGGTGGGCTAGCAACCGACTCCCTATGAACGAACTGTCGAAAGATGCCGTGGTAGAAGCGGTGCTGGAAGACGGCGCGGTGAAATTCGAGAACGTGGAGATGCCGGCGGTGTAATTGGGCCGGTTGGTTGTAAATGGGAAAGCCCCGTCAGCGTTGTGCTGGCGGGGCTTTCCCATTAATTTGTTCTACAACTTATAATACCTTCATTCAATGATTGTAACAGGTATGGTGTATTATATTCCTGGATGATACAAGAGAGGCGATTTTTCTTCTCTTGAACTGAACGGGTCATTTCGCTCAATACATTTCTTTCATCTGTTGCATTCAGGGCAATTTTTTTCAGCTCATATTCGGTTCGAATAAGCCAGTCAACTTGGTTATTGCTGCCAGAGCTATAAAAATCCAGTAAACCATCAATGTCTTCAAGATGCTTGACAACCATTTTATTTATTGCAGGATTAATATTTTCTGCTACTTCCAACCTCTTACTTGCTCTTAATAAAAATTCTATTGCATTCGCACGCGCTGCTTCAAGGTCGGTCAAATGCCGTTTTTGTTGCTGTGTTATTTCTTTGGATTCCATAAGAGTTAAGTTCGAGTGTCCTAAAAGATAGAGAATGGAATTAAAATACGCAACTTTCATCCGTTGAATTTTTCTTTCTCATTGTTTCACTCTATTGTTCCTCCTTATCTATCGGCTCAAATACGTCCTGTATAGACTTTTCATCTGTTTGTTGACGTACAACCTTTACATTGTTATACTGGTCGTACCAAGTATTGTCTTCTTTTGAGCTTTTGACTCCTTGAGGTTCTAAAAGCTCTGATGGTAGTGCGTAACTCATGTCTATTTTCCAAGGTCTGTTTTTGTCAATCCAATATATTAGTAATGAATCGTTTTTCGGGCTTATGTACTCAAGCCGGTCCCGTTCCATTGATTTTGAAGTAAGGATGTGCCAACGGGAGTTTGTGCGCATACTGTCCTTCACATCGTGAACTGACATTCTCCAGCATCTATTATAATTAAGTGCTTTTGCCTTCTTTAATTTTTTCTCACAAGACATACAAAGGCAGGCGAGCGCCAAGCAATACATAATTGTTTTCATAAAATAGACGAAAGGTTAAGCGGTGGCTAAAAGTAAGGAAGATTATAATAGGGCTTAGTTTCAAAGCCACCCAGCCCCCAACCAACCTCCCCACGCACCTTTCCGCCCTACCTGGCCCCCAACCAACCCCCCAACGGCCTTTTGCGCCCTACCTGGCTCCCAGGTAAGCCGCCCACCTGCTTTTGCGGCCTGCCTGGCTCCAAGGTGGGCCGCAAAAGTACTTTTAGGGCTTACCTTGGAAAAAGGTAGGGCTCCAACGTGCATGGGGGAGCTACCTGGGCGGCACCCCCGCCTGGCGCGGGTAACTAGCGGAATTATGGCTACTTTAGCGGCCGTAGTTCATCCTAAATCCCTTCCCAAATGCAGCCCACGCCTACCAAACCCGATACGGTGCCCACCCCGGCCATCCCCAGCAGCCTGCGCGGGCAGGCCGATTTGGCCCTGCGTCTGAAAGACGCCTGGCCCACCCACCCCCAGCTGGTATTCATCTGGACCACGGCGGCCGAGTACGGGCCCAAAGCCGTGGCCTTCGAGGCGGCCGTGACGGCCCGCGAAACCGCCGGCCTGCTGCGCCCCCAGGTGAGCGGCGACCTGCGCGCCCTTGATGCGAAGATGGAAGACGGGCTGAACTACGTGAAGGGCTACATCGCCGAGAAGTTCACCAAGGCCCGCGCCAAGGAGCACTATGCCCAGTTCGGCATCGTCACCTACCACGACAGCTACATCCTGCCCGCCGACCAGGGCGAGCGCCTCAAGGCGCTGGATAAGCTACTGGCCGCCCTCACGGCCACCGGCCTCGACGGCCGCGACTATGGCACGGCCTTCTGGACGCCCATCCGCGAGGACTACGCCACGGCCACCGGCCAGGCCACCGGCGCGGCCCAGGGCGTCACCAAAGCCATTGCCGACCGCGAACCGCTGCAAGCTTACGTGCTGGAGGTGCTCCAAGCCATGCTGAGCCTACTCGACGCGCAGTACCGCGACCCCAAGGAGCGCGCCGCCAAGCGCCGCGAGCTGGGGTATCTGGACGAGTTCAACTAGGGCTGTCGCATTGGGGGCACAGCCTCAGAAACGCCCGCTACCCGCGCCGCGGCAGCCACGGCGGCGGGGTGGGGGTAGTATACAGTTATACACCTACTACCCAAACCCTGCGTATTTTTGGTAGCTCAGTTACCCCCGCTGCTTATGGACACCACCGTTATCACCGCCTACATTGAACTGAACCCGCAGGTGCGCTTTGGCAAGCCGGTGGTGAAGGGCACGCGCACGACCGTGGCCGAAGTGCTGGAAATGCTGGCCAACGACATGAGCGCGGCCGATATTCAGGAAGACTTTCCGGCCATTGGCCCGGCGCAGGTGCGGGCTTGCCTGCTGTATGCGGCTTATAAGGAAAGCGTGGTGCTGCTGGCGGCGTAGCTGATGCGTCTGCTGCTGGATGAGAACATTTCGTGGCGCTTGGCTGTCTACTTGCGGCCGCATTGCGCGGCGGTGCTGCACGTTCGGGATATTCAGCTGGATAACAGCCCCAACACGAGTATCTGGCGCTACGCAAGGCAGCATGGATATGATGTCATTACCAAAGACGAAGACTTCTTGCGGTTGGTACTGACCGAAGGATTTCCGCCCCGTGTGGTAGCGGTGCAAAATGCGCAGGTCCCGGTGGCGAAGCTGGCGGAATTTCTGCTGACCCGACTGCCACAGATAAAGTCCTTCTTGGGTGAGCAAACGGAGTTTGGCTTCTTGCAGCTTCGCCTGTCGTAACCCAAGAAACTCCCGCTATCTGCGCCGCGGCGGCCCCGGCGGCGGGGTGGGGAACCGAGTGGTTACGGTTGTGGGTTTTGCTGTACCTTGCTTGAGTCAGATTTGCTAAGTGACAATTCCGTTAT
The DNA here is from genome assembly GCA_025354605.1 of Hymenobacter sp. Classification (GTDB taxonomy): domain Bacteria; phylum Bacteroidota; class Bacteroidia; order Cytophagales; family Hymenobacteraceae; genus Hymenobacter. The sequence continues at coordinate 1,280 of JANXMN010000369.1, read as the reverse complement.
GAGAATGAACCAACCAGAGGACGTACCGGCCGAGGTGCTGCGGACGGCAGCGCGTCAGGCTTCCTTGCGGGCCGTGAACGAGAGCCGCGCCCTGGGCCTGACGGTGACTGTGTTTGAAAATGGCCAGTTGGTGCGCGTCCACGCCGATGGGCGGCGCGAGGTGGTGGCCGATGAATACCGCGACATCAACCGCAAAGCCTAGGATATGGCGGGTGTTACGGTGCCACGTCTCCGGCTTTTTGCGGGTCCCAATGGCTCGGGCAAGTCGGCGCTGCTGGAAGAGTTGCGCGGGCAGTTCAATCTGGGTGTTTACGTGAATGCTGATGAGATTGAGAAACTGCTGGCAAGACAGAAGTTTCTACACGTTGCCGATTACTAACTACAGGTTTCGCAAGCCGATTTCGTTGCCTTTTTGGCGAGTGGGCAAACGGCAGTGGGTGCGCAAACCAGTGAGATGCTGGGCTTGCGGATTGTCGAGAATATCATCGTGATGCAGCCAGGGGCAGCGGTAAATTCTTACGTGGCTGCGACCATAGCTGATTTTTTACGGCATCGGCTACTGGCCGCTGGAGTAAGCTTCACCTTTGAATCGGTAATGTCGCACCGGTCCAAGCTGGATTTTCTGCGTTTGGCAACCGCCAAGGGCTACCGAACCTACTTGTACTACATTGCGACGGAGACACCGGCGGTAAATGTGGCCCGCGTGAGCAACCGTGTGAGCAAAGGCGGGCACGGAGTTTCGACGGAGAAAATAGTGAGCCGCTACGCGAAAAGTTTGGCACTGCCGGTCGAAACAATGCAAGCAATTAACCGGGCTTACTTATTCGATAATTCGGGAGCTGCCATTTGGTGGTTTGCAGAATACGAGCCGAGAAAGCTAACCATCATTGGGAACGAGTTGCCCGAGTGGTTCAGGCGAACGTGGATGAGTGAAGTCTGAAACAATCATCGCTAGAAACCCTAGCTACCCCGGCCGCAGCCGTCACGGCGGCGGGGCAGCGGGAGAGCGGAGCAGCAATAGTAGCCTCTGCCGTTAGCTACGCCACTAGGGGAGACGGCCAGGGCGCAGGGGCGGGGCTGCTGGTCGATAGCGGATAGCCTTAGCCGCAGAGAATGGCGGTCAGCTCAATTCATGCACTGCGGCCTGCACCCAGTTCACCAGGGCCAGCCGCTGGACGGGGCTGAAGTTTTTGAACCGCAGGGTACGGGACCGGTTTTTTTCCAGCAGCAGGCTCAATCCCTTGCCCAGGGAGCCAACCTGCTGCTGCTCCAGGTACTGG
>JANXMN010000368.1 GCA_025354605.1 Hymenobacter sp. | reverse complement strand
TCTACCGTGGAAGTAATTAATTACTGTCGCGGTAGAGATTCTTCATTTCGCTGCGCTGCATTCGGAATGACCGTTTTCTAAGCTTCTCTAAGCATGAACCTCCTCCAGCACCACTTCCCCGAACTCACCCCGCAACAGCTCCAGCTTTTCCAGCAGTTCGAAACCGAGTTCCGCGCCACCAACGAAGCCATCAACCTCGTCTCGCGCACCGACATGGATAACTTCCTGGAGCGCCACGTGCTGCACTCGCTGGGCATTGCCAAAGTGGTGCGGTTTGCCAAAGGCAGCGCCGTGCTCGACGTGGGTACCGGCGGCGGCCTGCCTGGCCTGCCGCTGGCCATCCTATTTCCCGAGGTACATTTCCACTTGGTCGATAGCATCGGTAAGAAAATCCGCGCCGTGCAGTTCATGGCCGCCGCCCTGGGCCTGCACAACGTCACGGCCGAGCAGACCCGCGCTGAGCAGGTGCGCGCCAAGTACGACTACGTAGTTAGCCGCGCCGTGGCCCGTCTGGCCACCTTCCACCCCTGGATTGCCCACCGCTTCAAACCTCTGAGCGCGCCGGGTAACGGCCTCTACTATTTGAAGGGCGGTGATTTGGCCGAAGAAATTGCCGAATCAGGCCTGAAGGCGAAAGTGACGACTTTGAGCGACTTCTTTCCAGAAGAGTTTTTTGAAACCAAGAAAGTGGTTTTCGTACCAGCCAAGTAGCCGTCGGTCATTGCCAGTGAAGCGTAGCAGAATGCAGCAATGACCGAAAACACTAGGCTGCTATTTCTGCCGTCAGAAATTCCACCGCGCGCCGCTCGGAGTAGTATTCACCACTGCTCTCGGCAAAGCCCACGTGCCCACCGTCGGGTGGAGTTTCCAGAAACACGTAGGGCGAGGCGGCCGCCAATTCGCGCGGGTAGCACGAGGCCGGCAGGAAGGGGTCGTTTTGCGCGTTCACCAGTAGCGTGGGCACCCGGATGCCGCTGAGGTAGCGCCCGGAGCTGGCGTATTGGTAATAGGTTTCTGCCGAGTCGAAGCCGTGCATGGGCGCGGTGTATTTGTCGTCGAACTGCGGGAAGTTGCGCAGATTCTCCAGGCCTTCCACGTCGACCTGGCCGGGCAGCAGGGCCGCCTTGTCGCGGATTTTCTGGCGCAGCGATTTCAGGAAGCGCCGCATATACATCTGGTTCTGCGGCCGGCCGATGTGCTCGGAGCTCGCTTTGAGGTCGGTGGGTACCGAGAACACGGCGGCACGCTGTACTTCGGCTGGCACGCGGGCCGCGTCTTCGCCCAAGTATTTTAGCGTCACGTTGCCGCCAGCCGAAAAGCCCAACAAGTAGGCGCGGGGGTAGCGGCCGGTAGCTAGGGCGTGGCGCAGCACCCGGTCGAGGTCCTCGGTATCGCCGAGGTGGTAGGAGCGGAGCAAACGGTTCATTTCGCCGCCGCAGCTACGGTAGTTCCAGGCCAGGGCATCGAAACCAGCGCGGTTGAGGGCGTGCACCATTCCGCGCACGTAGGGCCGCGAAGCGTCGCCCTCAAGCCCGTGCGACACAATGGCCAGCGCGTTGGTGGGCCGGTGCGCGGGCAGGCGGCTCCAATCGAGGTTGAGGAAGTCGCCGTCGGGCAGCTCCAAGCGCTCGCGCTGGTAGGCTACCTCGGGCACGCTGCGCCACAGGCTGGGCACAATGGTCTGCAAATGGCCGTTGAACTGGTAAAACGGCGACTGGTAGCGGGTTTCGGCAACAAGCGGCATGGGCAGGATAGGCTAGACTGAATGAATAAGGCACGCGGGTGGGATAGAAATAGCTGCTGGTAAAGCTCGGAACTAATCGGCATGCATACTAATATAAGCGCCAAAAAATGAATGCTGCGTGAAGCACCCGCTGGCGGAAAAGCCTGCGCAAGGCTGCTGGAGTAGCGTTGGGGCCGCCGGAAACAGCGTTTGGCTGGAGGCAGCCGGGTGCCAAAGAGAATGGTCGCAATATTTTTCCAGTGGGGGTTTGATTTTGTCGGGCAGCTTCGTACCTTTGCCCTCCCAAACACAGAACTCAAGCATAACGCTCCTACATATTCCAACTCATGGCAAACCATAAGTCGGCCCTCAAACGCATCCGCAGCAACGAAGCCAAGCGCGTGTTGAACCGTTACCAGCACAAATCCACCCGCACGGCCATTAAGAAGCTGCGCACGACGACCGACAAAACGGCTGCTCAGGAGCTGCTGAAAAAAGTGACTTCGATGCTGGACCGTCTGGCCAAGAAGAATATCATCCACAAAAACAAAGCTGCTAATAACAAAAGCAAGCTGACAAAGCTCGTCAACGCGCTCTAAGTGCGAGACGAGTTTAGGAGGGCCAGACTGCGCCGCCCCAAGGTCTGGTCTTCCGCTCATCACAGAAGCCCCGCTCGGTTCCGAGCGGGGCTTTCTGCGTTATGGCCCTTGGGATAAGTCATTCAGTGTGCTTACCTTAAAGGCATCATTCCACGTCAAGATACCTCCGTTATGAAATACGCCTACCGTTGCGCGCGCCCGATGCTGGCCGCGCTTTTTTTGTTGCTGGGCCAGCGCGTTGCTGCGCAGCAGCTCTGGCGGCCGTTTCGGCCAGGGCTGATATATAGCTATGAAGTACCGGGTTCCACGGGCAGCGGCGGACTCGCCACTGTGGGGGTTTATACGCTGCGGCTCGATTCGGCCTATACTACAACTGCGGGGGACTCGGTTTGGGCGTTCAATCGGGTTGTGCGTGCAACGAATGACCAGGCCCCCGGTGAGGCGTTATATAGCCGGTTTCGCAAAAGCCGCAACAATTTATTTGGGCAGCGCTTACGCTGGCAACCGGGCTCAACAGAATATACCCTTGAAACCGTGACGGAAGGAAATGCTCAGACTGCTACGTCGTTGCTGCTGCGACCACAGGCTGCTGTAGGCAGTATCTGGGTGGCCAACGCAGCTTTGGGAGTTGATGCTACTCTAACCAGCCGCGGTCCGCAAATCGTGAGCGGTCAAGCCGACGTGGTGGCCACCATAACCCTCAGTACGGGGCCAGTGATACGGCTGAGCCAGAATTATGGCCTGATTGAAGGACCGCAGTGGTTGTCGCTCAGCAGCAATGCGCGGCAATGGGTAGCTGCCCAGCTTCCCGCCACGGTATCGCAGTCACCCTACAGTCCGCTTCGGTTGTTTGATTTGCAGCCGGGCGACGAAATTGGCTACCTCGACGACCCTATTGTCATCACACCTGTCACGTGCTCGCAAAGGCATATCCTACGCCGGGTGTCGACGCGTAGCCAAACTGGGGATTCGCTTTTCTACACCTTTCTAGAGCAAAGCCGAACCGAATATTTTGGTGGTCCCGGCTGTTATCCGGCGAGTATTAATTACTCTGGTATTGGGAATGGCCGCTGGGCATTTTCGCTGAACACCGGCAAATCCAGGCAATTTGCGAATACCCCTATGCTGACTGGCGAGTACCCTACGGTAAATAGTAGCAGCAGTGTTTTTTTTAGCCGGGGCATTGTACAGCTACAGCCCAGTGGAGGCGGATGCATTGATAACCAGCAAATCGTATACGACAAACTCTTTACCTTCGGAGCCAGCGATGGTACGTTTGGACGGCTTCCGGATAATGACCCCATGATATATTTCTCGCCAACACTTGGCTTAGGCGCTACAAGAAATAGAAGCGTTTACATTACTTACTATCGCCGCACCCGGAACGGAGTAACGACTACCTGCGGTAGTCCCCAGGTATTCGTCAACTTGCTGGCCACCCACGCCGCCCAAGCGGCGGAGATTGCCTCGCTGGCCCCCAACCCGGCCACCGAAGCCGCCACGCTCACGCTGGCTCAGCCGGCCCGGCCGGGCACGGTGCTGCACCTGAGCGACGTACTGGGGCGTGAGGTGTGGAGTACGCCGGTAGCGGCCGGCCAAATCACGCAGGTAGTCCCGCTGGCCGGACAGCCCGCCGGCGTGTACCTGCTGCGGATGAGCGAGGAAAATGCCCCGGCAGCCACCTGGAAGCTGGTGCGGGAGTAGGGGCCACGACCGGCCGGAAAATATTCGGCATGTAGTTGTTCTTTAGGAAGAAATAATTGATACATTTAGGCGCTGGCCAGTGGCTCGGAACTCGTACCCGGCTGCGGGTCAGCGCCGTTCTTTTATTTCTTTCACCAACCCCAACTCCCACACCGCATGAACAGACTTACGCTTTCCACTGCGCTGCTGGCCCTGCTGCTTGGCAGCTGCCAACGGCAGAACGACGACCTGCAACTGCCCGAGCCGGCCCCGGACCCGACCACGGCACTTAGCACGCAGCAGCTCGACGGCCAGATAATGGAGCGCCTGCGCGCCACCGGCAATTACGACTGGAACGAAGCCTCCGCGCACGTGGTGTGGAGTGCCCTCACGCGGTCGGACTACGTGCTGAGCGTGGGCTACCGGCCGGCCGGCTTCAGCGGTTCGCTGCCGGCCGATGCGGCCACTAATCCGGGCTGGCAGGCAGCCCGGGCGCAGGTGCTGGCCCTGATTCTGAGCGAGGAGAAAAAGGCCGACCCCAGCCTGACGGCCGATAAGCTGGTGGCTTTCAAGGAAAGCGTGCTGCCGGTGCTGGATGTGACGGTGCATCAACTGAGCACCATTAAGGCGCTGCGGGCCAGTGGGCTGGTGCGTTATGCCGAGCCCATGGGCTACGAGCCGTACCACGAAGGTGCGGTGGCCAACAAGGGTGCATCGTCGCTGCTCAGCAGCGGCTGCGGCAACAACACCGCCACGGCCGGTCTGGTGGCCGGGACAGACTACACGGTGCTCCCCAATGGCAGCAAATCGAGCTGGAACCAAGCCGACCAGTACCACGGCGTGCGCAGCGGCTGGAGCCAGAGTACCGGCCAGGGCATCAAAATCCTGATTATCGACACGGGTTGCTCCGACGCGCAGGAAAACCTGGGGACCGCCTTCAACCAAGGCCTGAGTTCGGGCCGCACCATCGAGCGCCTCGTGACATTGCCGCGCAACAGCATTTTCGGCATCCCGTACGGCAGCGCCGAAACCCCCAACGACGGCTGCGGCCACGGCACCAGCATGGCCGGCGCAGCCGCCGGCCCGCGCGGCACCAACGGCGCGTCGGTAGGCATGGCCTATAATTCGAACCTGATTACGGTGCACGCCGCCGAGGACGTATTCATCGATGCCAGCCGCGAGGTAAAGGGCATTGCCGATGCCTACCTGCTGGCCGGCGACCGCACTGACGTGCGCATCATTAGCATGAGCATGGGCCGCCTCACCAGCTCGTCGCAGATTGGCGATGCCATCACCTACGCCTACAACAAAGGTAAGCTCATCCTATGTGCCGCTGGCACCTCGTTCAATTGGAGCGCGGGCTGGGTGGGCGTCATCTACCCGGCCTCGCTGCCCGAAGCCGTGGCCGTAACCGGCATGAAAAGCGACCTGAGCACCCGTTGCGACGAGTGCCACGTGGGGGCCGACGTGGAATTCACCGTGGTAATGCAGCAGAGCAGCAACGACCGCCGTCCCCTCACGCTGGCCATGAGCGGCGACGCGCCCAGCACAGTGGGTGGCTCGTCGGTAGCCACCAGCAGCATGGCTGGCATGGCTGCGCTGGTGTGGGCCAAATACTCCACCGAATCCCGCGCTCAGATAATGAGCCGCCTCGTGGCCGCCAGTTCCAACCATAACACCCGCAGCAGCAGCTTCGGCTGGGGCCGGGTGAACGTGGCGACAGCGCTGGGCGGCACTCCGCTTTAAGGCAGTTATACTCGTCGCGAAGTGGGTTGCGAATAAGTTGCGGGCAAAGTACTAAACTTGTGTGATGAACGTGCAGTTGACCGATTCCGAGCGTCAGCACTTGCGGTGGTTGCAAAAGCAACGGCGCGACAACGCGGGCTATGTCA
>JANXMN010000356.1 GCA_025354605.1 Hymenobacter sp. | reverse complement strand
CCGGAACGTTTTGCTGAACGAGGGCAGAATGGGAAACAGCGACACCTGCCGGTAGCTGAGCTGCTCGCTGCCAGCCGCGCGGCCCAGGTAGATGTAGTACGGGTTGTGCCGGTTGTAAGCATTGTAAATGCTGAGGCTGTTCACCACTTCGCCCCAGCGCTTTTTCTTAGTGTGGCTCAAATCGAGGTCGAGGCGGTGGTAGGCGGCCATGCGGTAGCTGTTGCGCGCGCCGTAGTCGTCGTACACTTCGCCGGGGCCCAGCGCGAAGCGGCCCTGCGCCAGCGTGATGGCATTGCCGGTGCCGTACACGAACGTGCCCGAAAGCGTGAGCGAGGGGCTGAACTCGTGGATGACCACCAGCTTCAGGTCGTGCCGCCGGTCGTACTTGTAGGGGTAGGTCTGGCCCTGGTTCAGGTCGGCGAAGCGGCGGTTGCTCCAGGCCAGGGTGTAGCCCAGCCAGCCGGTGGTGCGGCCGGTTTTTTTCTGCACGAACAGCTCGGCCCCGTAGGCCCAGCCCTGCCCGCTGGTAATTTTAGTTTCGTAATGGTCGTCGGTGGTGCCCACAAAATCAGCCCCTTCCCGAAACTCAATCAGGTGCTGCATGGGCTTGTAGTAGGCCTCCACGCTGAACTCGAACTCCTCGCCGCCGTGGCGCAGGGTGCGGGCCGCCCCCAGGCTGAACTGCTGGGCTTTCTGGGGCAGGGTGCTGGCCGTGGCGGGCACCCACAGGTCGGTGGGCAGGCCCACGCCGCTGTTCGTGAGCAGGTGCACGTACTGCGTGGTGCGGGCGTAGGCGGCTTTCAGGGCCCAGTCGGGCGTGAGCAGGTAGCGGGCGGCCAGGCGCGGCTCCAGTGAGGGGTACAGCTTTTTCTCCACCAGGAAGCTGTTCAGGCGCAGGCCCACGTTCACCTTCAGGCGCTCGCTCAGCTTCAGGTCGTCTTCGGCGTAGAGGCTGGCCTCGTCGGCCCCGATGCGGCGGCCCAATGCCTGGTTCTCGGCGGGGTCGGCGCTGCCGCTGGTTTGCAGCGCGCCGGGCCGAAACTGGTGCCGGATGTACTGCCCGCCAAAGCGCACGTAGTGGGCCGGGTTGGGCACGTAGTCGAAATCCATTTTCGCGCTCACGTCCGCAATATTGGACAGGTAAAGCAGCGAATATTTCTGCGTATGGGCCTGTCCGTTCGGGTCGGTGGAGCGGGTTTCGTCCGTCGTGCTCACGTCGAACTGGTAGCGCGTGTAGGTCAGGTGGGTGTTCAGGAAGAGGCGGTCGTTCAGCACGTGGTTCCAGCGCAGGGCCACGGTGCGGTTGCCCCAGCCCAGGGCGCTGCTTTGGCGCGAGTAGTCGCCGTTGTCGCGCTTGCGCTCGTCGTCGGCGTAAAACTCGTCGCGGCCCAGGTAGCCGCTCAGGTAGAGGCGGTCGCGCGCGCCGAGCTTCCAGTTCAGCTTGCCGTTCAAATCGTAGAAGTAGTAGCCGACGTTCGCCCCGTCGGTCTGGGCCTTGATGAGGGGCCGGGCCAGGATGTCGATGTAGGTGCGGCGGGCCGAGAAAATGAACGAGGCCGTGTCCTTCTTGATGGGGCCTTCCACGGTGAGGCGCGAGGCAATCAGGCCGATGGCGCCCTCGCCGTGCAGCTTCCGCATGTTGCCCTCCTTCATCGTGATGTCGACCACCGACGACAGCCGCCCGCCGTAGCGCGCCGGAAAGCCGCCCTTAATCAGCTCCACGTTCTTGATGGCATCGGCGTTGAACACCGAGAAGAAGCCGAACAGGTGCGAGGCGTTGTACACCGGCGTGCCGTCGAGTAGCAGCAGGTTCTGGTCGGGCGAGCCGCCGCGCACGTACAGGCCGCTGCTGCCCTCGCCGCCGCCCTGCACGCCGGGCAGCAGCTGCAGCACCTTCAGCACGTCGGTTTCGCCAAACAGGGCCGGCAGCAGCTTAATCTGCGCCACCGGCACGCTGATGGTGCCCATGCGCGTGCTCTCGGCCAGTTTTTCCTCGCGCGTGCCCACCACCTCCACCCCGGCCAGCTCCGCCGAGGCCGCCTTCAGCCGAAAATCGTGGCTGAGGCGGCGGCTGCCCGGGTAGGCCGCCCGCAGCTTCTCGTAGCCCAGCGCCGACACCAGCAGCCGCACCGAGTCGGCCGAGGCCGGCAGCGAGAGCGAATAGAAGCCAAACGGATTGGTGCTCGTGCCCTGCCCGCTGGCCGGGTGCACCACGGCCACGCCGGGCAGGCTTTCGCCCGTGGCCCCGTCGCGCACATACCCACTGATGGTGAACCGGCTGCTTTGCTGGGCCCGCGCCGTAGTAGCGCCCAGCAGCACCAGGCAGCCCAGGGCCGCCGTGCGGAAAAATGTCATCATGAAATCTGGAAAGGGGGTTGGAAAGGTTGGAAAGGAACCGGCCCCGCCGGGCAAGGCGGCCGACACCAGCCCAAGGCCGGGCAATAACAAGAGCCTATTCAGTCCCGCAGGGTTGCCCACGCCCGAAAAACACCCGCCCCCAGCATCTACCGGCCTTCCCGAAGACCCTCAGCGCGCTTGGCCCCTACGTAAGCCCGCTTTGCGC
>JANXMN010000255.1 GCA_025354605.1 Hymenobacter sp. | reverse complement strand
AATCCGAACGAGTACCGGGGCGTAAAATTCCCGCAGTAAGCACTTCGCATAGCACAAAAAAGCGCCTTCCCTTGTGGGAAGGCGCTTTTTTTATGCCCCCGAACCGAACCAATGGGAATAAATATTTTTTTGAACTTATATTTAAACATTCATAGGCAAAATGCTTTTGAATATTCACATCCTTTATTATTCGCAACAATTTACATGAAACACCTCCTCATCTATTTACTGGTTGCTTCGATGGGAATCGCCTCGACCAGCTGCAAAAAAGACACCGTTAGCGCCACGCCGACCAAAACGGAACTGCTGACCAATAAGAACTGGATAGCCACGGCCGTTACTGTTAGCCCCGCCCTTCCTATTGGCGGGACGCTTATCACAGACTACTATTCGCAGCTTCCGTCGTGCAGCAAGGACGATTTTATTCGTTTCGAGACTCCCAGCACCTACAAAGAAGACGAAGGTGCCGTCAAGTGCAACAATGCAGACCCACAAACAGTTATCGGCACTTGGACCTTTAATGGAGACCAATCGGTAGTCACTACCTCTACGGCAACTGGAGGCACTCAGAGTTACAACATCGTAGAAATAACTGACAGCTCGCTTAAATACAGCGTTGCGGTGGTTTCAAACGGAGTTACTTACACCTTAACTGTTTCCAATCGCAAGGGCTAGTTCTGCACTAGTAGTCTCATTGGGCACCGGCCCCTTCGCTTGCGGAGGGGCCGGTTGCTTTTTCAGGGGCGGCCGGCTTCGCCCAGGTGGGCTGCAATGAGCTGGGCGTGGTGGCGGCCGTTTTCGATGTACCAGCGGCTGGTGGCGCGGCCGCCGCACACGGTGCCGGCCACGAATACGCCGGGGCGGCTGGTCTGGTGGGTGGTAGAGTCGAAGAGCGGGGCGCGGGCCTCGTCGGCGGGGTCGGGCTCCACGCCGAGGCGGCCGAGCAGGGCCTCGTCGGGGTGGTAGCCGGTGAGGGCGTACACGAAATCGGTGGGTATGATGCGCGGGCCGTCGGGTGTGAGGATTTCCACGGCCCCGGGCGTGATGGCGCGGATGGTGGTGTTGAAGTGGGCCGTGATGCGGCCCTCGGCGATGCGGTTGACGAGGTCGGGGCGAATCCAGTATTTCACGGAGTCGCTGATGGCGGAGCCGCGCACGAGGAGCGTGACCTTAGCCCCGGCACGGGTGAGCTGCAGGGCGGCTTTTGCCGAGGAGTTTTTGGCCCCGATAACCACCACGTTTTGCATAACGTGCTGGTAGGGTTCTTTGTAGTAGTGGCTGACGTGGGGCAGGTCCTCGCCGGGCACGCCCAGCGGGTTGGGCAGGTCGTAGAAGCCGGTAGCCACGACGACGTTGCGGGTCGGGATTTCGCCTTTGCTGGTGGTGATGGTGAAGTTGCCCTGCTCGCCGCTCAGGCTCAGCACTTTTTCGTGCAGACGGATGTCCAGTTTTTCATCGCGGGCCACGCGCTGGTAGTAATCGAGGGCATCTTCGCGCAGGGGCTTGTAATGCGCCGTGGGGAAGGGGTAGCCGCCGATTTCAAGCAGCTCGGGCGTGGAGAAAAACTCCATGTTGGTGGGATAGCCCACCAGGGAATTCACGAGTGCACCCTTTTCGATGATGGCCACTGTGAGGCCTTTGCGCTGGATTTCGAGGGCACAGGCCAGGCCCACGGGGCCGGCCCCAATGATGAGAGCGTCGAGCATATAAATAGCACGGGTTTCGGCCCGCCAGATAGTTGTCGGGCAGGTTTGGGCCCGCCGCGTAACGTGAGAGAATAAACAACCGCTAACGTGCCCCATCGGCTGGCGCACGGGCAGACTTACCTTTGCCCGGCGGGCCGAAGCCTGCCCTACTTTATGCGAACCTGCGACCTGTGCGGCGGCTCCAACTTCAAGAAGCTGCCCTTTTATTACGACTTTGAAGGCCAGCGGCTGCAAGGTACCCGCTGCCGGCGCTGCGAGCTGATGTTTCTGGACCCGCAGCCCACCCCGGCGCAGCTGGAGCGGCTCTACGGCAAAGACTACTTCACCGAGCGCCCCAACTACGACCGCACCCAGCAGGACGTCGTTTTCATTGAGGAAGGCCAGAAGCAGAATGCGCTAAACCACGTTCGGCCCGACAAGTTCACCAACTACATCCTGGCCAAATACCCCGGCCGCAAGTTCCGCTACCTCGACGTGGGCTGCGGGCCGGGCTACACCCTCAAAAGCCTGGAAGCACTGGGCTGGGAAGCCCACGGCCTCGAAATATCCGAGCACGCGGCCGACTTCGCCCGCCGCGAGCTGCACCTGCCCGTCGTCACGGGCAACATCGAAACCACCGAGGACTTCCGCGAAAACCAGTTCGACCTCGCCTACATGGGCGACGTGCTGGAGCACCTGCTCTCGCCCGCCGCCACGCTGGCCAAGTTCCACCGCATGCTGGAGCCGGGCGGGCTGCTGGTGCTGGCCCTGCCCGCCACGCTCAATCTGCCCACCGTGCACCTGGGCTTCGCGGCCTACGCGGCGCTGGGCAAAGAGCGCAAGATGGATATTCCGCCCTACCACTTGTTCGAATTCACGCCGGCCACCATCACCAAAATGCTGAAAAAGCAGGGTTTTGAAGTGGTGGAGCTGCTGAACCCGGTGAAGCCGCCGAAGCACATTCGCCTGGGCGGCAGCGTGGTGGAGAAGGTGAGCAAGCTGGCCGGGCAGTACCCGACCTACTACCTGAACAAGCTGACCGGCCGCTTCGGCGACCGCATGTTCGTGGTGGCGCGCAACGTGAAGTAGCCGGAAACCAAAAGAACGTCATGCTGAGCGCAGTCGAAGCATCTCTATCGCGCAAGTAATTAATTACTATTGCAGTAGAGATACTTCGACTTCGCTCAGCATGACGTTCTGGGCACTGGGACAGCCCTTCGGTCTATATCCCGCGCTACAGCTTAATGGTGCGCTTGCTCACGACCTGACCGTTCATCGTGACGGTGGCCAGGTACAGGCCGGCGCGCAGGTGGCTGCCATCCACCGTTACCGACTGGCTACCGGCTCCGAAGGCTTTGTTGGTCAGCACGGTTTGTACGCGGCGGCCTACCTCGTCGAACAGCTCGACCGTTACGGCTCCGGCCGTCGTCAGCGTGAAGCCGACTTCGAATTGATTGAGAAAGGGCACCGGGCTCAACTGGAGCTCGGCTTTGGGGCCGGCCGCGGCCCGGATGCCGAGCGATGTGCCGAAGGCCGTGAGGCCCAGAAAGTCGGCCATGATGGGCGTGATGGCGGTGTTGTCGAGCAGGCCGCGGCCGGCAATCTGCTGGGCGTGGGTATTTGTGTTGTCTTCGGCCCCTACCCAGATGTCCTGCGGGGTGTGGTTGCCGGGCGTGGCGCCCTGGTTGCTGCCCACCCCGGTGCTGGCGCGGGTACCGTTGCCGTTGGTAAGGGGGTTCGAGCCGTAGGCCACCACGATGCGCTTGCCCGTGGCCGAGGCCGGCTGCGGGTAGTCCTTGCCCTGGAAGGTATTCATCACGTAGTCCGGGAACCAGCCGCCCACGCCGCCATCGCCGCGCACCAGGTTGGTGGGGGTGGCGTAGCCCGCCTCGGCTGGCACCGACTTGGTAATCTGGCCCGAGTAAGTCCGGATTTTGGTGCCGTTGGCCTGGGCGTCGGCCTCGTCGTGCAGGCCCGTCACGGCAAAGCCACCGCACTCGTGGTCGGACGTGCTAAAAATCAAGGTTTTGCCGGTAACGGTGGGCGTAGCGAGCAGGGCCCGGCCCTCGGCCACGGCGTAGTCGAAGGCCATCACCTCCTTAATCATGTAATCGGAAGCGTACACGTTGGTGGTGCGGGGCGTGGCGGGCGTGGCCACGTAGTTGGCCTCGCCGCCGCCCGGCAGGTAGGTGGGCTTATCCGAATCGACGGTGTACTGGTTGCCGCCAGCGGGGTTGGCCACCACCGAGATGCCGCCGGTGTTGGCGTGCTCAAGGTGGTCGATGCGGCCGGCCTCTACCATCAGGAAGAAGCCTTTGCCATTGCTCTTGGCCTTCAGCACTTCAATGGCAATATGAGTCATCTCGGCCAGCGAGGGCTCCCAGGCGGCGCTGGTCTGGCGGTCCTGCTCGTAGTTGACGTGCGTTGAGTTGAACAGGCCCAGCAGTTTCTTACCCCCCACGCCGTACTGGCTCAGGTTGATGTTGTTGAGGGCATCGCGGCTGTTCACGTAGCCGTAGCCGCGCTGGTTCACGGCGTAGCCCACGAGGTCCACGTCGTCGGCCCGGTTGCCACGCAGGGTGGCGGCCACGCCGGTGGCGGGGTCGATAATGGCCGCGCCGTTGCGGTCGACGATGGTTTCGTAGGTGCTGGCCGCCGTGCGGGTGCGGGGCATGAAGTGGCGGGCCCCACCACCGAGCAGCACGTCGAGCTCCACGCCCACTTTCTTGTCGGGCAGCACCCAGTCGCGAGCGGCCGTGTAGCGGTACGAAGCCGTGGGGCTGCTATTGAAAATGGCTTCGTACTGCGTTTCCGTCGAGGCAATGTACTGGGCCGAGATGTAGTCTTCCAGGTCACGGTACCAGATGTGGCTGGCGAAGGCGGCCGGCGTGGCGTGGGTGATGCGGGCCGTGCTCACCAGGCCCACGGCGTAGCCCTGCTTCTTGGCGGCTTCGAGAATGGTTTCGATGGCCGCGCCCGAGCTGGGGTTCAGCGAAATCACCTCGTTGTCCTGCTTGCCGGGCTTGCCGCAGGCATACACCGCCGCCCCCGGGGCCGAATCGGTAATCCACGAGTTGAGCGAGTGGGTGGTGACGGTGGCGTTGTACTTGAGCTTATCGAGCGCCAGCACCTGGAAGCCAGCGTCGGACGTGTAGCGCTTGCCCGTGGTGCCCTGGCCCATGGCCATGCGCGCGGCCGTTTTCGGGGCCAGCCCGAAGCCGTCGCCGATGTAAATGATGACGTTGTTGTTGGTGGGCGCGGCCTGGGCGCGCGCCTCCTGCAGCGGAGCCAGCGCCAGCAGCAGCCCTCCGGAAAGTAAAAGTTGGTGTTTCATAGAACTTCGGAACAGGTGAATGACGGGGTGATAAACCGCCGCAAATTTGCCCGTCCTCCATGAGACCACCGTTACGGCCAGGTCACGCCTCTATTACGAATCAGGCTTCGGCAAAGCACCTATTAACAGTAACATAACCAGCCCGCTACTCTAGTCAAAATTACCTTTGCGGTTCCGGACCCCCCCATTTCCACTTATGGCTCTCCTTAGAAAAAATTTGGCATTCCCCTTCCGTTGGGCGGCCGTGCTGGGGCTGTTGCTACTTAGTCTCCCCGTCGCTTTGCAGGCCCGCCCGCGGCTGCCCTACGCGGTGCCCGGCCACGAGCAGCCCATCGCCCTGCTGCACGCCGGCAAAGCCACGTTCCTGATAACCCAGCACAGCGTGCTGCGGCTCGAAGGCGGCCGGCTCGTCAGCCATTTTCGGAGTGAGGCCGCCATTCAATGCGCCACGGCCTACGATACGGCCTTGTGGCTGGGCACGCGCCAGGGGCTGCTGCGGCTGAGCGAGCGCACCTTCCGCCCGCAGCCGCTGGCCCTGCCCGGCGTGGCCGTCGCCAACGTGACGGCGCTGTTTGGCGATGCCCGGGGCCAGCTCTGGGTGGGGGCCAACGGCGCGGGCGTGTTCCGCGGGGCCGGCCGGACCTTCGAGCAGGAGCTGCACACGCCCGCCATCAACGGCGGCGTGGCCATGGCCGACAGCTCCGTCTGGATTGCCACCAGCATCGGCCTCAGCCGCAAGCAGGGCCCGGAGTGGACGCGCTACAACGAGGAAGGCGTGGCCAACCACGAAATCCCCGACAACATCGTGGAAAAGCTGCTGCCCGACAACGACGGCAACCTGTGGGTGGTGATGTCGGACGCCATCTGCGTGTTCGAAAAGGGCGGCCAGCGCGGCGCGGCCGAGGCCGAGCTGCCCACGGTGAAGTTTATTGGCCGGCCCGGCAACGAGGTGTTCGGTGTGGCCCACATGGCTGGCGCGGGCCGGCTGTTTGCCACCGCCCAGGGCCTGCTGCTGCTGCCCGATGCGCCGGCTACGCCCCTGCCCGGCTTCACCGCCGCTACCGATAAAATTGAGCAGCAGCGGCTACTGCTGCCGCTGCCCGCGTGGCCGGGCACGGGCAACCCCACGCTGCTGGCCGTGGACAAGCAGCAGCGGCTGTGGCTGGCCGGTCCGGAGGGCGTGATGGTGCTCACGGCTAAGGAATTTGCGCGGTTGGTGCGGGTCCGAACCAGCACGTCTGCCGGCGTAGCCAGGCAGTAGGCAGGGCTTCGAAAGCACTCGGAGCCCGCCGCGCCGAAATATCCGTGCCAGCCGCGCCGAAATATCCGTACTGACCGGTATTGTGCCACCCTACCTTCCGGCCCGAGCTTTACCGGATGAAAAACGCACTCCGCCATTGCCTGGCATTGTTCAGCCTGTTTGTGCTGCTTCAAAGCTGTAAAAAAGACGAAACGGCTGCCCCGTCCACCGTCACCTACGAAAAGCTCGGCGACGTGACGGTGAACGGCCTCACCGGCTTTGCTGCCAACGGCGACCCCATCGGCACCGACGGTTCCAGCCAAGCCATCCGCTGGAACTCGGCTAGCAAGCAGTGGGAGCGCCTGCCCGCCACCCCGACGGTGAACGGCACCCCGCTGGGCGTGGTGGGCGAAGACGCGGTGGGCAATTTTTACGCCGCGGCCTCGCCCGGCGGCAACTACATACTGCCGGCCGGCACCACCACCTGGCAGCCCGTGCCCCTGCCCGACACCGACCCGCCGCTATACCTGAACAGCGACCTGCCCTTCATCAACGCCGCTGGCACGGTGGTGATGCAGAGCCGGCGGCAAACCAGCGCCGGGGTGCGGGTACGCCTTTACCGCAAAAGCGCCGGGGCCAGTACCTGGACGCGCGTTCTCGACCGCCCGGCCGACAACGTGGGCATCGTGCAACTCGCCGACAACGGCGACGTATTTATGCAAAACACTAGCCAGGGGGCTTCAGAATTGCTCGTGCTTACAGCCAACGCCACGGCCCTCGTGCCGGTAGCGAATTGCGGGGGCACAGTCGTTTTGCCCTACTGTAGCTTTCAGCTAGGGGTTTCACCGGCCGGCGACGTGGTGTATTTTCAGGGCGGCACTGGCAGCCGGCAGCTCTATCGCATCCCAGCCGGGGCCAGTTACCCCACCACGGCCGCCCAGCTGTATGTGCTACCCGACGGCACGGCGACCTTCTTCGATTTTGCCGCCCTCAGCAACGGCACTAGCTTGGGCGTGGCCAACGACGGCGGCTACGGCACCTACTACCTCTACATCCGCACCGCCCAAGCCACCGGATGGCTTAAAGCCCCCAACCTGCCCGGCGCCGGCTACGTGTACGTGCGAACCAACCGCCAGGGACAGTCCTTCACGGCCAGCCGTCAATCGGCGGCGGCGAAAGGCAGTGTGTACCGAATAAACTATTAGGGTTTCCGCTGGCCGGGGCTGCGCACCGCTGGCCCAGCTATTCGCCCAAAGGCTGGCTGCGGCCCACAACCGATACTGCCGAACGCAAAACAGCCCACGCCTTGTCAGCATGGGCTGTTTTTTTGATAGCCGTTGGAAGGCTAGCCCGCCGGGGTGGTGCTACAGCAACTCCGTGCTGCGCTTCACAAACGCCGTCAGGGCCTCGCCCTTCAGCAGGCCCTGCCCCAGCAAGGCCAGGTCGAAGGCCTGCTTGGCCAGGTTTTCGCCGCCCTCGGCCAGCACCTTGCTCACGAGCGGGTGGTTGGCGTTCACGGTCACGTCGTACGACTCGGGGAAGGCGCCGAACATCTGCATGCCGCCCCCGCCGCCGGTGCGCTGCATGTCCTTCATGCGGCGCATGAACTCGTTCTGGGTGATGACTACGGGAGCGTCCTGCGGGCTCAGGGCGGCCACTTTCACGTGCATGGCCGGGTTGGCAATGGCCGTGGTGAAGGCTTCCTGCAGCTTTTTCGTGTCGTCCTCGGTCAGCACGCTTTCGGTGGTACCTTCCTTTTCGATGAGCTTGCTCACCGTATCGGCATCCACGCGCTTGAAGCTGGTTTTTTCCAGCTTCTGCTCCAGCTGGCCGATGAAGTGCGGGTCGAGAATGTGGTCGAAGTTGAGCACGTCGTAGCCGCGCTCCTGAGCGGCCGCCACGAAGCCGTGCTGCTGCTCGGCGTCGTTGGTGTAGAGCACCACGGTATTGC
>JANXMN010000226.1 GCA_025354605.1 Hymenobacter sp. | reverse complement strand
GCAGGGCCGCGTGGCCCTGCCCGGTTTCTACGAGCCGGTGCAAGCCGTAACCCCCGCCGAGCGGGCCTACGCCGCCCGCCACGGCCCATCCGATGCCCAACTGCTGGCCCAGGCCGGCGTGGCCCGGGGCTGGGGCGAGGCCGGCTACTCGCTCTACGAGCGCAGCACGCTGCGGCCCTCGCTCAGCATCACCGGCCTGAATGGCGGGTACGAGGGCGTGGGCAGCAAGTCGATTATCCCGGCCGGGGCACTGGCCAAGCTCAGCTTTCGGCTCGCGCCGGGCCAGCAGCCTGCTGCCGTGGCCCGGCAGCTGCGCTCCTGGCTGCGGCAGCACACCCCGCCGCAAGTACAGGTGCGCCTGACGGTGGGCGAGGGCACCCCGCCCTGGGCCGTGGCGCCCGGCCACCCGGCCCTGCGGGCGGCGGCGCGGGCCTACGCCGCCGGCTTTGGTCGCGCGCCGGTGCTGCTGCGCTCGGGTGGGACCATCCCAGTCGTCACGCTCTTCGAGCGGGAGCTGGGTTTGCAAACCGTGCTCATGGGCTTCGGCCTGCCCGACGACCGCAAGCACGGCCCCGATGAATTTCTGTACCTGCCCAATTTCTGGCGGGGCATCCGCACCAGCCTGGCCTTTATGCGCGAAGTAGCCCACAGCCATCGCTGCGGCCGACCGAACCCGCGCCCCCGCCGTAGCCCGCAGCCTTTGCTGCGGCCCACTCAAGCCACCCACACCACGTATTCCGCCCCTTAGCCCAACCCATGCACCGCAGTCCGCCGCATTCATTTCGGCCCGCTTCCACCGCAATCGCTGTAGCAATTCTCCGCTACTGGAGTTTTCCCGGTTTCTGAAGCTTCATTCATTTCCCATTCACCGACATCACGTCACTGACCGCAAACACCGCAGCGAAGGCTGCGGGCTACGCCATGCTCATCATCGACTGCCACTGCCACGCCGGACGCGGCGACGGCCTCACCGGCCCCTGGGATACGGATGCCCCCCTCAAGCCTTACCTGGCCTGGGCCGACGAGGCCGGCATCGAGCGTACCGTGCTCTTCGCCGCCTTTCATTCCGACTACGCCGTGGCCAACCGCCAGGTGGCCGAGCTGGTGCGCCAGCAGCCGCAGCGCTTCTACGGCTTTGCCTTCGTGCACGCCCAGCGCGACCGGGGCCGGGTGCTGGCCATGGTGCGCACCGCCGTCGAGGAATACGGCTTCGTGGGCATCAAGCTGCACCGCTACGACTCCCGCATCAGCCGCGAGGTGTGCGACGTGGCCCGGGCCTTCCGCCTGCCGGTGCTCTACGACGTGGTGGGCGAAATCTCGGTGGTCGACCTGCTGGCGGCCCAGTACCCCGATGTCAATTTCATCATCCCGCACCTGGGCTCGTTTTCCGACGACTGGCGGGCCCAGGCCGGCCTTATCGACTACCTCGTGCGCTGCCCCAACATCTACACCGATACGTCGGGCGTGCGCCGCTTCGATATTCTGGAGCGGGCCGTGGCCCGGGCGGGCGCCGGCAAGTTCCTCTTCGGCTCCGACGGCCCCTGGCTGCACCCCGGCGTGGAATTAAGCAAAATCAAAGCCCTGCACCTCGCGCCGGCCGAGGCCCAGCAGGTGCTGGCCGGCAACCTGCTCCGCCTCATCGGCCGCGTGCGGCAGGACGTAAGCGCGGGCGTGGCCCACCGCATCACCGTAGCCGCCGAGCCGCTGGCTAACGAATGGCGCGACCCGTGGCTGGTGGGCAAAGAGTAAGCCCACGCCGTAGCCCGCAGCCTTTGCTGCCGGCCCACCGGCCCAGTTCCGCGCCGTAGCCACGCCATAGCCCGCACCCTTTGCTGCGGCCCGCCGGACTTTTCGCTACATCATTGCTTTGGCGCAAATACATTCGACTAAACTGCCGCAAAGGCCGCGGACAACGGCGCGGGACTGGTCCGGCGGGCCGGCAGCAAAGGCTGCGGGCTACGGCGTGGCTACGGCGCGGACCTGGGCCGGTGGGCCGCAGCAAAGGCTGCGGGCTACGGCGTGGCTACGGCGCGGGGCTGGGCCGGCGGGCCGCAGCAAAGGCTGCGGGCTACGGCCGGGCTACGGCGCTAACGGCGTGGGTTCCAGCAGCTCGTGCCAATCGGGTGCTACGTAGGTGCCGGCCCATTGCTGCCAGTGCCGACACAGCCCGGCTTTCACCGGGTTGTAAGCCGTGTAGCGAATTGCCTTCAGTAGGGCATCGGGCTGGCTTTCGCGCACGGCGTGGTCGTAGGTTTCGTGCTGCCAGAAGCGGCCCGAGCGGCCCAGCAGGCGGTTAGCCAGCACCCCGGTAGCGCTTTTGAAACGCTGTATTACCCTGAAAAACGGCTGGCTCGCGTCAGCCGGCAGCCGAAGCACGAGGTGCAGATGATTAGGCATCGCGCAGGCTGCCAGCAGGTCGTAGTGACCATTGGCGTGCTGGCCGTGCAGGCCAGCTACTACCAGCCCGGACACCGCCGGCTGGGCCAGCCAGGTGGGGCCGAATCCGCCGGTTTCGAGCTGCGCCTCAAATCGCGCGAAATGCTGGCGGTGGTCCAGGGGCGCTTCCAGCAACTCATCGGCCACGGCCTTTGGCAGCGAGCCTGCCAGGCGCATAGTCAGAAACAAGGCCGCGCCGGGCGGGTGAATGTGGGGTAGAAAGCGGCGGTAGTGGATGTGCATGGCAGCCGCGCCGTAGCCCGCAGCCTTTGCTGCGGCTGGTCCGGGGTCGGTTGGGCCAAGGTAATGACTTTGTGGTGTTGCGGGCGTTGGCCGCGGGCGAAGGTCTGGAGTTCGATGCAGGAAATTGACCGGTGGGCCGCAGCAAAGGCTGCGGGCTACGGTCGGGCTACGGTCGGGCTACGGCGCGGATTACGCTAGGCGCAGCTGCGTATCCGGCTCGTCGCGGCGGTGCATCTGCAAAATCCGCTCGCTGCACCGCAGACGCAGGGCGGCCAGGCGCAGGTTGCCGTGCTCGTGAGTGATGGCCACCTTCTTGGCAATTTCTGTTACCTGGTCCTTGATTTCCTTTAGGCCCAGGCCCTGGCCGAGCAGGGTCGTCACGCCGGCTTCGAGCTCGTCGGCGTTGGGGGTGGGCACGCCCAGGCGGGCGAAGTCGGGCCAGTCGGCGCGCGGAATGTCGCCGATGGTGATGGGGCCTTCGCCGAGGTGCTTGCTGGCAATGCGCGTAACGAGCTGCTGCAATTCGCGCACGTTGCCGGGGTAGTCACGCAGGCGCAGGAAGTCGTACACCTGCCGGTCGACGGGCTGGCGGATGCCGTGCTGCTGGGTGAAAAAGTATTCGGCCAGGGGTTGAATGTCTTCGCGGCGCTCGCGCAGCGGGGGCAGGTGGCAGGTCCAGCCCGAAACCCGGTAGTACAGGTCCTGGCGGAAGGTGCCTTTCTGCACCTCGGCCAACAAGTCGCGGTTGGTAGCGCTCACCAGCCGGAAGCGGGCCTGCCGCCAGGTATTGCTGCCCACGCGCTTGTAGGTGCCCTCCTGCAAGGCCCGCAGAAACTCGGCCTGCAAGGGCAGGGGCAATTCGCCCAGCTCATCCAGAAATAGCGTGCCATCGTGGGCCAGGGCCACAGCCCCGTCGCGGGTGCTGATGGCGTTGGTGAAAGCCCCTTTCTCGTGGCCAAACAACTCGCTGCCCGACAGGCCCGGAATCAGGTTGGTGCAGTCCACTACTATGCAGTCGCGCTTGCCGGGGCGCTGGTCGAGGCGGTGGATTTCCTGGGCCACTAGCTCTTTACCAGTGCCGCTTTCGCCGGTTATCAGCACCTGGCAGCTGGAATGCGCCATGTCGACGACCTGGCGCAGGGCCTCGCGCCAGCAGGCACTGGTGCCCACGAGGCGGGTTTGCAGCTCGGCCACGGTGGCATCCAGCTCGTGCCAGTAGCGCAGGCGCGAGGTCACGATGTCGACCGGGTGGTCCACGTCGAACCACGAAAACACGTCGGCCACGCCGTGGCGCAGCAGAGTCCAGGTGCTGGGGCCGGGCAGGCGGCCAATGCTCACGGCCAAGAGGTTCACGTCGGGGTGCAGGCGCATTTCGGCCACCGCTTCGGCTACTTCCTCAAGGCAGGAGTCGGCGTCGAGGAAAAGGATGCCGGGGCCGGCCGGCGCATCGGCCGGGCGGCGGGCCTGCAGGGCCAGGCCGGCACTATCCAGGGCTGTAATTATGTCGGCCAGGCGGGCCAGTTGGCGGGTAAATGTCAGAAACCAAACCGGGCAAGGGGTAGCCATTGCAGTAGAGTTTAGCGTGAGAAATTAGAGCTAGTGGGGCGTAAATCTAAATAAACATTTAACAATTGCAATATTAAGTTTGCAAAACTTTCTGGCCAGTTGCGGCTATGGTTAATCCGGCCAGTGAAGATGGCTGAACAGCAAGTTTTTACCAGCCCGTAATGAGGAGGAAAATATGTCTGGCTACCTGGCTGGTCAGGACCTTTAAGCGATAAGTCAAGGGCTTGGGCCAGCATACTGCCAGCCTTGCACCACCCCGCGTGCCGGGGCGGCTGCCGGTGGTGGGGGCCGAGCCGGAAGCTAATTCTTGCCCTCGGACTTCAGCACCTCCTTTTTAGCGGGATTTATTTTGCGGCCGCGCCGACTTTCCTCGTCGCCGAGCAGCATGCCCCAGGGCTTGAGCGACTCGATGCGGTCGAATACGATTTTGAGGATGGCAATGACCGGCAGGGCCAGGAACATGCCCGCCACGCCGCCAATGGCGTTGCCCACCAGCACGCCCACAATGGCCACCAGGGCATTCACCTGAATTTTGGAGGCCACGATGCGTGGAATCAGGAAGTGGTTGTCGATGAACTGAATGAGGATGTATGACACGAGCACGGCCGCCGCGTGTCCGTAGCCGGGCTTGGCCACGAAGGCCATGAGCATGGGCAGGGCAATGGCAATGAGTCCGCCGATATAAGGAATGAAATTGAGCAGCGCGCCCATCACGCCCAGCAGCAGCGCGTAGGGCACCCCGATGACGAGCAGCACCGTCACGTTGAGCGTCGCCACAATGCTCCCCTCAATGAGTAGGCCCACCATGTAGCTTTGAATGGCGGCTTTGCTCTCGCGCAGCACCTCGCTCACGCCGGCATCGCGCCGGTGGCCCGAAAACGCCTGCACCAGGAAATCGACCAGCCGCCGCTGGTATAGAAACAGCAGAAAGATGTAGACCGGAATCAGCGTGAACGTGACCAGCAGCCCCGACACTGCCGAGAGCGTGCCGCCCAGCAGGCTCTGGGCCTTGGTGCCGGCTTCACTCACCCAGCCCTGCAGCTTCTGGTCGCTCAGGCCAAAGCGGTTTTGCAGCCACTCGTGGACCTGGGCCGTGGTTTCAGCCAGCTTATTCTTGAACATGGGCATCTGGTCCGACAGCTGCGCGGCTTCCACACTGATGAAATACACCAGCCCCACCACCGCCGCCACGCCCAGCACCACCGTAAGCGCGATGGCCAACAGCTGCGGCACGCGGTGCCGAATCAGCCACTGCTCCACCGGGTGCAGCATGATGGCAAAAATGGCCGCGAAAAACAGCGGAAAAATGATTTCAGAGGCGATGTGCAGGGTAAACACTAGCAGCGCCAGCCCCAGCAAAATTAGCGGGGCCTTTACGTAGAGGGGAAACTGCAGCTCGCGGGTGGGGGGCGTGGGGTCGAAGTCGGCCATAAAACGAAGTTAGCGCCGGCCCAAATGCGGTTTGCCGACGGCCCGCTTACGCAGGCGGCCCGTTGGCGTTGTCGGGGCCGGCCACCGCTGGCTACTTCCGGAAATCTTCTACCACGCCCAGAAACATGGGCGACGGCACCGCCGCGCTTTGCCCCGTCGGGGTGAGTAGTCCCGTGAGCGGGTCGACGCGGAAGCTCACGATATTGCCGGAGTTCTGGTTGGCCACCAGCAGCAGGCGGCCGCCGGCATCGAGGGTGAAGTTGCGCGGGGTTTTGCCTTGGCAGTCCACGTCCTGAATGGGCACCAGCGTGCCGCTGCTGCTGTCGATGGCAAACACGGCGATGCTGTTGTGGCCGCGATTGGAAGCGTAGAGAAACAGCCCGTTGGGCGATACGTGCACGTCGGCGCAGGCGTTTTCGCCCGCGTAGCCGGTCGGCAGCGCCGACACGGTTTGCAGCTCGCGGAAGTGGCCGGTGGCCGCGTCGTAGGCCAGCGTGGTTAGGGTCGAGTTCAGCTCGTTGATGAGGTAGGCCGTGTGGCCGTTGGGGTGGAAGGTGAGGTGGCGCGGCCCGGCCCCCGGTTTGGCCACGAAAGCCGGCGCGGGCAGGCGGGCGAGACGGCCGGCCGCCGCATCGAGGCGGTAGCCCACCACCTGGTCGGTGCCCAGGTTAACGGCAAAGGCGAATTGATTGGCCGGGTCGGGCAGCAGGCAGTGGGCGTGCGAACGGTCCTGGTTTTTGTGGGGGCCGGTGCCGGTGTGCTGGTCGGTGGTGGGCGGGCCCAGGCGGCCGTCGGCGGCCACGGGCAGCAGGCTCACGTTGCCGCCTGCATAGTTGGCCACCAGCGCATTTTTGCCGGTGTGGTCGAGGGCGATGTAGCAGGGCGCGCCGCCGCCCGAGGGCTGCTGCGCCAGCAGCTTCAGCGCCCCCGTGCGCGGGTCGACGGCGAAGGTGCTCACGCCCCCGCCCGGCGCACCGTTGAACGTCAGCGTCTCGCTCACGGCGTAGAGGAAGCGGCGGCTGGGCGCGATGGTCAGGTAAGTGGGCTGCGCCCCGCCCAGCTGCGCGCTCAGGCGGGTGAAGGCCCCGGTGGCCGCGTTCACGCGGTAGAGGAAGATGGTGCTATCCTGCGCGCCGGCTACGTTGGTGCCCACGTAGAGCAGGTAGTCTTGGGGGATGGTCGTGGTGGCGGGTCGGTCGCAGCCCGCCAGCCCAACCGTAGCCAGGCCCAGCAAGGCTGGCAATAAATAAAATGACCGGCTTGGATACGGCAAGCGCAGGGCAAAGACCAGGGAATTCAGCATGGAAGACGGTTAAGCAGGGGCGGCAAAAGTGTCTCAAGCTACGGCAAATGCCGGCGTGGCGCTAATCGATACATCCTTGTGGTTATCCTGCCCTAGCTGGTCCCGTTCCGAATTACCCACCAGCCGCCAGCGGTGGGCATGCGGCCCGGCGCTACTTTTGACCCGGCAGCGGAGCAAAGACTTCCGTCGCTGCCCGGGCAGGCCGCCTGGGAATTTCTTCTCATCCGGTGCGGCCGCCGATAGAGCTGCGTCAATCTTCCAACTACTGCGCATGTCCGTCACCTCACCTACTCCTGCTTCCGATTTATCCGCCGAAAAGATGCTGGCCGCCCGTACCGCCGTGGGCTGGGTGCGCGAGGGCATGGTGGTGGGCCTGGGCACGGGCAGCACGGCCGCGCCCTTTATCCGGCTGCTGGGCCAGCGCGTGCGCGACGAGGGCCTGCGCATTCAGGCTACGGCCACCTCGCGGGCCAGCGACGAACTGGCCCGCGAGGTGGGCATCCCGCTGCTGGAGCCGCGCCGGGGCCTACGCTTCGACCTGACCGTGGACGGGGCCGACGAGCTTGATGCCCAGCTGCGCCTCATCAAAGGCGGCGGCGGCGCTTTGCTGCGCGAAAAAGTCATTGCCACCGCATCCGACTACCTGCTCATCGTGGCCGACTCCACCAAAGCCGTGCGGCAGCTCGGCCATTTCCCGCTGCCGCTCGAAGTGGTGCCCTTCGCCCTGCCCTGGGTGCTGGATGCCGTGGCCGACCTCGGCGGCGCGCCCGTGCTGCGCATGAGCAAGGACAACCCCACCGAGCCGGCCCGCTCCGACCAGAGCAACCTGCTCGTCGACTGCCACTTCCAGGCCATCGCCGACCCCGCCGCCCTGGCCGCCGAGCTGCTCCCGATACCGGGCATGGTCGAGCATGGGCTGTTTCTGGGGCTGGCGAGCTCCGCCGTGGTGGTGCTGGGCGGGCAGGCCCAGGTGTGGCGACCAGGCCAGAACCCCGCGCCGGCTGCGCGGTTCACGGCGCTGCCGTAGCACGCGTCATGCCCCAACCACTCATCATGCCCGAAAACCCTCCCCGCTTCAGCCTGCCGGCGGTGCCAGCCGTGCTGCTCTCCATCGTGAGCGTACAAGGTGGGGCGGCCATTGCCAAGGGGCTGTTTCCGGTGCTGGGGCCGCTGGGCACCACCAGCTTGCGCATCGGCCTCTCGGCCCTGCTGCTGCTGGTGCTCGTCCGCCCCCGCCTGGGCCGGCTCACGTGGGTGCAGTGGCGGGCGGTGGTGCCCTACGGCCTGGCTCTGGGCCTGATGAACCTGCTGTTCTACTGCGCTCTGGCCCGCATCCCGCTCGGCCTGACGGTGGCGGTGGAATTTCTTGGGCCGCTGGCGCTGGCCCTGGCCGGCTCGCGCCGCTGGCTCGACGTGGGGTGGGCGCTACTGGCCGGGGCGGGCATTGCGCTTATCGCACCCTGGCACGGGCAGGGTGCCGACTTGCTGGGGCTGTTTTTTGCGCTGGCGGCCGGGGCCAGCTGGGCCGTGTACATCGTGCTGGGCCACCGCACGGCCGCCGTGCTGCCAGGGCCGCAGGCGGTGGCCATCGGAATGCTGTTCGCGGCCTTGCCGGTGCTGCCGTTCGGGCTGGTGGGCGGGGCGCTGGGGCAGCTCACGCCGCACCTGCTGCTGCTGGGCGCGCTGGTGGCCTTGTTCTCCAGCGTGCTCACGTTTTCGCTTGAAATGCAGGCCCTGCGCACGATGTCGCCGCGCACCTTTAGCATTCTGATGAGCCTGGAGCCGGCCGCGGCGGCCGTATCGGGCTGGCTGCTGCTGGGCGAGCGGCTGTTGCCGGCCCAGTGGCTGGCGGTGGGCTTTATCGTGGTAGCCAGTTTGGGGGCCACCTTGGGCCGCCCGGCTACCAAACCTGTAGCTGGCTGAACTGGCTTGGCAGGCCGTTACGCGCCTGTCATAGCTTACAAAATTGACCTTGGAATCATTTTCTGTGTTATTATGGCATTAAGGTTATGTTATTAATTGCGGGTTGTTAAATTGTTATGCGAACATCACTTCACCGTGAACTTACTTTTGCGGCCGGATTGCCGGGGAAATTCCCGGAAGTTTAATTAATCTGCTTGCTATGAAAACGTTACTCCGTATTTTGTTGGGTTTGTGGCTGCTGGCCACCGCCGGCACGGCTGCCGCTCAGGGCGTTACTACTTCGGCCATCAAAGGGCTGGTGCTTGATGGCAAAGGGCAGCCGTTGCCGGGTGCCACCGTTATTGCCACCCACTTGCCGTCGGGCACTACCTACGGCAACGCCACCCGCGACAACGGCCAGTTCGACTTACTGAACATGCGCATTGGTGGGCCTTACGAGGTGAAGGTGTCCTTCGTGGGCTACGAAACCTACGTGCAGAACAACGTGCAGCTGGTGCTGGGCAAAACCTTCGAAACCCGCATCACCTTGAAGGAAGGCGAAGGCCAGAAGCTCGACGAAGTGGTGGTGAAGGGCAACCGCGACGGCCAGATTAACCCCGACCGTACCGGGGCCGTCACCAACATCAGCTCGACGGCCATTCGCACGCTGCCCACAATCAGTCGCTCGCAGGAGGACTTTACGCGCCTTACGCCCCAGGCCAGCGGCCAGAGCTTCGGCGGCCGCAACACGCTCTACAACAACTTTTCACTCGACGGGTCCATCTTCAACAACTCTTTCGGCCTCGACTCGCCCACGCCCGGCGGCCAGACCAACTCGCAGCCCGTGAGCCTCGACGCCATCGAGCAGATTCAGGTAAGCCTCGCGCCCTACGACGTGCGCCAGGGCGGCTTCACGGGTGCCGGCATCAACGCCGTGACCAAGAGCGGCACCAACGACATCAAGGGCACGGTATACACCTACTTCCGCAACGAAAGCCTGATAGGCAAGAAGGTGGAAGGCGCTACCATCGACAACCCCAGCCTACAGTTCAACCAGACGGGCTTTGCCCTCGGTGGCCCGATTGTCAAAAACAAGCTCTTTTTCTTCACCAACGCCGAACTCACCCGCCAGACCGACCCCGGCCAGACCTTCCG
>JANXMN010000216.1 GCA_025354605.1 Hymenobacter sp. | reverse complement strand
GTTCAGCATGTTGCCGTACACGCGGTTCAGCGAAGTCAGATTGCCGGTGAGGTCCGAAACCTGCTTCTGGAAGCTCTCGGTGTCTTTGCCAGCCTGGGTCATGTTGTCCATAGCCTTGCTGAGGGTACCGTAGAACTGGTTCATCGACTTCAGGTGCGTGTTGGCATCCTGCAGTTCCATCTCATACACGGCATTCAGCGCGCCCAGGTTCTTGGTCACGTTCTGCACCTGCATGTGGTACTCTTTAGCATCCGAGGTAGCGTTCGACATAGCCGTGATGGCCTCTACCGTGTTGCCATAAGCAACGTTGATTTTGTCGAGCGAATCAGCTGCCGAGCGCACTTTCTTAGTGTATTCGTCAGTAACGTTCGCGGCTTCGCCTAACTGCGACATCTGCGACGTGGTCGTGCTCAACCGATTCAAACCCTGGCCCAGGGTTGTGAGCGCCTCGGGCGTTACGTTGGCATTCTTCAGCATATCGTCCAGCTTCATAGTCAGACCTTTGCCGTTGTTCTCGAGGCTGTTGCCGCCCGTCGAAGGGTCGTAGCCTTCATTCAGCTCGGGGTACACCAGCGCCCAGTCGTGCTCCTTGTGTTGCGGCTGGAAAGCACTGAGGGCAAAAATAAGTGCTTCCGTTCCAAGGCCCACAATAAGCATTGTGTCGGCCCCTTCCCAGTGTTCGATTTTAAATAGCGCACCAACAATTACTACAGCCGCACCCAGGCCGTAGATTTTGGGCATCAGCGAATCGTAGAGAAAACTTCCTTTAGCTGCCATGATAAGAGGTCGATTGAAAGAGGTTGAAGTAAGGTGTGAGGGGAGGGCGGTTGAATAATGTTGCGCTTAGTTCAAGGAGCTGTTGGAACCCATGCCAATCTGAATCATCGAGCAACGGAAGCCGATGTACGAACGGGCCGAATCTTGGTATTCAAAGTTGCGGGTACCGGTTTCGAGAAAATACGCAATGTCTTTCCACGAGCCGCCACGTACCACCTTGCGGGGTTCGTTGTCATCAGGGTTCGTGGGGTTCAAGTCCCACACAACCGGCACGGAAGCCTCCATGTACGCATCATCGCACCACTCCGATACGTTACCAGCCATGTCGTACAAGCCAAAATCGTTGGGGAAGAACGAGCCTACTTCCGAAGTATAAGCAAAGCCATCCGAAGCATAGTCGCCACGGCCGGGCTTGAAGTTGGCGAGCATGCAGCCTTTGCTATTGCGCAGGTAAGGACCACCCCAGGGATAGGTTGCCAAGTCGCGGCCACCACGGGCGGCATATTCCCACTCGGCCTCGGAGGGCAGGCGGAAGTTCGGGTCGTTGGCGTAGCCGGTTTCCTCGCGGGCGGCGTTGCGGAATTTAGTGCGCCAGTTGCAGAAGTACTTGGCAGCAAACCAGTCAACTCCAACTACCGGGTAATCATCGAAGGCGGGGTGAGTGTAGTAGTACTCCAGCAGGGGGTCGCCCATATGGTAGGTGAAGTCGCGTACCCACACCGTAGTGTCCGGGTACAGCTCCGTCATCACGTACTCTTCGCCGAGCACATCCAGCGAGTCCTGCTTAATGGCATCGACAAACTGGCGGTATTCATTATTGGTAATTTCGGTTTCGTCCATGTAGAAGCCGGCGATAGTCACCTGCTTGTTCATGTTCACCATCGACGCCGAAATGTCCTGGTCGGTCTGGCCCATATGGAATGTACCGCCCGGACAGGGCACCATGCCATAAGGAACTTCCTGGGGGTTATATATTGGGCGGTCTTCGGCACCAACCAGGTCACCCTGTGGTCCTTTACCAAATCCGCACCCACTTAATAATGCTCCGGAGATAGCGAAAAGGGATACTGCTAAAAGCTTGTTCATGAGAGTTAGAGATTCTGATTAACTGTCGATACCGCTAAAGTGCATTTAGATTGGCTGGCAAATCTACACTTTTCTTAGATACTGTGCAATACCCCAGCAATGCTAAATACGTTCAATTCTGCTAAAAACCCGCTGAACAGCCCTAATAAGTCGGTTAATAAAAACAATGATTTGTTCGACGACTAAATTTTATCCTAACCGAATTGCACAATGCCAACTATAGGCTATAATAAAAAAATAGTAAAATTAGAAGCTGTAGCGCGGAGTACGAATCGCCGGACGCGTCAGCAGCGAAGGCTTCGGCAGGCGGTAGGAGAACATGATTTCGTAAGAACTGAATGCGCGGGCTGCCTGATTGAATGTGATGATATCAAATGCCAACCCCAAGCGGGCCGCATTATCCTTACCAAAGCTTCCTCCGATTAGTCCTGAAACGGATTCCTGATGGCGATAGTTGGCACCTAACCAATATTTATCATCCAAGGTTGCCCGCGCACCGCCCTCAAGCGAGTAATTATTGCTATTTCCAAATTTATCCTTGCTGGCGTACGTACCTGGGAGCACTGCTTTCACCAGTGCCATGGGCGTGACGACAACGCTGGAAGAGACGTCGAAATTGTATCCGGCGGTAAAATAAGCGTGGTTTTCGGCCAAGTATTTTGAAGGCGTGCCTTGGGTACCACCACTTTTAAAAGTGTATTCCGAACGAAACAGGTTATTCAGGCTCAATCCTGCATAGAATTTAGGTGCTTCATACCATACCCCCACCCCAGCATCGAACTTGCTATCGGAGGCATCCTTGGGCACGTTAATATCGTCGGGGTCGATAGCAATATAGGTGCCCTTACCTAAGTAAGTATAAATGCCCTGAATGCCAAAGCCCAGTTTGCCCTCCCCGACTTTAATGTGTTGAGAGTAGGACAGCGCCGCATTAGTCATCTTAGCTTGTCCCACTTGGTCGTAGTAGACATTCAGTCCAACACCGCCCCCCGTGACTGCAATGGGAAGAGAAACGGTAAAAAGCCCTGTACGCGGCGAACCATTGGCCCCACCAAATGAGCCATAGTTGTAGTATTGGTAACGCCCCACTAAGTTGATTTCGCCATAGCCCTTGATGCCGGCATAGGCAGGGTTAAGCGACATGCCGTTGAGGCCGTAGTGGGTGAACTGGGGCTGTTGCTGGGCAAAAGCGGTGCTAGCTGAAGCCAGCAGCAACAGAGTTGCGCGTAACGTTCCTTTCATGGGTGCAGGAGGCGAAAGAGGGTGAAGCCAGGATGACAGCCGGCGTGAGGGTGGACCGGATGCATGCTAATGAACAGTTTCCAAATGTAATGTAAAAACGTCCGTTAAAAAATTCGGGCAGAAAAACCCCTCTGAAGCTGACAGAGTCGGTTTTTTCTACCCGAAGAAGGTTTACCGTGAAGGGGAGGAAAGGAGAAACCAAGCTGTTTTAGAAGGTACTTCACCCAAATCGGCTTAGGTATGAAGGCGGATATAGGCCTCGATAGCACCAGTCATGGAAGGCGCATTGGGGTGCGGCGCTTCGATGTCGAGAACGAGGCCAGCATCGGTGACTGCTTTGGCGGTAGTGGGGCCAAAAGCGGCGATACGGGTACTATCCTGCACAAAATCGGGAAAGTTGATAAACAGAGAACTGATGCCGGATGGACTGAAAAAGGCAATGCAGTCGTATTTTACATCCGAGAGGTCGGACAAGTCGCTGGCTACCGTGCGGTAGATGACGGCCTCGGTAAACTTGAGGTTATTGGCCCGCATAAATACCGGCAGGTCATCCTTGCGAATATCGGAACAGGGATACAAAAATTTCTCCCCTTTGTGCTTCTTGATGACGTCGAATAGGTCGGCCGCCGTACGCTCGCCCACAAACAGCTTACGCTTACGTAGCACGATGTATTTCTGTAAGTAGTTGGCCGTCTGCTCCGAGATGCAGAAGTACTTCATCTCGGCAGGCATTTCTAACTTGGCCTCCTGGCAAATGCGGAAGAAGTGGTCAACAGCATTACGGCTGGTAAAAATAATAGCCGTATAATCAAGTATATTGATTTTATCGCGCCGAAAATCTTTATAGGATACCGGCTGGACTTCGATGAACTCTCGAAAATCTACTTTGATGCCGTATTTCTCGGCAATGGCAAAGTAGGGAGAGACGTCGTTGGTGGGTTTGGGCTGGGTAACCAGGATGCTACTGATACGCTTGGCGTGCCGGCCTGTACCCGGCTTTTCTGCACTCTCGGCCATACAGGGAGGGAAGGGTAATGCTTAGGACAATAGGAGTCGGAATTGGGGCTGCCCGATTGCGGGAGTAAATATGTATTACTCAGGCAGTAAATACAATTAGCTTCAGAATGACCAACAAAGGCAAAACCTCAGTAGCGCAAAGGTAGGCAAACAAATGAAGATTCAGCAGCGAGGTGTGGCGATGCAGGGTGCGGGCCACCCGCAGGACCGTACCAACCAGCACCAAGCTGATGACAATACTGGCCGCCCAAGTCACCGTAAGCGGAAAAGCAGTATTCAAACAGAGGTAAAGCAGGAGTACTACGGGCAGTAGCAAACCGGCCAATAGCGTAGTGCGCAAAAACTCCCGATATTGTACATCGACTAACGGCTGCAACCCAAAAATGTAGGCCATTAGGTTCAAAAATAAGTACTTGCCGAAAACAAAAGCGGTAATAATAGCTGTATACAGCACCACGCGTGCAACAATAGCGGACTCCGGCACGTCGAAAAACTGCCGGAGCAATGGCAGGTTCTGCAAATCGGTATGAATGGCAGTGAGGAGCAAGCCGAACGAGAGAGCGAAAAGCAGCACCAGCAACAGGTTCAGCAGCGAGAATGCGGGCTTAACCAGAAAAGCGGACTGGTCGCCGCTCACTCCGAATAGCTCCTCAATTTGGAAGATGCGCGCCATACCGGGCTGATAGGTAGCCCGCACGGCCCCGTAGGACAAGCCGAGTACCAGCAGAAAGCCCAGGTACACGTTCTGGCCCTGGGGGGCGGGAAGCCGGGGCTGCGCCTGTTGCACCAAGGCCTTGGCCTGCTCAGAACTGTTGCTGGAACCGGCAAGAGCCACGCCGGTGAAGGAAGCCAGGGCCGGCGAGCCATCGGGCTGCCAAACGGCCAGCAGGTGCCGACCGGCAGGCAAGTTGGACGGCAGCAAAATGGCGAGGTCTAACGAATAAGTTGTGGCGTCGCGGGCTGTGAAAACCAGCTGATTATCAATAAATACGCTTAGTCCGGGCTGGGCGGCAAACGCCAGCGGGAAAGGGTGCTCGTGGCTTACCTGCACCCATTGGTAGTAGGCATGTGCGGGCTGATGGTAGCCGGGCAGATAGAAAATGAGCCGGTTGCGAGCGGCATCGTGGATAAGCCAGTCGGTGGACAGGGCGGTGGGTGAGGCTGGGGGCAGCTGCCGGTACTCGCTGGCTCGACTGCTGAAAGCGAGGCCGACCAGCAGGGCCAGCAGCCCCAATAGACGCCACTGCGGCAAACAGAACGGACGACCAGCAATGGGCATAAGGGATTATTGACTGACTGCTTCGGCAGACTGCAGCTGGCGGCGGGTCAGCCGGCTTTGGTAAACGCCTAAGAAAATGCTCATCAGCACCGAGAAGCCGGTTAGCGCGGCGATGAGGACGGTGTTGCCCAGGGCGGCAAAGCGGATGACGAACAGGATAACCAGCACGTTTAGCAGGGCCAGCAGCAACACCGTGCTGATTTGCTGAAAGCCCATGGCCAGGATACGGTGATGAACGTGGTTTTTATCAGGTGCGAAAGGCGACTTGCCGGCCGCCATGCGCAGCGAGAAAACCCGCAGCGTATCGAACAGCGGCACGAACAGGATGCCTACCGCCACCGATGGCGAGGAGGAGCCAAAGGGCTGCCCCACGAACCGGCCCATTTCGATGAACTGAATGGCCAGCACCGACACGATGAAGCCGCACACCAGCGAGCCGGTATCGCCCATAAAAATGGGCGCGCGATGGAAGTTGTAGCGCAGAAACCCCAGCAGGCCACCAATCAGGCAGACCGCCACGTAGGCGTAGTTGCTGAAGGAAGTACCGCCATAGGCGTAGAAATAGTAACCGAAGGTGCCGCAGATAATGAGCACGATGGTGCCCGCCAGCCCATCAAGGCCATCGATAAGGTTGATGGCGTTGGTGATACCGACGATGACGGCCAGCGTGAAGGCGTAGCTGATGCCAATAGGCAGCACATCAATGCCCAGGATACCCTGAAAGCTGGTGAGACGCACGTCGGCCATTATCATCACGATGCCGGTGGCCAGAAGCTGGCCCACAAATTTTTTTGACACCGACATGCCCACAAGGTCATCTTTCAGCCCCACAAAAAACAGGATGATGCAACCGGCCAACAATTCTTTCACGCCGTTTTGCAGCGGGGCAAAAATGGTGAGGGCCGACATGAAGCCCGCGAACACGGCTACCCCGCCCAAGCGCGGCGTAAGCGACTGGTGCACGGTGCGCCCATTGGGCGTATCAAGCATGTTTTTGAGGTGGGCGATGTAGATGATGGACGGCACGGCAAACAGCGAAACCAACAGCGCCCACATCCAAGACAAGGCCAAAGGAATATCGATATGATTCATAGACAATGGAATAGCTGATGCACATCGGGCCAGCGCAGTCGCGCCGGGCACGGCTAACTAGCTGTGCAATATCCCCGCGCGGTCGAGCAGGGGGATGTGGGAAAAGTTGTCGGGCACGATGGAATCGGGCACGAAGATGAACTTCTTGTCGAAAATACGCGGGCCAAGGTAGTAGCTCACCCAGTATTGGTTGTTGAGATGGAACAGGGCCGGGTCGAGGGGTTCGACGGGGATGGCGCTGCGCGGCGGCACTTCTTCGAAGATATAGCGCAGGGTGGAGGTGCGGACCTTTTCGCCATCGGCCTGCTCGCCGTAGCCGTGGGCGTTGACGATGACATTTTGCAGCGGGAAGTCGTTCTGATTGAGCAGGTACACTTGCCAGAGGGGCAGGCCCTCGGGGCTCAGGGCCTGGTCGGGGGCAGGCGCTACGGCTACCGATACTCCCTCGATGGGGTCGAATGAAATATCCTTCTTCATGGCAGAATCAAACAATAAAAGGCATTATCAGGAATTTACGCCGGCATTGGGCGACGCTTGGGCCCCAAACAGGGCCAGCAGGTGGGGCAAGAGGCGCTCCTGCACCTCGGCAACGCTTACGGTGGTCGATGCCAACTCCTGTGCCAGAGAAGTGACGGCCTTGTCGGTGATGCCGCAGGGAACGATGTGGCCGAAGTACGACAGGTCGGGGGCAACGTTGAGGGCGAAGCCGTGCAGGGTAACCCAGCGGCTGCACTTCACGCCTAAGGCGCAGATTTTGCGCGGGTTGGGCGCTCCCTCGGCCCAGTCGAGCCACACGCCGGTGAGGCCGGGGATACGGCCGGCATCAAGACCGTATTCGGTCAGGGTCCGGATAACGGCTTCCTCCAGAGTGCGCAGGTACCAGTGGATATCGGGCCGAAAGTTGTCGAGGTCGAAGATGGGATAACCCACCAACTGGCCGGGGCCGTGGTAGGTGATGTCACCGCCCCGGTTGATGCGGTGGAAACTGGCGGCATGGGCGGTCAGGGCCGCGTCGTCGAGCAGCAGGTGCTCGGGCTTGCCGCTTTTGCCCAGGGTGTAGGTGTGGGGATGCTCGCAGAGCAGCAGGTGGTTGGGGGTGAGTTGGGGCGCGGGGCCGGTGCCCTCGGCCAGCCGGTTCTGGGTTTTAATGGCCAGGGTGGCTTCCATCAGCGACTCCTGATACTGCCAGGTGGGTACGTAGTCGACCAGGCCCAGGCGGTGCACCTGCACCTGGCGGTTGGCCACAGTTGCCGCCAGCGGGGTGGCGGGAGCAGAAGTCGGTTCGGAAGCAGGGGCCATTATGCGGGGCGGAATCGGGCGGCAAAGGTACGACTGCCCGCAAGCTTTGCCCGGCGCTTGCCCGGCCCGCTGGCAACGGCTAGCTTGCGGGCCGCATTCACGCCCTTCGCTCCTCTCCCCTATCCTTCGCCTATGGCCCACGCCCCGCACGAACTTGGCCAGGCCGGCGAAGCTGCTGCCGCCGCCTACCTGCAAGCCCGGGGCTACGAGGTGCTGACCCGCGGCTACCGCTACGGCCGGGCCGAAGTGGACCTGGTCCTGAAATTCGGGACGGAATTGTTGGTATTTGCCGAGGTGAAAACCCGCTCGTCGGGCCAGTTTGGGCCGCCCGAAACGTTTGTATCGGCGCGCAAGAAGGAGCTGTTCCGCCAGGCTGCCACGCACTTACAGGAAGAGTTGGACTGGCGCGGCGATATCCGTTTCGATATTCTGGCTCTGACGCTGCTGAGCAGTGGATTCCGCGTCGAGCACTTCGAAGACGCCTTTTACTGAGTGCGAACTAGCGTTTTTTGGGCGCTACTTTGGTGGGAGCGCGGCGCACCGGGCGGGGGGTGTAGCCGGGGCGGCGCGTGGCACTTGGCTTATCGACGGCTTCGGGGTCGTTGCGGTGGTCGTAGTTTTTCTCCTTGTCGAAGATGAGCACGGCGTTGCGGTTATACTGGCGCAGCAGTTCGGGCTCGGTTATTTCGGGGTCGTAGCCGGATTCGCCGTACTGGTACTCGAAGTGGCGGCGGCTGCGGAAGCCCCAGTATTTGGTCCAGATACCGATGCGCCGGCCGTTTTCGAACTGGCCGCGCCACTCGGGCTGGCCGTTGACGAGGAACTTAGCGTACTCGCCTTCGAGCTTGCCGTTCACGTACGGCACCACTTCGTTGATGAGGCTGCGGTCTTCGCCGTAGTAGCTCACGTTGGCGTCGCGCGGGAAGCCCATCTCGTAGTGGGTTTTGGTGAGCAGGATGCCGTTTTTGTCGAACTTCTCCCAGCGCAAGTGCCGGGTGCCGAGGGCGTAGTAGCCGGTTTCGAGCACTTTGTTGTTCTGCAGTTTCTTGTAGGGGCCATGCAGAATTTTCAGGTTGGGCTCCTCGTCCTCAATGGCGGCCAGTTTGAAGATTTTATGCTTCTTGGTGTCGTAGTAATAGTGCGAAGGGGCGTAGTCGCTGGCGGGCTTGGGATATTTTAGGAAGTAGAAAACCTCGATAATCTGGTTGCGGCCCTTCGGCCCCGACTTCACGTAGGCCCGCTTCATCTTCTCGCCGAGGAAGACGTTTTTCTTGGGCTTTTTGGTTTTGCGCTGGGCATCCTTCTCGGCTTCTTTGGCCAGGCGCTCCTGCTCCTTGGTGAGGACGACCTTGCGGGCCGTGCTCAGCGAGGGCTTGCCCTTGAGCGAGTCGCTGGTGTGCGTGAGCGAATCGGCCACGACCACGGCTACCGCCGGCTGCTCGGGCGTGCTGTTGAAGGAAACGGCTTTGCGGGTGCAGGCCCAGGGCAGCAGCGTGAGTACCAGCAGCAACAGGCCCGGCACACGCCGCAGCCACCAACGCAATGAATTCATGTAGGGCACGAAAGATTTTCGGGGCATCAACGCAAAGGTATAAGGGTTTGGTGCCCGGGGGATTCGGCGGTGAAGGTGTTTTTAAACCTGCCAGTTCCGCACGACCAACTGTTGCGGAGCTGACGTAGTGCTAGCGTGCCCGGGGGGATTTAATAAACCGGAAACGCTGGGTCGATCTGCAACGCCCAGGCATCGACGCCGCCGCGCAGGTTCAGCACGTTGGTGCGGCCCAGGCGCTGGCGCAGATAGCCAGCGGCCTGGGCCGAGCGCACCCCGTGGTGGCAGATGACGACGACCAGCCCTTCGGCGCGCACCTCGCTTCCGGCCCGGCGGGGGAGTTCACCAAGGGGCAGCAGCTGGCTGCCGGGCAGATGGCAGTAATCAAATTCCATCTCTTCGCGCACGTCGATGAGCTGAATATCGTCGCCAGCCTGCAGGCGGCGGTGCAGGTCAGCAGGCGTCAGGTCGAGGGGTTGGGAAGACATGGGTAGGGCGGCGAAACAACAAAAATAGGCCCGCCGGCCCCTAACTTGCGGCCTCTTTCACCGGCGGGCCATCGTGAGCATATTTCTGGCGCTTGATATTTCCGCAGCCTTTGCCCAGTACTGGCAGGCCACTTCACGCCTGGAAATCGGGGCTGTCCTCACGGGGTTCGTATGCGTGTGGCTGGCCGCGCGCGAGTCCATCTGGAATTTCCCGGTGGCCATTGTTAGCTGCGTGTTTTACGCGGTGCTGTTCTGGCACACGCATCTGTACGCCGACTGGGGCTTGCAGGGCTTTTTCATTGCCCTGAGCGGCTACGGCTGGTACGAGTGGCTCTACGGCGGGCGCGACGAAACCCAGCTCGGCGTGACGCACGCCCTCGGCCGGGAATGGCTGCTGGCGGCGGCCTTCGCCGGCGTGTTTACGCTGGGCTTCGGCTACTACCTGCGTCACCACACCGACGCGGCCCTGCCCTACATCGACAGCTTTACGACGGCCGGCAGCCTGGCGGCCCAGTACCTGCTCACCCGCAAGCGCCTCGAAAACTGGCTGCTCTGGGTGCTCGTCGACCTGGTGTACGTGCCCATGTACTGGTTTAAGGGACTGTACATCAGCAGCGTGCTTTACTTCCTCTACCTGGCCCTGGCCGCCTATGGCTACTGGCAGTGGCGGGCCGAGCTGCACCGCCACCCTGCCCGTGCGCGCGTGCCCGAGCCGGCCGCTGGCTGATTCGGGGCCCTGCTTTTCCAGCGGTGCTGCTTCCTGCTCCTTGCTTTCAACTGTTTTATTCACCCGCCTTTCCCCTGCTCCCACCTTGCTGCGTGTTTCCCTCACCGGCCCCGAATCGACGGGCAAAACATATATGGCCCGGCAGCTGGCGGCGCACTACGGCACCTGCTTTGCGCCCGAATTTGCCCGCGAGTACCTGGCCGAATCCGGCCCCCATTACACTTTCGAGGACCTGGAAGAAATTGCCCGCGGCCAGCTGGCCGCCGAAGCCCGGGCCGAAGCGGAGGCCCGGGCCAGTGGCCAGCGCATCGTGTTTTTCGACAGCGACCTGCTGGTCATCAAAATCTGGTGTCAGCACTCGTTTGGCACCTGCCCTGAGTGGATAATGCAGGCCATTGCCCGCCAGCACTACGACCTGATTCTGCTCATGGGCGTCGACCTGCCCTGGCAGCCTGACCCGCTGCGTGAGCACCCCTACCTGCGGCAGCATTTCTACGACCTCTACCAGCGCGAGCTGCGCGAACAGATGTCGAACTTTGCCGAAGTCACCGGCGAGCACGCGCGGCGCTTCGCGCAGGCCTGCTTCCTGGTTGATGAGCTGCTGCACGCCAGCCTTAGCCCCGCTCCCGCCATGCCCGAAGAACCCACCGCACCCTACCAGCCGGGTGCCTACACCCTGCTCACGCCCGAGTGCCGGGCCACTTTCAGCGCCCGGGGAGCTGAGCTCACCAGCTTTATCGGCACGACCACCGGCCTCGAATACCTATGGTCGGGCGACCCAGCCGTGTGGGGGCGGCATGCGCCGGTGCTGTTTCCGCTGGTGGGCCGTCTGCCGGCCGATTCCTACTTCTACCAGGGCCGCGACTATCGCATGCCCCAGCACGGCTTCGCCCGCGACCAGGAATTTGCCGTGCTGCGCCAAAGCACTACCGAGCTGGTTTTTCGCCTGTTGCACGACGAACACACCCGGGCCGTTTTCCCCTTCGCCTTCGAGCTGACCATCACTTACATCCTGCGCGGCTGCCAGCTGCTGGTGCGCTGGGACGTGCGCAACCCCGCCCCCGACCAACCCCTGCTCTTCAGCATCGGGGCGCACCCGGCCGTGCGCTGCCCCCTGCTGCCCGGCGAGGTGTTCGAGGACTACTACTTCGAGTTCGACCACCCCGTGACCCTGGAGCGCCACCTGCTAGATGGTGGCCTGCTCACGGGCCATACGGCCCCGGTGCCTACCACCGGCCACGAGCTGCCCCTCAGCTACGCACTGTTTGCCGATGATGCGCTGGTATTCAAGCACTACGACTTTACCCGGCTCACGCTGCGCTCGCGCAAGTCGGCCCACTTCGTGCGCTTCCGCTTCGACGGCTTCCCCTACCTGGGCCTTTGGACCAAAGGGCCGGGGGCGAATTTTGTGTGTGTCGAGCCCTGGCATGGGGTGGCCAGCCCCGCCGGCGAGCCCGGCGAGCTCGGTGACAAGGAAGGCATTCTTACCCTGGCCCCCGAGCAGGTATTCAGCGCCGAGTATTCGATGGAAATTGGGTAAGTGTTGAGTGTTGGGGCCATCTGTCATTGCGAGTGGAGCGCAGCGCAACGCGGCAATCCTTCCTTGTGATGCGACAAACCTACATGATTTGACAACCCCTTTTCGCAAAACGGAGAGCCCCAATACTTACGAGGTATTGGGGCTTCTCACATTATTAGGCTGGTCACATCACA
This sequence comes from Hymenobacter sp., assembly GCA_025354605.1. GTDB lineage: Bacteria > Bacteroidota > Bacteroidia > Cytophagales > Hymenobacteraceae > Hymenobacter. The sequence goes on along the minus strand of JANXMN010000216.1, from coordinate 7,647 downwards.
AGGAAAGATTGCCGCGTTTCGCTACGCTCCACTCGCAATGACAGATGGCCCCGACCACCTAAAGCGTCAAATCTCCACGCGGCGGCGGTTGTACTCGGGCTCCCAGTCGTTGATGGGGCGCGAGATGCCGGGGGGCAGGTCGAGGTCGGGCAGGCCGGGGTCGTGGGGTTCGCCGCCGTCGTCGTCGCCGTCGGGCGGCGGGGGCGGGGGCACGGCGCGGCGGCGGTGCGGCAGGGCCATCACAAACAAAAACAGGGCGCAGAAAGCAACGGCGTAGACTAAGCTGAACATGGCGGCGGCGGCTGAAGTGAGGCGAAGGGGTGAACGTAGGGTCCCGGCGGCGCGTTGCGCGGCCCGGCGTCCCTAAATTAGCTGACAGTCAGGGAACCGCCAACTACTATCGGGTTATTGGGGTGGCGCGGATGGGCCGGCAGCCGTACCTTTGCCTGGTGTTTAGGGGTGCTAGCGTTGAATAGGCGCGGCTGAGATGATACCCATCGAACCTGAACCGGGTAATGCCGGCGCAGGGAACAAACAATCCGCGAACGATTTCGTTGCCGCGCCGACCCCTGGCGCGGCGGCGCGTTTATTTTTTAATTGTTTTTTTGAAAACGATACTCCTCGTCGGGGCTGCGTTGAGCGTGCTCGCGGTCGGGCCGGCCGCCGGCCAGGTGCCCGCCCCGGCCGACACCAGCATTGCCCGCCGCATTCTCACCCCCGAAGCGGTGGTGACGGCCACCCGCGCCACTGACAAAACCGGCACCAGCTACCAGAACCTGAGCCACGGGCAGGTGCAGGCCCGCAACTTCGGCCAGGACCTGCCCTACCTGCTCGACCAGACCCCGAGCGTGACGACCACTTCGGATGCCGGCACGGGCATTGGCTACACGGGCCTGCGTATCCGGGGCACCGATGCCACCCGCATCAACGTGATGCTGAACGGGGTGCCGGTGAACGAGGCGGAAAGCCACGGCGTGTTCTTTGTTGACCTGCCCGATTTGGCCTCGTCCGTGCAGAGCATTCAGGTGCAGCGCGGAGCCGGGCCGAGCACCAACGGGGCCGGGGCCTTCGGGGCCAGCCTGAACGTGGAAACCCTGGGCCTGCGCTCCAAAGCCTACGCCGAAATCAACAACTCGGCCGGCTCATTCGGCACCTGGAAGTCGACCCTGCTGGCCGGTACGGGCCTCATCAATGGGCACTTCGCGCTCGATGCCCGCGCCTCACGGGTGCAGAGCGAGGGCTACGTGGACCGTGCCGCCTCACGGCTGAAAAGCCTGTACCTGACGGGTACCTATTCGGATGAGAAAACGCTGCTGCGCGCGCTGGTGCTGACCGGCTACGAAACCACTTACCAAAGCTGGTACGGCCTGGCCGACTCGCTGCTGCACAAGAACCGCCGCTACAACGAGGCCGGTACCGACGCCGGCCAGCATCGGCCCGCCTATAAGAATCAGACCGACAACTACCAGCAGGACTACTACCAGTTCCTAGTGTCGCACCAGTTCAGCAGCGTCCTCAACCTGAGCGTGACGCCTTTCTGGACGCGCGGCGGCGGCTATTTCGAGGAGTATAAGGCCAACCAGGACTTCGCCAAATATGGCATCGTACCCATTAGTCCCACCGGTCTCGATTCGCTCACCGACGTTATCCGCCGGCGCTGGCTGAAGACGGACCTCTACGGAGCCACCTTCGCCCTGCAGGCTCACCCGGCCCACGGCCGCATTACGGCGGCCACCTTGGGCGGGGCCGTAGTGGGCTACCGAGGCCAGCACTTCGACGAGCTGACCTGGGCCCAGCGCGGCCAGCACATTCCCGAAAGCGGCACCCGCTACGCCGACGAGCCCCTAGCCCACAAGCTCGATGTGAACGTGTACGCCCGCGTGAACGTGGACATCGTGGAAAAGCTGGGGGTGTTCGCCGACCTGCAGCAGCGCTACGTGCGCTACGAGCTGTTCGCGCCCGACGGCCGCCCCAACGGGGCCAAGAGCCAGCAAAACATCAACTTCAACTTCCTCAACCCCAAGTTCGGCCTCACCTGGCAGGCGGCCGAGCACCTGCAGGCCTACGCCTCGCTGGCCGTGGCCCGCCGCGAGCCGACCCGCACCGACTATACTGACACCCCCGCCGACCGCCGCCCCACTGCCGAAACGCTCTTCAACTACGAGCTGGGCGTGCGCCGCAGCACCGGCCCCGTGCAGGCCAGCCTGAACGCCTACTACATGCGCTACCGCGACCAGCTGGTGCTTTCGGGCCACCTCGACGACGTGGGCAACCCCATCCACACCAACGTGGCCGACTCGTACCGTGCCGGCCTGGAAGGCCAGGTGATGTGGCAGCCCGCGCGCATCCTGCTGCTGAGCGGCACGGCCACGGCCAGCCGCAACAAAATCAACCACTACACCGACTACCTGGCCGACTACGACCAGGGCGGCGAAAAGGCCACCACCTACGCCCAAACCAACATTGCCTTCTCGCCTGGCCTCACTGCCGCCTACACCGCTGAGGTGGAAGCCCGGCCCGGCCTGAAGCTGGCCGCCTTGGCCCGCTACGCCAGCCGCCAGTACCTCGACAACACCAGCACCGCCAGCCGCAGCCTCGCTTCTTATTACGTGCAGGACGTACGCGTGCGCTACCTCTGGCACCCCGACCACTTCGCCGGCCTGCGCGAGGTGGAGCTGGCCGTGCTCGTCAACAACGTTTTTGCATCCGAGTATGTGAACAACGGCTACACCTACGGCTACGTGAGCGGCGGCCAGGCCCAGTATTTCACCTACTACTACCCGCAGGCCAAAACCAATTTCCTGGCCTCGCTGAACCTGCGGTTTTAAGGAACGACGTCTGTCATTGCGAGGAGGCACGACGAGGCAATCCGTCCTGTTCTCAGCGACCAACCCCATAGCGCGACAAGCCCTTTTTACAGCACAAAGCTTCGGTACTGCGCAATACCGGGGCTTTGTGCTAAAGACTGTGTCTGGTTTTGACAGGACGGATTGTCGCCGCCTGATGCGCGGAATGTCGTGCCTCCTCGCAATGACAGGCAGCGTTTCCTTAAATAATCAGCCGCACGCCGCCCAGCTCCGAAATGTGGTAGGGCGCCCAGTCGCCGGTCGAGCCGATGAACATGAAGTTCTTGGGGATGCCCCACTTCTTCGACAGGTCGTTCACGAGCTCCGGGCCGAGGTGGGCCGTCATGATGACCACGTCTACCTCAATCTGCTCATAGGCCCGGTCCAGCACGATGATGTCACGCAGCAGCTCCTCGGGATATTCTTCGTCGTACTGCAGCAGGGTCACGATTTTGAGGCGGCTGGTAAACTCGTTTTCCACCACGTAGGCCATCACCTTGTTAAGGTTGACGACGTTGTCGCCCTTCGTGAAAAATATGTATTCCTGCCGGGCCAGCTCGCGCTGCTGCCGCCACACCAGCAGCCGCAGCACGCGGGCCGCCCGGGGCAGGGGCCGCGTGAGGCTGTCGACGGCCATGCGCAGCATCTGGAGCACGCTGGTGCGGTTGAGCATGAAGTAAACCAGGAACATCGAGGGCAGGAAGTATTCCAGAAACACAACCAGGTCTTCGGGGTGCAGCTTGATATTGCCGAACAGCGCCACCAGCACGCCGGCCAGCCCCAGCCCCACCGTGATGATGCTGGCCCGCAGCGGCCGGGGCAGATTCGGCTGCTTGCTCTTAAGCAGGAAGTTGCCGTAGGCGAAAAACGACATCACCGACAGAAACGAAATGGTGTACACGCCCGCCAGCGGCCCCAGCTCGCCGTGGGTGATGAGCAGCACCGACACGCAGAGCAGGAAAAAGGTAACGAGGATGACGTAGTTGCTGTGCCGGCCGTTTTCCTTCAGAAAGAACTCGGGCAGGATGCGGTCCAGGGCCATGCGCTTCATTAGCCCGCTCACGCCCACGAACGAGGTGAGCACCGCCCCGCTGAGCACGGCCACGGCATCGACCGAAATGAGCACGCCCAGCCAGCGCCCGCCGGCCACGGTGCCCAGGTACGAGAGCAGCGTTTCGGCGTGCGGCCCCACCGTGGCCAGCGGCAGCACCGCGATGGCCACAAACGCCAGTAGCGGGTTGAACACCGTGACCACCACCCACATGTTGCGCAGGGTTTTCTGAAATACGCCGGGAGCCTGCTCCTCCACGAAGTTGGCCGAGCTTTCGAACCCCGAAATGCCCAGCATGGCCGCGCTGAACCCGAAAAACAGCGCCCCCGCGATGCTACCGCCCTTCAAGGGCACCTGGAAGTTGAGCGCCAGGTGTGGCATGCCGTGGGTGATGATGTACCACCCCGCCACCCCCACCAGCAGCGTGAGCGAGGCCAGGTGGGCGAGGAAAATAACCACCGCCACCTTCGCCGACTCGGAGATGCCCAGGATGGTGAGCAGCAAAAACAGCCCCAGCAGCCCCAGCGTGGCCCCGATGATGGGCAGCGCCGCCCACAGCGTGTGCAGGTAGTGCATGGCCTCGTTGGCCGAGAGCACCGCCGTGGCCATGTACGACAGGATGGTGAGGCAGCCCGCCAGCGCGGCGTTGTGCTTGCTCGTGGTGTTCAGCAGCACGTTGTAGGCCCCGCCGTTCAGGGGCAGGGCGCCCACCACTTCGCCGTAGATTTTGCGGAATAAAAACAGCACCGCCCCCACTATTAATAAGGCCAGCCAGGCGTATTGCCCGGCGTAGGAAATGGCCAGCGCCGACACGTACAGGCACGACGAGGAAATGTCGTTGCCGCAGATGGCGGTAGCTTCCAGCTCGGTCAGTTTTCTTGGATGGCTCATAAGCGGTCGCGCGGCGGGGAAAAATCAACCGCCGGCCCCTGGGCGTTCGGGGCCCAGGGAATATTCCGGTGCTAATAAGTTGGCTGGCGGAGCGAAAGGTAAGCCATTGGCAGAGCGCAGCGGCCTTGCCCGCCTCGTAGCGTGGACTCTGCGAGTCCGCGCGAGGGAACGACCAACACCGGCATTCCGCCCCTCAGCCCACGGCCTGGGCCAGCACCGGGGCCAGCCGTGCCTCCAGGGCCTGGAAATCGGCGGCCTCGCTTTGGTGCTCGCGCACCACGTCGATGTAGCCGCTGAGCATGATGGCGGCGGCTTCGCGCAGCTGGCTGACCGCTTCGGGTGTCAGTTCCTCGAAGCCCGGGCCCTGGGTAGAGCGACGGCGCAGCAGGTCGTCGAGGCCCTCGCCATCGAGCACGTCGCTCACGAAGAGCAGCATCACCACGTGGGCCGCCAGATACAGCAGCAGGCCCTGGACTCGGCTCAGCGACAGGCGCTCGTCGGCCTGGGCGGTGCTCAGGTACTCGCCCAGCTCCTCCAGCCGCTGGGAGTGGTAGTCGGGCAAGGCCTCCACGGCCGTCGCAAACGGGTGGTGGGTCAGGCTTGGGAACAGCCTGAGCACGGTGGTGGCCATCGCCAGCATGTCCAGCTGCACGCGCATCGGCAGCAGCGACCAGCCGGGGCCGGGCAGCGGCGGCAGCACCGGGGCGGGGGCGGGCAGCACCAGGGCCCCCAGCGAGTGCCGCCAGGTGGCGAAGGCCGCTTCGGCGCTGGCCCGGAAAGCGGCCCGCTCCTGGGCTACCTCGGCCTGGTCTTCCTCTTCGTAGCGGGTCAGCAGGAAATTCTCAATCAGCTGGCCAAACCAAGCGCCGTGATGGGCCACGTAGGCCAGCACTTCGGCCCGGCGCTGGGCCAGCACGGGGGCGGGGGCCGAGTCGTCGGCGGCAAACACCGCCGCCAGGCCGGGTCCCAGCGGCGAGGCATACGCCAGCTGGCCCAGCAGCAGATGGTTGGCAAAGGTTTCGGGGGCTTCCCGCAGCAGCGCGTAGAGGCTGGCGTTGTCCTTCACCTCGGCCACCCGGTTCACGGCGGCCATGTCGTAGCCCAAAGCGGCCAGGGCACGCGGCAGCGGGTCTTCACGGCGCGAGAGCAGCGCCCGGTTGCCCACCGCGAGCAGGCTCAGCAGCATCGCGGAGGGGGTGTATATATCGGACAGGCCCGGCGTGGCGGACGGCATAGCAGAATCGGTCATAGCGAGTGCGAAAAAGGCCCGGCCAGCTTACGGGGACCGGCCGGGCCTGTCTGATAATTACCCCCGCACGCGCCAGCCGCCGACGGCCAGCTCGCTGGTTTGCAGCACCAGCAGGTAGGGCTCGGTAGCGGGGGTCGCCCAGCAGAGCATAGTCGTCAACCAAGCGCTTTTTACCGTGGAAAACACCACCCCGTGGGAACCACGGAAAGGGGAGCGAAGCAGCGACCCAGGCCGACCCAGTGCGGTTTTTGGGAAGGGAGGTCAGTTAAATACAAAAAAATAATTATATTTGTTTAAAAGAGATAAGTTGCAACTACGCTGGCTGGGGCGGCCAGTAGCGGTCTGAACAAAGCCTTGCTCCTCGTTTTCTAACCGTTTTTCATATGAGACTCGCCCCCTTATATGCCTTCCTACTGGCGCTGCTGCCTCTGGTCACCCTGGCCCAGAGCGTCGGTATTGGCAACGCTTTCCCGCCCGCTTCGGCCGCGCTAGAAATAAAATCGACCACCCAGGGGGTACTCTTTCCGCGCCTTACCTCGGCGCAGCGCGCGGCCATTGTTGCCCCCGTGGCGGGGCTGATGATATTTCAGACCGATTTCGCGCCGGGCATGTACTACTACAACGGCACTGCCTGGCTCAACCTGACCACGGGCCTCCAGGCTTCGACCACGAGTGTGGTGAGCACCCTGACGGGCAGTGGCACGCCGGGCTTTGCCGACGGCCCGGCCGCGTCCGCCCAATTCAACTTCCCTTACGGGGTGGCCTGCGACGGCAGCGGCAACGTCTTCGTGGCCGATAGGAACAATAGCCGCATCCGTCGCATCGTGGCGGCCACGGGCGCGGTGAGCACCCTGGCCGGCAGCGGCACGGCGGGCTTCGCCGACGGCCCGGGCCCGACCGCCCAGTTCTTTTCTCCCTACGGCGTGGCCTGCGACGGCAGTGGCAACGTCTTCGTGGCCGACTATGGCAACCAGCGCATCCGCAAAATTGTGGCGGCCACGGGCGCGGTGAGCACCCTGGCCGGCAGCGGCACAGCGGGCTTCGCCGACGGCGCGGCCGCGTCCGCCCAGTTCAGAAACCCTACCGGGGTGGCCTGCGACGGCAGCGGCAACGTTTTTGTGGCCGACCAAGCCAACCACCGCATCCGCAAAATTGTGGCGGCCACGGGCACGGTGAGCACCCTGGCCGGCGGCGCGGCGGGCTCCGCCGACGGCACGGGCCCGGCCGCTGGCTTCAACTTCCCCTACGGGGTGGCCTGCGACGGCAGCGGCAACGTCTTCGTGGCCGACCAAGGCAACCACCGCATCCGTCGCATCGTGGCGGCCACGGGCGCGGTGAGTACCCTGGCCGGCAGTGCGCAGGGCTTTGCCGACGGCACCGGCCCGGCCGCCCAATTTAGTAACCCTACCGGGGTAGCCTGCGACGGCAGTGGCAACGTCTTCGTGGCCGACTATGGCAACCAGCGCATCCGCCAGATTGTGGCGGCCACGGGCGTGGTGAGCACCTTGGCTGGCAGCGGCACGGCGGGCTTCGCCGACGGCCCGGCCGTGACCGCCCAGTTCAACTCTCCCAACGGCGTGGCCTGCGATGGCGGCGGTACCGTATTCGTG
>JANXMN010000209.1 GCA_025354605.1 Hymenobacter sp. | reverse complement strand
AGGAAGGTTGGAGGCCAACAAGGTACATAATTGGCCGATAAGTCAGGGCAGCCAATAGTCGCTTCGCGGTTGGCCTAGGCCTTCATAGCGTGTGCCGAGTGCCCGCCCGCCGCCTACAACTACCGGCTAACCGGGCGCTGCTCCCGGCCCGGCGCTACGCGAGCAGCGGCACCGGGCTCACAAGCATGGAAGGGTAAACCGGGTGCACCGCAATAAAAAACCCTCACTGCGCGCGGCAATGAGGGTTTCCGTGAGGAGTATTGGGCTCGAACCAACGACCTCCACCGTGTCAGGGTGGCGCTCTGAACCAACTGAGCTAACTCCCCGGCTGCTGGCCCCACCAGGGAAAGCCAAGTGCCCAAAGGTAGGGATGCGCCCGCAATGAGCCGCACGCCCGCCGGCTTTTTCGGCAAAATACGGCCCGCAGACAACCCTGACGCGCCGGAGAAAGTATAGGACACAACCAAAATATCGTTTCCTTTTTTTCGGGAAACCCTGGTGCTCATTCCCTTATATAAGTTTTTATTATGAAAAAGTCTCTTCTGTTTCTGCTGCTGGCCGTTACCACGTCTACCGCCGCGTTTGCCCAGGCCCGGCCAGGCGGCACCCTCACCTCAAAAGACTACACCGGCGGGAAATCGACCGACTCGGGCAATACCGGCTTCGGGGTGAAAGGGGGCTACAACTTCTCGCGGCCCTACGGCGACGACATTCCCAATGGCTCGGCCTACCACGATTTTCACGCCGGGGTGTACGGCCAGTTTGGCTTCAACAATTTCTCCTCTGTTATGGTGGAGCTGCTCTACAACCGCAAGGGCTACAATTCCGACGTAACGTCCTACAACGGTACGCAGCAAGTGAAAACCAACCAGGCCACCAAGATGGCCTATTTTGAGCTGCCGATTCTCTACGTAGCCAACCTGACCGACAACTTCGCGGTGCACATTGGTCCGCAGGTGTCACTGCTGACCAATGCCAAATCGGGGGATAAGATTCTTGGGCTGGCCGAAAACGGCTTTAATACGGTGGACTTCGGCGGCATCGTCGGCGGGGCATATCGTGTGGGCCCGGCTCGTATTGGTGCCCGCTACGACTTGTCGTTCGGCAAAATCTTCGATACCAGCACCAAATTTAATTTTGCTGGCAGCACTACGCCATCGTACAACCCGTCGATTCACAATCAGGTGATTCAGCTTTACGTATCGGTGGGCTTCCGGCAATAGCCCGCATTTGGCAATCTCAGCATAAAAATAGAGGCCTCATGGGCCTCTATTTTTGTTTTATCGTATCGCTTAGCGACCGGCCCGCAATGGCCGGACTCTTTATCAACTGTTTCCCTTTGCTGCTGATGAAAAAGATTTTCCTTCTGCTGGCTCTGGCTGGCTTCGCCACTCCCGCCTTTGCTCAGGGCGGCATGAGCTCGACCGCTTACGACAACGGGGGCTCCGGCAACGAATCGCGCAATTCCGGCGTGGGCATCAAAGGGGGCTACAATGTGGCTTACGTAAAGGGCAGCGATGTCGACCTATTCCCCAACGCCAACTCCCTGGCCGCCTTCAACGGCGGAGCTTACGCGCAGTTTGGCTTCAACAACTTCGCTTCGCTCCAGATAGAAGTACTGTACTCACGCAAGGGCTATCACACCGATGCCGGCTCGGTAAGCAGCGGCTCCGGCACCGCCCCCGTGATGACGCCCTATCCGGCGTTCGACACCCGCCTCGACTACATCGAGCTGCCCGTACTGTTCGTGGGCAACCTCACCGAAACGCTCAGCTTTCACCTGGGGCCGCAGGTGGGCCTGCTCACCAAGGTGCTGCGCGACGGCCAGAACCTCGACCTGCAAGCCAATGGCTACAACAGCTTCGACTACGGCGTGGTGGGTGGGGCCGAAGCCCGCCTGGGCATCGGCCGCCTGGGCGTGCGCTACGAGCTGAGCTTGGCCGACCTCTACCAGAACGGGGCTAGTCTGAAGTACGGCACCACGGCCATCACCACCACTGGCAACGTGCGCAACCAGTGCATCCAGGTGTACCTGGGCATTGGCTCCCGCAAATAGCCCCGCCTGCCTGATGCTGCCGCCCGCCTCGGCCGCCGCGCTGGCGGCGCAGTTTATGCAGCGCGAGCACGTGCTGGGGCAGGCGCTGGCCGTGCTCGCGGCCTGGGTGCTGCTGAATTTGATTGGCGGCGGCTACTACCTGGCCCAGGCCGACCGCCGCTACGAGCCCTTCCACTTCTACAGCCTGAACGTGCTGTGGAACCTGGTGAACGCCGCGCTGGCCGCCTGGGGCATTCTGCACCTGCACTTCACGCCTCCCACCAGCCTCGACGCGACCGAGCTGCTCACTACCCAGCGCTACTACGAAAACCTGTTTGGCGGCAACGCCGGGCTCGATGTGCTATACGTGCTGACGGGCAGCTACCTGCGCCGGCGGGCTGCCCGCCCCGGAATAGCGCGGCCCGAACGGCTGCTCGGCTACGGGCGGGCGCTGTGGGTGCAGGGCGGCTTCCTGCTCCTCTTCGATGGAATAGTATGGGGCTTGCTGCACTGGTTAGCCGGCACTTGGCCGCTGTTGCAGCCCTAGCGGCCCCGGAGTCGTGGGCCAGCCAGCCAATACGAAAGCCCCAACCAGCACGACTGGTTGGGGCTTTCGTATTGGCTGGCCTGGCTGGCCTGGCCTACTGGTTGCCGCCGTGCTGGGGTTCCAGCATCTCCTGCACGATTTTCTTGTTGAAGGCTGGAATGTCCTCCGGCTTGCGGCTGGTGATGAGGCCGTGGTCGCACACCACTTCGGAGTCTTCCCACTGCGCGCCGGCGTTTTTCAGGTCGGTGTGCAGGCTGGGCCAGCTCGTCACGCGCTTGCCCCGCACCACGTCGGCCTCCACCAGCAGCCAGGGGCCGTGGCAGATGGCGGCCAGCACCTTGCCCGAGCCGGCAAACTGCTTCACGAAGCTTACCACATCCTTGTTCAGGCGCAGGATGTCGGGGTTCATCTGGCCGCCGGGCAGCACTAGGGCGTCGTAGTCGGCGGGCTGCACGTCGGTGATGACTTTGTCGACGTCCACTTTGTCGCCCCAATCCTTTTTGGGGCCGTCCCAGCCCTTGATGGAGCCGCTTTTGAGGGAGATGACGTGGGTTTCGGCACCTTCACCTTCGAGGTATTTCTTGGGCTCATCGAGTTCGGCCTGCTCGAAGCCATCGGTGGCAATAATGGCAATTTTCTTGCCCTTGAGTTTGTCGCTACTGAAGATGCTCATCGGATGGAGAGGGAATAAAACGAAGCCGGGGATATACCCGACTGCTTCCGTTTACGCCCCAAAAGGCCGCAGGTTCCGTAAAATTCGGGCTTTTGGCCAGCTAGCGGGGCTAAGCAGAACAGTACAGGGAGAGAAGTTGCGGCGAGCCGGGCGGTGGCCGGGCCTGCCGGCGAGGCAGCCCCGGCTCCGGCCCGAAAGCGGCCCCGGCCCGGCAATCCGGCCGGGGTTGGTTTGGCGTAGCTGTGGCACCCACCCGCTGGTGGCGTGGCCGCCTCCCAGGCCGCATTCGCCGATGCTAGTCCGCCAGTGGCCGAATTGATTTGCGCGGCGACCGGCGGGTAAGCAGCTTTGAGTATTACCACTATTTATTCCCTTCCGCTATGTCCTCGTCCGCCCTTGCCCGCCGCGCTTCCTCCACCCTGCTGCCCCGCCTGTTGGGCCTCACACTGCTTGGGCTGCTCGGGCTGCTAGTGGCCCTAGGCGCGCAGGGCTAAGGCCCAGCCGAGCAGCTACTCGCGCATCATTACCCGTCCCTGATTCCGACCTGGCCAAGCGTTTGCGCTGGCACAAGGCCGGTGAGGCAACTGCCAATTCACTGCTCGCGAAATATTGGCGGGGGCGGTTGATGCCCGGATTTCCCCGTTTGCGAAAGTGGTGGGATGAAGCGCTTCGCGGGGCGCTATGTAACCTGGTGCCCCGCGCGGCAGAATACGAACGGCCCATGCTCACTCGCAAATTCAAATCTAGGAACCGATTCCACGGGCAAAAATCATGTTGAATGCTGATAATCAGCAGGAAAAATCAGTAAAAACATGGCTGCCACCGGATAGTAGCTGCACTGTGCCAACTCGAAACGTCGAAGACTTCCCTCAATTAGTCGAAAATCGACGATTTATATTTTTCTGCATCGTTGCTTTACCTGCGAATCGAATTGGTTCACTTCATTTTTCCACATTTTTCTCATTCATCGAATATGAAAAAGAAACTTTCTACTACCGCCAAGCTGCCTTTCTACAAGGAAGTTGTTTCGCAGTTGACTACCACTCCGGCATCGGCAATAGGCCATGCCTTGCTGCACATGACTACTTCAACGCCCCTCTGCGAGACGCTTTAATTCGGCAAACCGCCATTGCGAAGATTAATCAGTGCTGGCATAGGGTAGCAGCGTAGCGTCTAATGCGCCGGGTTTGGGCAGCAGCCCGGATTTTGGCACCACCTCATTCGAACTACTGGCTAATTCTTAAGTGAGCACCTCACTTTTTTCGAAGCTTCGCTCAACCCAGGACACGAAACCAGCAGGCTCCAGGCGCTGCTATTTCGTGTCCTGGATTGGTTTTCGCAACTTCCAAAGAAACCCTCTTTAGAAATCGAGTTGCCATCGCTAGGGCTCTTTTCTGAGCCTTTCTGCTTCCTGAGCAGATGTGAGAAGTGTACTCTCTCACCGGTTACTATCTACCCATCGTTTAATTTTCACTATTCCCCCAACCACCACGTGTTTACTTGCGGAATAATCGAAGATGAATATCTGGCGCAGGAGTTATTGGTAAAATATATCAACCGTTTCGTGGGGCTCGAAATAAAATGGCTGATAGAAACTATTACCTCGCCTTCGGAATTACCGGACGTGGACATTGTATTTCTGGATTTACTGGACAATCCCTCCAACGACTTTCGGATAAGCCCGGAAATGAGGTTGTTCGCGGCCCATTTTTCTAACATAATTATTACGTCGGCATTCCCCCCTGAATCCGTCGCTCAGGTCAGCATCCCTCACGTTCAACTACTGACCAAGCCGTATACTTATAACGACTTCGCGAATGCCGTCACGCAGACAATGGCTAAATTTTAGCGCGTGCTTTAAGAAATAAAAATCCTTCCGGATTCGCCCTGACCTGTCATGCAGAATGACAGGTTTTTTTTATGCCCTCGTCTCCGGCCCTACGCTGCCAAAAGCCGCACCGAGAAGTAACTGCGGCAGCATCCGCTGTCTGACATCCCTTGTCTTCAAATAACCGTGCGCGCCTGCTCACAAGCGCTGGCGATTATAAAAGGCGCTGGGATGCAGTCGCAACGCACGAACAGGTAGCTCGTGGCCGGAAAATCTGTGCCAGCTAATACCAACCAGCCCGAGCGGCGGAATGAATGCTCGGGCGTCTAAACGCTCGGCCCTGCTGCCGCCTGCAACTGACAAACAGCTGATAATACACACCATAATATTTTAAATTGATATTTGATTACGGGGGCGAATACACGTTATATTTTATTTATTTTCTCGCTAACGCTCCCGGGTTCGTCGAAATACGGGGCATTATTCAGATGACTTTTACTTCACTTGGTCTATTTTATTTTTTTATCGTCTGACGGACTAATTCATTTGTAAGGTCTTCTAACCACTAGTTCTCCCTTCTTCCATGCAATCCATCAAGCGGGCGCTCAATTTTTTAACGAGCAAAGCGGCAAAATCTATTGCTGCCACCGACCAGCTTTCCAGCGTCGAAATGGACCACTTTTTCGGTGGTAAGCCTGCCGAGATAAAGCCGGAGAACACCTACTGGTGGATTGAGGACGACGAAGCCCTTCAGCATTTACAGGCCCGGCCAACTACGGCCCGCCAATAGCATTGCGGAGCCATTTGCGGCTTCCGCTCCCACAAAGCAGCGCCCGGTGCCGGCCCGTACCGCTGACTTTTATTTCCCGTTTTTTTCATCTTTCACCTCAACCCTCCCCATGAAAAAGAAAGCCATCAAACTCGATAATGCCCTGTCGCTCGACAAGGAAACCATCGCCAAGCTCAACGAAGACCAGCTCAGCACGCTCGAAGGCGGCATGATTGCCGGCGGCACCAACACCTGTAACGCCGCCGGTTTGCAGGACGCCGCCCTCGATAATGGTACGATTGCTTCGTGCCAGGCTTGTTCCTGCAATCATTAATTCATTACCGCAACCGCATCTGCTTTCCTTGGTATGAAAAAGAAAGTCATTAAACTCGAAAACTCGCTGTCGCTCGACAAGGAGACCATCTCGCGGCTCAACGAAGAGCAGCTGGGCCAACTCGAAGGCGGCATGGCTGCCGGCGGCACCAATACCTGCGCCCGGCTGGCCGAGGAAGGCTTCCAAACCGGCCCCTCCTGCGATGCTTGCTCCTGCAACGGGCCGGTAGGCTAGGTCATTTTCTTCGTTCGCCCCAGTTCTTATCTCTGCGATGAGGAAGAAAGTCATCAAGCTCGAAACCTCACTCTCGCTCGATAAGGAAACCATCTCGCGCCTCAACGAAGAGCAACTCAATACGCTCGAAGGCGGCCTGGCCTCACCAACTACCCTTACCTGTAACGGCAGTGATTTTCAACAAACTAACGCATCGTGTAGTGCATGCTCCTGCAACGTGTTTGATGCCGTGTAACGGATAATTGCCAAGACTTTTTTCTCTCAAATCACTTACACCTCAACCCTCCCCATGAAAAAGAAAGCCATCAAACTCGATAATGCCCTGTCGCTCGACAAGGAAACCATCGCCAAGCTCAACGAAGACCAGCTCGGCACGCTCGAAGGCGGCCTGGCTGCCGGCACCAATACGTGCAACGGCGGTGGCGTTCAGCAGGAAGCCGCCGACTTCTTCCCCACGATTAATTCGTGCCAGGCCTGCTCCTGCAACGGCTAGCCCTGACGGGAGCTATGGCCCGCCGCTATGAAAAAAAAGCGAATCACCCTATCCCGCATCTTGCTACTGGACCGCGAAATCATTGCCAAACTCGATGATGACCAACTCAGTACCATTGCCGGAGGGCAGCAGCCGGAACAAACCACCCAGGGCGGGCAGTCGTCGTGCCCGGCGTTTAGCTGCAACCCGGTCAACTGCCGGGGCCTGCCAACGCAGGAGTAACGACTCGGTTGGCTTTTAGCTTTCGGGTAGCACGACGCAGGTTGTGCTACCCGAAATGCTATCCGCCGCATTATTTTGGCGCGGACCGGGGTCGGTTTACCCCGCGCGTCGCTTCCCAGTGGGCCACCCGGCCGCTTTGCCTGCCTTCAAGGTCCCAACTACCCATTCCGGGGAGCCGCTGCCGGCCGCTGCGCGGTGCAGACAGTTGGCCCCAAAGACTTATTTTCGGCCCGGGCAGTGGTTTTTATGCCCGAATTAGCTTTACCGTGCCATGCGCCTTTCCTCCGCTCCGCCAGCGTTGCCGTTGCAACTCGAACCCGAAAGCTTCTATGTGCTCCGGCGGCCTTTGCTGCCCGTGCAAACGGTGTGGCAGCTGCACGCCGATACGCAGGAAGCGCCGCAGGGGCTGCTGCCCCGACTGCTGACTTTTTTTGCCGACCCACTGCTCCAGGAAGCCATTTATACGGCTTCGCCAGCGCTGCACGCCGAGCTGCTGAAAGCGCTGGCCAGCGGCGGCACCGACTCGGCCAAACAGGCCGACAAGCTGGCCCTGACGCTGTACAAGTACGTGCTGCGCATGAGTACCCGCAGCACGCCCTACGGCCTGTTTGCAGGGTGCGCCCGGGGCCAGGTGGGTGCCCAAACCGATATCCGGTTTGCTGACCAGGCATTGCGCAAGCATTCGCGGCTTGACATGAACTACGTGAGCGAGCTGGTGCAGGAGCTGCTGACCTCGCCGGCGCTGCGCGAAAACCTGCGTTATTTCCCCAATAACAGCCTTTACCAGACCGGCGACACGTTCCGCTACGTCGAATTCACCGTCAAAAACAAGCGCCGCAGCTACACCCTGACTTCGGTGCCCGCCACCAGCTACCTGACCGGACTGCTGGCCGCCGCCGCCGCCGGCAGCACTTTTACCGACCTGCTGGCCCTGGTGTGCCAGGCCGAGCCCACCGCTTCGGGCGAGGAGGCGCGGGCATATCTGCACCAGCTGATTGACTCGCAGCTCCTGATGAGTGAGCTGGAGCCGACCATCACCGGCGAGCTGTACCTCGATGGGCTGCCCGCTCGCCTGGCGGGCAAAGTGCCCGCCGCCGACCTAGTTCCGCTGCACCGCCTGCTGGCTCTGCTGGCCACTGGCGGGGTAGCCAGCTTCCAGGAAACGCACCAGCTGCTAAGCGACACGTACAGCCCATCAGGTTCGAAAGACCTGATTCAAACCGACTTATTCTATAACACCGAGCGCAACGAGCTGGCCGCTTCGGTGGTGGGCACCATTGCCGGGCAGGTGGGCGAGCTGTGCCGGCTGGGCACCCTGCAGCTGCCACCCGACCTTGGCCGCTTCGCCAAAGATTTCAGCGCGCGCTTTGAAGAGCAGGAAGTCCCGCTACTGCTGGCCCTCGACAACGAATCGGGGGTGGGCTACGGGCACGCCAGCCCCGGCCACGGCGACTACCTGCCCGTGCTCGAAGGCATCAGTCCGCGCCCGGAACCCACCACGCCCACCGCCAGCTGGAAGAAAAGCGTGCAGCTGGCCCACGACCTGTACCACCGCGCCCTGCGCGACGAGACGCGCGTGGTGGCGCTGACCACCGCCGACCTGGCCGGCCTCGACGAGCAGCCCGACGCGGGTACGGCCACCCCGGCCAGCCTCTACGCCTTCGGCTCGCTGCTGGCCGAATCGGCCCGGGAGCTCGATGCCGGGCAGTTTCAGTTTGCGCTCGGCGTGTGCTCGGGGCCGTCGGCGGCCAACCTGCTGGGCCGCTTCTGCTACGGCGACGAGGCCTTGCTGGCCGACGTGCGGGCCACCCTGCGCCGCGCCGAGCCCGATACCGACGGGGTGGTGTATGCCGAAGTGGTGCACCTGCCCGAGGCCCGGGTGGGCAACATTCTGATGCGGCCGAACCTGCGCGCCTACGAAATTCCGTTTCTGAGCCCCGCCACCGTGCCGGCCGACCAGCAGCTGCCGGCCCACGACCTGCTGGTATCGGTGCGGCAGGGGCGGGTGGTGCTGCGTTCGCGCCGCCTCGGCAAGCAGGTGATACCGCGCCTCTCCACGGCTCACAACTACACCACCGGCTTGCCCATGTACCGGTTTTTGTGCGACCTGCAGAAGGACCGCCTCTATTCGGGCACCGGCTGGAGCTGGGGCAATCTGAACGAGCAGGCCTTCCTGCCGCGCGTGGAGTATAAGAACATTATCGTAGCCAAAGCCCGCTGGTGCATCCGGCGCGAGCTGCTGGTGGGAGCCAAAGCTACCGGCCCGGTTACCGACGAACAGCTGCGCGCCTACCTGGCCACGCACGGCCTGCCCCGCTACTTCTGCCTGACCGAGCACGACAACGAGCTGCTGATTGACAGCGACTTTCCGACAGCGCGGCAGCTGCTGCTGCAACAGCTCGAAAAGACCGGGGTGCTGCGCCTCACCGAGTACCTGGCCACGCCCGAGCGCTGCTTCGTGGGGCCCGAGGGCCAGCGCTTCGGCAACGAAGTGCTGCTGCCGCTGTTTAACGCGGCGGGCCGGCCCCAGGCCGGCGGCAGCGCCCGGACCAACGCCGCGCTCCCGGCCCGGGAGTTTCTGCCGGGCAGCGAGTGGGCCTACCTGAAGCTGTACGGCGGCACCAAATCGCTTGACCAGCTGCTGTGCGCCGTGGTGCTGCCGCTGGCCGAGCAGTGGCGGGCGCGGGGCATTATCCGGCAGTGGTTCTTTATTCGCTACAACGACCCGCAGTTTCATCTGCGCCTGCGTTTTCAGCTGGCCGAAACGCCGGCCGTGCATTTGGGCACGCTGCTGCACGAGCTGAACGAGGCCCTGGCCCCGGCCCTGGCGCAGGGCCGCCTCCACAAGGTGCAGCTCGACACCTACGTGCGCGAGCTGGAACGCTACGGGGCCGACAACATTGAAACCTCGGAAGAGCTGTTTGGCCACGACAGCCTGGCCACTGCCCGCGTGCTGAACCTGCTGGGCGGCGACGAGGGCGAAACCTACCGCTGGCTGCTGGCCCTGCGCGGCCTCGACGAGATGCTGACTGACTTTGGGCTGGCCCTGCCCGACAAGCACCAGCTGCTGGAGCGCCTCAGCCGCGGGTTTTTCCAGGAGTTTCGCGGCGATAAGGGCCTGCAGCTGCAACTCAACGACAAGTACCGGAAAGAGAGCCGCCAGCTACTGCGCTTCCTGAACCCCATCGAGGATGCAGCGACTGAGACTGAGGAAGCCGTGCAGGAGTTTGCCGACCGACGGCAGCGCTGGGCGGGGGCGGTGGCCACCATTCTGGCCCGGCACCCCGCTGGCATCCTGGCCACCGACCAGGGCTTCGACCTGCTGGCCAGCTACGTGCACATGTACCTCAACCGGTTTGTGCTCTCGCAGCCCCGCCAGCACGAACTCACCCTCTACACCCTGCTGCACAAGCACTACACTGCCCAGCTCGCCATGCGCAAGGGCGTTTCCTCCCCGCCAACCACCGTCCGCTATGCCCATGTCTGACAACTACCTCCACAACGACATCAAGGAAATCATGCTCACCCGGCCCAGCCTGGTGCTACGCTGGGGCAACCTGATAATTATCGGCCTGCTCGTGGTGCTGCTGGGCTTCACGGCGTGGTTTCAGTACCCGGAATTTGTGACGACTGACGTGACCCTGGCGGCCGCCCCGCCGACTGCTGCCGGCCCGGGCCGCCTGCTGGCGCTGGGCACCATTGGCCGCGAGCAGTACGCGGCCGTGCGCCCGGGGCAGGCCGTGCAGCTGCAGGTGCACGAGCTGGGCGACACCCGCCTTACGGGCCGCGTGCTCCGGGTGGAGCCCACGGCCCGGCAGCAGCAGCACCCGGTGGTGATAACGCTGGCCCCGCTCGCCGGCGCGGCCCTCTACCCGTCGTTTTCGGGCACGGCCCGCATCATGCTGCGGCGGCAGTCGCTGCTGGCCAAGTTCCTGGCCCGGTAGGCGGGCCTACAGCACGCCCTTCTCGGTAATCTTGCGGATTACCTCGCGGTAATTCACCCCAATGGGCAGCTCCACGTTGTTGATGGTTTCGATAACGTTGCCATTGATGGCCCGCACGGCCGCTTTCTGCACGATGTAGGAGCGGTTCACCCGCAAAAAGCTGGCCTCGTCGAGCATGCTTTCCATCTTGGTCATGGTCATGTGCGTGATGATGACCTTGTTGGTGGTATGGATTTTCAGGTAGTCCTTCATGCCCTCCACAAACAGTACGTCGCCCACGGCCACCCGCACAAACCGCTTGTTCTCCTTGATGAGCAGCATGCGCTTGCCATCGGGCGCGTCGGCGGCCTGGACCGGGGCCGGCGCGGGAGGCAGCAGCTGGTCGCGCACCTTGTTGAGGGCCTTAGCGAAGCGCTCGAACGTGATGGGCTTCAGAATAAAGTCGGTGACGTTGTACTCGTAGCCTTCGAGGGCGTATTCGGGATAGGCCGTGGTGAGCACCACCGCCGGCCGGTAGGCCGCAAAAGTTTGCAGGAACTCGATGCCCGTCATCTGGGGCATGTTTACATCCAGAAAAATCACGTCGGGGCGCAGGGTTTCCACGCCGTTCAACGCCTCCACGGCATCGTCGAAAATAGCCAGCAGCTCGAGCGAGGGCAGCCGCGAAGCATACTTTTCGAGGAGCTCTTGAGCCAGCGGCTCGTCGTCGATGATAATACAGGTCAGCCGCTTGTCTATTGCCATATCCGGAGCATGATTTCGTACTGGGTGTCGGTCTGGCGAATGTGCAGCGTGTGCGCGTTGGGGTACAGAATATTCAACCGGCGGCGGGTGTTTTTGATGCCAATGCCCTCGACGTGCTCATCGTCGGGGCGGCTGGGCTTGGAATTGACGACGCTGAAGCAAAACGCGCCCTGGTCATCGCGATACGCCTGAATGCGTATCCAGGCCTTTTTCAGCAGCTTGTCGATGCCGTGCTTGATGGCATTTTCGATAAAGTTAATGAGCAGCAGCGGCGGAATGCGCTGGGTGCCGAGCTGGTGCGAAATGTCGAGGTCGACGTCGAGCCGGCGGCGGTGCCGGATGCTCTGAATCTCGACGTAGTTCTGAATGAAGGCCAGCTCCTTGTCCACCTCCACCTCCGTCGACGACGAGTCGTAGAGGGCGTAGCGCATCATGTGCGACAGCGACAGCACGATGGAAGCCGCTGTCTTATCCTTGTCCTCGATAAGGGAATAAACGCTGTTGAGCGTATTGAACAGGAAATGCGGGTTGATTTGCGAGCGCAGAAAGTCCAGTTCCAGCTTCAGGTTGTCTTTCTCCAGGGCAATGCTGTGCACGCGGGTCTGAAAGATAATCCGGAACGCCTTGATGATGAACGGGATGAAAAACGCGATAATCAACTGAACGATGTGAAAATACAGCACGTCCAGGTTGATAAACATCGTCCAGGGTCCCTGGGCCGACATGTTGGCCGTCATTTTCTTAAAGTACGGCGGCATATCCGGGTACGCCACATCGATGTAGTTGAGCAAGTAGTACGACAGCAAGCCGTACACCACCACCGAAAACAGCAGCAGCAGCACCACCAACAGCCAGGTGAGCCGCACGTAGCGGCGCGGACTGATGCAATAGGACACCAGGTAGAAGACAACCAGCACCACCACATTGCGCGTGAGGGCCATGAGCGTGGTGGCCTCCTGGTGCAGGTTGCCGCTCAGCCACCGGCTCTGAAACACGAACCAGTTGTAGGCCACCAGCCAGAAGGCAATGTGCAGCAGCACCGTCGCCCGCTTGTTGGCGCTGGTACCGGAAAGCAGGGCCGTCAACCCCTTCGACTTATCCAACATATCAGGTAGGGAAAGGTCCGGACCAGGGGCCCGGGGTAGTTGGCGGCGGCAAGGTAAGGCGGCGCGCGCACTTCCCGCCGCCGGGCTTAGTTGCCCAGTTCGAGCTGGTTGCGCACCAGGTGAAAATACGCCCCCTGCCGGGCCACCAGCTCGGTATGGGTGCCCTGCTCAGTTACCTTGCCCTTCTGGAGCACGATAATCTGGTCGGCGTTGCGCACGGTGCTCAGCCGGTGGGCCACCACCACCACGGTGCGCCCCTCAAAAAACTGGTTGAGGTTGCTCATGATGACCTTTTCGTTGTTGGCATCCAGGGCGTTGGTGGCTTCGTCGAGGAAGAGGTAACTGGGGTTTTTGTAGATGGCCCGGGCAATTAGAATGCGCTGCTTCTGGCCCTGACTCACGCCGTTGCCGTCGGCCCCAATCTTGGTATTGAGGCCCAGGGGCGAGTCTTTCACAAACTGCTCGATGTTGGCCATGCGTAGGGCGTGCAGCAGGCGACCGGGGTTTTTCTCCTCGCTGCTCACCATGATGTTGTTGGCAATAGTGTCGGAGAAAATGTAGCCGTCCTGCATCACCACGCCGCAGTCTTTGCGCAGGGCGGCGTGCGAAATGGCGTTGTAGTCGGTGTCTTCGATGGCAATGCGGCCGGTTTCGGGCACCTGCACCTTCAGCAGCAGCTTGAGGATGGTGGTTTTGCCGCTGCCGCTGTCGCCCACGATGGCCGTTATCTTGCCCTGCGGAATATCGAAGTTGAGGCCCTGGAGCACGGCGCGGTTGCCGGCCCCGGGGTAGGTGAAGCCCACGTCGCGCAGGGAAATGGTTTTGTCGTCGGGCAGGTGGGTGAGCAGCAGCTGGTCTTCGGGCTCCTCGTCGGCCACGCGGTGCACGTCGTTGAGGCGGTCGACGCTGATTTTGGCATCCTGCGCACTCTGGCTGAACTGAATGAGCTGCTCGACGGGCAGGTTGAGCTGCCCCACGATAAATTGAATGGCCAGCATCTCGCCCAGCGACAGCGTGCCCTGCAGCACAGCCTGCGCCGCGTAAAAGATGATGAGAATGTTTTTGGTGTGGTTGAGGAAAAACGCGCCCACCTGCTGGTACTGGCTCAGCGAGAGCGACTCGGTGTTGAAGTGAAACAGCTTGGCCTGAATGCGCTCCCACTCCCAGAGCTTGTGGCTGCCGCAGTCGTTGA
Organism: Hymenobacter sp.; assembly: GCA_025354605.1. GTDB lineage: Bacteria > Bacteroidota > Bacteroidia > Cytophagales > Hymenobacteraceae > Hymenobacter. The sequence continues at coordinate 20,403 of JANXMN010000209.1, read as the reverse complement.
GCTTGATTTCGTGCACGCCTGCCACCAGTTGCATAATATTGTTCTGCGACTGGCTGGCGATGTCGAAGCGCTTGTAGTCAAGCTTCTTGCGGAAACGCAGAAAAAACAGCACCCAGCCCATGTAGAGCAGGCTGCCGGCCAGAAAGATGACGAAAATGGGCCGGCTGAAGCTGAAGAGCACCGTGCCGAACACCAGCAGGCTCATCACCGCAAACAGGGTGTTGAGCAGCGTGCCGGTGAGAAACGACTCGATGCGCCGCTGGTCGTTGATGCGCTGCATGATGTCGCCGGTGATGGTGGCATCGAAAAACGACAGCGGCAGCCGTAGCAGCTTCATCAGAAAGTCGGACAGGATGGCGATGCTGATGCGCGTGCTGATATGCAGCAGAATCCAACCCCGGATAAACTCCACCGCCGTTTGGCCCACCGACAGCAGCAGCTGCCCGGCCAGAATAGTGTAGATGAAGCGCACGTCGCGCGTGCTGATGCCGATGTCGACGATGGCCCGCGTAAAAAATGGCAGCAGGCCCTGAATAAGCGCCCCCACCAGCAGGCCCAGCAACAGCTGCCAGAACAACTTGCGGTGGCGCTGCAGGTAGGCCACAATCTTGGCCACCCCAATCGAGGAGTCGATTTCTTCCTCCACCGCGTAGAACGAAGGCGTGGGTTCCACGAACAGCACAATGCCTTCCTCGGCGGGGGTTTGGGCTATCTGCCACTTTTCGAGAAACTCCTTTTTCGGGTACGAGAGCAGCGAGCGGCCGGGGTCGGCCACGTACACCCGCCCGCGCTTGATTTTGTAGATGACCACGAAATGGTCCTGGTTCCAGTGCGCGATGCAGGGCAGATTGGCCGTGCCTTCCAGCGCGCTATAGCTCACCTTGGCCCCGACGGTGCGGAAGCCAATCTGCTCGGCCGCCTTGCTGATGCCCAGCAGCGACACGCCGCTGCGGCTGCGCCGGGTTTTGTGGCGCAGGGTTTCGAGGCTGAAATTTTTGCCGTAGAAGCGCGCAATCATGCGCAGGCAGGTGGGGCCACAGTCCATGGTCTCCAGCTGCCGGTAATAGGGGAAAGCAGACATTGGCGGGAAGGGGAAAGGGTTCCTGGTTGTTAGTTTCTGGTTTCTGGTTGCTAGTTTCTGGTTGCTAATTGAGCTAAAAACAAGAAACTAGCAACCAAAAACTAGCAACCGGCAACCAGCGTTTTAGGCAACCGTGTTGGTGAGGGGAAGCATGGCGCGGTTTTTCAGGTCGAACATTTCGCTCCAGAGCTCCAGGGCCAGGGCGCGGTCTTTGGGCCGCAGGGCCACATTCTGAATAATGATTTCGTCGTAGCCATAGTCTTCCTGAAACTGCAGCAGGGTTTCGTGAAACTGGGCCGGCGTGCCCACCACGTTGTAGTCGTAGCCGCTCTCGACGGGGGCCGCCGCCGCCTTGGCCTTGGCCGTGGTGTGGTGCACGGCCCCGGCCACCACCAGGTTGGTGCGCGGGTATTTGCCGTGCCGCTCCCGGTACTCCTCGCGGAACTCCTGCATGGCAGCCTTGTGATACTCCCGGTCGGCGCCCTTGTGAAAGATGGAGCGCGATAGGTTCATGCCGTGTTGCAGCGCCCGCGGCAGGGCTTTACCCATGTTGGTGGTGAGGGCCCAGGTGTCGGGCACCGACCCGCGAAACGGGGGCAGCACGGTGCCCAGCTTGGCCATCTCATCTTCCTGGCGCAGGCAGAAAAACAGCTTTTCCAGGTTATCCGCAAAAGCTTGCGGCATGTTCATCCCGGCCACGCCGGTGGCTAGCTCGGCCACGCTGGGCATCACGCCGCCATTGGCCAGCCCCAGGTCGATGCGGCCCGGGAACAGGTTGTGCAGCATCTTGTAGTCGCCGGCCACGTGGTAGGGCTGGTGAATGCCCAGCAGCACGCCGGCCACTCCCACCCGAATGCGGCTGGTCATGCCCGCCAGCAGGGGCAGCAGCACGGTGGGGCTGCCCCAGGCCTGGCGCGCCGACCCTATGTGGTGCTCGCTGAGCCAGAGCCGCGAAAAGCCCAGCTGGTCGGCCCGGGCGGCGTAGTCGAGCAGGTCGGTCACGCGCAGCAGGCTGTTCATCGACAGGCGGCGCACGCCAAAATCCAGCAGTCCAATGGCTAAGTCTTTCATAAGCGGGAAGGAGAAAAGAGTGAAAACCAGAAAAATGGCCGCCCTCAGAACTGCTACAGCAGAAAAAGCTGCGGCCAGGCCACCGGCTCGCCCAGCTCTTCGGTAATCAGCCAGAGCAGCAGGCCGGGCAGGCCCATGAGCAGGCCCGAGGCCTGAAATGCCTCGTCGCCCTGCTCGTAGGCAGCGGGCAGCCGGTCCAGGGTTTCCTGCTTCCAGTAGGCGTGGGCCTCGCGGTAGCAGGGCAGCGGCTGCGCGGCATACAGCTGGCGGTAGTACAGGGCCAGGCTGGCCGAGCCGTGGCAGAGATGCGCGCTGTCGATGCCCGAGTCGAACTCGGCGCGGCGCGTGCAGGTGTGCGCGCCTACCCGGCAAGCCAGGGCGTCGAGCTCGGGGCGGCCCAGCATCCGCGCGGCTTGGTGCAGCACCTGCACCACGTTCAGGTCGCCGTAGCACCAGCCCATGCGGTTGTTGTAGGCCTGGCGGTTCAGGGGGTCGTGCAGGGGCCGGCCGTCTTCGTGGCGGGCCGGGAAAAACGACACCCGGCCTTTTTCGGGCTCGGGCGGCAGCTCCAGGCTCAGCAGGTAGTCGACCATGCGCCCGGCCAGCGGCGCGATTTCATCCTGCAGCAGGCCGGCCTCGTGCAGCTGCAGCAGCACCAGCAGCAGGCCGCAGTGCCCGTGGGCCAGCCCCAGGTTGATGTCGGTATTGCCGTTGAGGTGGTTGATGTGGGCGTTGAAAAAGCGAATGCCCCGCTCGTCTTCCACCCGCGTTTCGAGCAGCGCGGCCAGCAGGTCGCGCAGGGTGGCTTCCACCACCGGCCGCCCGGCGGCCCGGGTGCCCAGGTAGTGCAGCGCCCCGGTGGCCCCGTACAGGAAATCGATGTTGCGGCCCCGGATGTAGGCCAGCGCCTGCTTGCCCACCACCTCGTCGAACTGCGTCAGGGTTTCTTCGCCCAGCTCGATGTCGGCAATGTCGTCGGTACGCAGCACCTGCAGCACCATTGCCAGATTGGGCAGCAGGCCCGGCTGCGTGAGCAGGCGGGCCGACGAGGACGGCTGCAGCTGGGCCAGCACGTCGTCCAGGGTTTCGGTCAGGCGCTGCCAATGGGCGTCGGCGCCGCTGTGCTTGTAGGCGTAGGCATACAGCAGCACGTGGCCGAGCTTACCGGTGAAGAGCGACAGGTCGGCTACGGCGGGGGGTGCCATCTGGGCCAGAATGCGCAGACCCTGCGCGATGGTAGCGGCCTGGGGCGAAACAAGGGTGTCCGTGGTCATGAGAAAGCGGGGTAGCCCAACAAGGGCAGCAAGTGAAGGGAATCAACTTCGAATTCGAGCAGGGCCAAGCCCACGCCGGCCAGGCCCTCAAACAGCGAGTAGTGCGCGCTGGGCACCTGCTGGTTGTAGTGCCCCCGGAAGCCGGCCACCTGGCCGGGATGCTGGCACAGGGCCTGCGCCTGCCCATACCAGTAGGCGGCGGCTTCGCCAAACCCCGGCAGCTCCGGAAAATCCTGCTGCAGGGCCTTGAACAGCATGGCGTTGCCGCTGGCCCCGTAGATGAACGAGGCATCGTGCACGTTGCACGCGGCGGGGTCGCGGCGGGCGGCGGCCAGGGCCAGGGTGTGGTGGGCGTGCCGGTCCAGGTCGGCATCGGCCAGGGCCCGGGCGGCCTGCAGCAGGGCAAAACCAATGCCCAGGTCGCCGTAGCACAGGTTCAGCGTGTTCGAGGCCCCGGGCTGGTCCACGATGTCGGGGTAGCGGTTGCGGCCGGTGTGGGCGTGCGGCAGCAGGCAGTAGCGGGCGGCCCCGGCCAGCACCTGCCGCAGCTCGGGGCGGCGGTAGGGCAGGTCGGCGGCCAGCAGCTGCGTCAGAAACAGCATCATAGCGGCCTGCCCGTGGCTCCAGCTCAGGTAAATCTGGCGCTGGCCAAACAGGCCCGAAAACCAGAAACCCGTGGTGCCGTCGGCCCCGGGCTGGTAGTCGCGCAGCAGCGTATCCACGGCTAGGCGCAGCATGGCCGTACTGCCGGGGCTAGCCGCCGCCGCGTGGCGCCACAAAAAGTAGTGCGCCAGCGGCAGATAGCCCACAAAAGGGTCGAACTGCTGCTGGGCGGCCAGCGCCTCCAGCCCGTGCACGGCCCGGCGGTCGACCTGCTCCAGCAACGGCTCCACGCTCTCGTCGAGGTAGCCCTGCTCCTGCAAGTAGAGCAGCACGCTGCCGAACTCGGCCAGCTCGCGGTAATACGTCAGGCCGGGAGCCAGCCCCAGAAAGTCCTGAATGGCGGCCTGCAGCTGGCGCTGGGCGGCCGCCGCGGCCTCCTCAGCCCCTTCGATGAGGGCGGCGTAGGCGAACAGAAACAGGAACGGCCCCAGCTGCCCGCCCGAAAAGCCCGGCCGGCCAAACGGCGGCAGCGGGGCCTGCAGCCGGGCCGCAATCTGTTCCAGCCGCGCCAGGGGGGCGGTGGCCAGGGCCGCGGGGTCGGGGTCGGCCAGCGCGGCGGGGCTATTTGATGCGTCCTTCTTCATCCTGCGTCACGTTATGGTTCTTGTTGGCGGCTTTCACCTTCTGGTTGCCGAGCTGGTAGGTGAGCGACACCAGGAAAAAATTGGAGTCCCAGCGGTAGGTGTCGCGGCCGCGCAGGTTGTCGAACTCCTGAATCGTGACGGCGCGAGCCGTGCGCAGCACGTCGTTGTATATCAGGCGCAGCGCCAGCCGGTCCTGCATGAATTTCTTCTGCGCCCCCAGGTTGGCTGACAGCTGCCCCAGCTGGCGGGTAACGCCACCGGGCCGGGCGCTTTGCACGTAGGCCGAGGCACTCAGGTGCCAGTTGCCGGGCAGCGTAAAGTCGTTGGACACGCTGCCCACCCCCGACACGCCCTGCATGGTGCGGGGCGCGTTGGCCACGCCCGGCTGCAGGTAGGTGGTGTAATTGGCATTCAGCGAGCTGGAAATGGACCACCACTTCCACGGCGACCACGGTAGCGTGGCCGTGAGCGACCACTGGCGCTGGCTGCTCAGGTTCTGGGCGCGCGTCTGCGACACCCGCGACTCGGGCGTTTCGCGCTGCGTCACCCAGGCAATTACGTCGGAGGTTTGCGAGTAGCCCACGGCCAGCACGTAGGTGCTGTTCAGGGTATAGGTCAGGTCGAAGGCGTGGGTGAACTCGGGCCGCAGAAACGGGCTGCCCTGCGAGTAGGTGTACACATCCTGGAAGTAGATGAAAGGGTTCATCGACTGGTAGCTGGGGCGCTGGATGCGCCGCCCGTAGGCCAGGCTCAGAAAGTCGTGCTTGCCCACGGCCTGGCTCAGCAGCACCGACGGAAACAGGTTGAGGTAGTTGCGGGCGTTGCGCTCGTCGGTGGTGCGCAGCTGGCCCAGCGAGGCCGTTTGCTCCAGGCGCAGGCCCAGGCGGTAGTCGAGGCCGTGCAGCTTGCCGGCGAAGGTGGCGTAGGCGGCCGTGATGTTTTCCTGGTAGGTGAAGTAGTTGGTGCGGCGGGCATCGTTCCCCCACACGTCGCCCTGCCGCAGCTCGTAGCGCGCATCGTTGGCCGAGGTCACGTAGCTGTGCTTGGCCCCCAGCGCCAGCGTGCCGACGGGCAGCCGCCGCTCGTAGTCGAGCTGCCCGGCCACGATGTTGATGGTGGTGGGCAGGTGGTTGCGCAGGTACAGGCTGCGGCCCGGCACGGAGCCCTGCTCGGTCCCGAACTCGTTGCTGATAAGGTTGTCGCTGGCGGCCTCGAAGCGCGAGTAGTCCAGGTCGGCGCTCAGCGTGCTCAGGGTGTCGAGCACCTGCCGCAGGCCCAGGTTGGCGGCGTACTGCGTCGAGAAATACGTGGTGCGGGTATCGCTGGTCAGCGTCGAGTCGGGCCGGCCCTGGTAGAGCAGCAGCCGGGTAGTGGCCAGCGTGGGGTTGGTGCGGTCGGTGCGCAGGCCGCGCAGGTACAGGTTGAGGGCCGTGCGGGGGCTCAACTGCCAGTCGAGCCCGGCCTTCACGTTGTGGGCCAGCTGGCGGGTGGTGGAAGTGGCCGTCAGCAGGTGGGTGGCCGTGGGCACGCCATCGGCCAGGTAGTCGGTCTGGGCCTGCTCCGAGGCCGTGGTCTGGCGGCCGCCCACGGTGTAGCCCGTGTACAGGGCCACGGGGCCGTGCTTGTGGTTGAGCGTGAAGCCGCCGGTCTGCCGGCTGTTGGTGGTGCCGCCCAGGCCCACCGTAAGGGTGCCCCGGGTGCCATCGAGCAGGCTCTTTTTGGTGATGATGTTCACGATGCCGCCCGCGCCCTCGGCGTCGTACTTCGCGCCGGGGCTGGTAATGAGCTCTACCTTCTGCAGCTCCTGGCTGGCCAGGCCCTTCAGAAACACTGCCAGGTCGGCCCCCGACATGTAGGTGCGCTTGCCATCCACGATAACCAGGGCGCCCTTGCCATTCAGCGAAATGCTCTCCGACCGGGGGTCGACGTACACGCCGGGGGCTTTTTCGAGCACTTCCAGGGCCGTGTAGCCGGTGGCCAGGGCCGTGTTGGCCACGTCCATCACCAAGCGGTCGGGCAGCTGCGTAATGCGGGGCCGGTTGGCCGTTACCTTCACTTCGGCCAGCTGCGCCGTGGCGGCGGCCAGCTGCACCACCACCGGGGCCGGCACCTCGCCGGCCCGCACCAGCAGCGCCTGCGTGCGCGCCTGTAGCCCAATAAACGACACCCGCAGCCGGTAGGCTCCCGGTGCTACGCCGGGCAGCACGAAGGCCCCGGTGGCATCGGCCACGGTGCCCTGGGCGCTGCTGGTCGAATCGGCCGCCTGCAGCAGCACCACCGTGGCAAATTCCACGGGCTGCCCGGCTTCGGTGCGTACCACGCCCCGCACCTCCACGCCCTGAGCCCGCGCGCTCCAGCCGGCAGTCCACAAGAAGAAAAGCAGGCAGCTGACGAGGCGCGTTTTCATAACCGTAGCAGAATTGATAGGCCACGAAATAAGAGCAACCCCACCAGCGGCCGAAATTTTTTCGACCAGTTGCGGCGGGCTATAGACGTAATTAACCCCGTTCGTTGACGTATGCCAACGCCTTTGTGCCCCCGGCGCACCTGCCGGCCCACCAACCCTCCCCTATTGCAATGCCCACCCCCCGCGCCCGGCCTGCCTCACTGCGCACCCAACAGCCCGGCCACCAGCCGCAGCCAGCCGTTGCGGATTCATTATACACTGAACGATGTAGGGGCGGGGTCGTACCCGGTAGGGCTTGCCCCCGCCCCTACATCCACCGGACCCCGAACCGCCGCCAAGTTCTACCGCACCGGCACCGACTTCGTTTTCACGGCAAACGTGGTGTCGCCCATTTCCATGTACCGAATCAGGACAAAGCCCTTCTTGCCGGGGTCTTTCTCGATGGGCTTTACCTCGGCCTCCCACTGGTTGCAGTGCGTGGCGAAGGGTGCCACCAGCGGCCGCCACTGCCCGGCCCGGTAGGTGTACACGAAGTAATCCATCCAGCAGCCGACGAACCACTCTGGCAGCAGCCCGATTTCGTCGCCGCCGTCATCGTTCAGGTCGCCCAGGTTGGTGGGCGTGCCGCCAATGCAGTTGGGGCGCGCGATGGCCGGAAACCGCGCCTTCGAGAACCGCAGGTAGCTGGTGCATTCGCCCTTGCACTCCATCTCATCCACTACTTCGGGCGGCACCAGCCACACGTACTCGGCCGTGCCGTCGCCATCAAAATCGCCCTTCACCGCGCCCTTGGGCAGCTTCGGGGCCACCGCCTGCGGATGCGGCTTGGGGGCCGGGGCTGGCTTTTCGACAGTGACTTGGGGCTGGCAGCCGGTCCACAGGCCCAGGCCCAGGCCCAAAATCAGCAGTAATAACACTAGTTGTTTCATAAGAGGCAGCAGGAAGTTCCCTGGCAAACTTACTGAGGCGGTCTCAGGGTTAGTACTGGTACGACCCCGCCCCTACTCGCTCTTGACTGTAGACTGACCCCGAAACCGCTCTAGGACTTACCCACTGCTGCTCCCCTAGCTCAGCAGCAGCCCTTGCGCCGTGAAGCGCCGGTAGATGCCGGCCAGAATCTCGCTTTTGGTGAGCTGCTCTTGCCGGATATTAGTGACCCAGAACAAGACTTTCAACTCGTATTCCTGCCCGTTCACGCTGCTGAGCAGGATTTCGGGCGGCAGCGTGTGCATGGTGTAGGGGCTGGCCATCACCTCTTGCTCAATCAGGGAGCGGGCGGTTTGCAGGTCGGTTTGCAGGTCGGTGCCGGGGGCCAGTTTGAGAACTAGGTCGACGCGAATGTGGTCGTTGGTGCGCGTCCAGTTGATGACGTGCTGCGAGAGCAGGTCGCCGTTGGGCAGGATAATTTCCGAGCCCGTGAGCGAGGCCAGCTTGCTGGACCGGATACCAATATCGAGCACCCGACCCGACTTGCCGGCTACCTCAATGAAGTCGCCCACGTGAAACGGCCGCTCAAAAATCAGGATAATGCCCGACACCAGGTTATTCACGATGCTCTGCAAGCCCAGGCCAATGCCCACGCTGAGCGCCCCAAACACGATGGCAATTTTGCTCAGGGGCAGGCCCGTGGCGGCCGTGGCCAGCGCGAAGCCCACCACCACCAGCAGCAGCCGCAGCGCCACCAGCCACCAGCCACGAGCCCCGGTGCCGGGCTTCGGCGCTGGCGTCTTCGCCCACCTCGCCGAAAAAGTAGCCGATGTACTGCTGCAGCTGCGCCGACACAAAAAGAATGAAGAAGAACAGCAGGATGTTGCCGAGCGTGAAGCTGGTGCTGCCCAGCGAGTGCGCCGTCGTGAGCAGCTGCTCAAGCCCGGCGTAGAGGCTGGTGTACACGTTGAGGTTGGAGGTGAACACCAGCAGCCACAGCACCGCCGCCACGCCCGTGAGCAGGCGCAGCAGGTGCTTCTCAATCTGGTCGAAATCGAAGCTGACGGCCCGGCCCTCGCCCGAGCGGCTGCCCAGAATCTGCAGGTGAAAGGCCTCGGTGAACAGCTCGACGAACACGGCCAGCCCAATCCCCTGCGTGAGCCCGAAAATGGCCGCTGTGCTGAACAGCTTGGCCAAACTCAGCCGCCCCAGCACGTTGCCGACCACCGCCAACCCATTCAACCCAATAAAGAGCCAGGTTACGGGAATGAGGAAGCGCAGCAAGGCCATGGTTTCGCGCAGCCGCCACAGCAGCAGCCCCCCCAGCCCCACGGCCAGCACGTTCAGCACCAGCAGCCCCCAGCGGGCGCCCAGGCCGCTGTCGGCGCTGGCGTTGGTAAGGGTTAGCACCACCACGAACGCCACCAGCCCCAGCCAGTACCGAAACAACGGCCGCGCCCAGCTGCGGGCAAACACCACCGTGAGGGCCAGCAGCAGCAGCGCCTGCAGCAGCGCCAGGTACACCGGCGGCGGGTGCAGCTCCAGAGCCGGTGCCAGGCTGAACATTACCACCCCGGTAGCCGCCAGCGGCCCCGGCCGCAGGTAGCGAAAATTTTCCTCCAGCGCCAGCGTCTGGGCTTTCACGCGGCGGTAGTTAAAGCTGACCCAGCCGTAGAACACCAGCCCAATCAGGACCATGAAGACCCAGTTATCCCAATTGTGGGCGAAGTAGTAGCCGATAATTTCCTGCTTGTACCGCTCGTCGTCGAGGGCATCGTGGTCGATGGGGGGCGGCGGCACGGGCCGCGCCGCCCACAGTGGCGGAAAGGCCGCCTTGATGGTGCCGCGCCCGAAGCGCCGCAGCTGGTCGCCCACCTCGTCCTGCAGTTCCAGGGTCTGAATATAGTTGGCGGCCACCTGCGTCTGCAGCTCGCGGGTGCGGGCAAACCGCTTGGCCAGCAGCCCGCCGATGCGCTGCTGCCGCGCCTGCAGGGCCGAGTCGGCGTGCGCCAGGGCCCGGGCCGCCGCATCGTGCGCCGCCGGCCGCATGGGCGGATGCGCCAGGCCCACCAGCCGGGCCTGCATGCCTTCGAGGGCCTCGTGGGCCCCGCCCAGGGCCGTGCGCCACTCCGCCAGTTGCTCCTGAATATTGCCGAGCATGAGCTGACACATTTGCAGCTGCTTGATGTCGACCACCTGCCCGGTTTCCTCCACGCTGTGCCGGATGGCGTGCAGGTTTTCGGCGATGTCGGGCAGCTCCTCGGCCACCTCGCGCGAGTCGAACACATAGCGCACCTGGCCCGAAATACCGCTCAGCGTGGTGTAGGCCACTTCGAGGCGGTGGGCATCGTCGTGGGCCACGGTATCGGGCGCGGCGGGTCGGGTGCGGGTGGGCGCGGGCTGGGCCATGGCACTGGCGGCCGTCAGCCCGGTCAGCAGCAGCAGGACCAGCCGACGCAGCCAAGCCGGCAAGCCAGAGCAGGCAGCCAATAAATTATTCTGAATGGGCATGGGGGAACTTTATACCTGAAAAGTACGCGCAAACCCGCCAGTCCGCCAGTGCCAGTCGCCCACCGCAAGCGCCTCCTCCCTGCCTCCGCTGCGTTCACGCTCCATCTTTGCGTGCAACGCCCCCATTCCTCCCAACGTCTGTCTCCGCAATGAAACGACTGCTTCCCCTGCTGCTGCTCGCCGGCCTGGCCCGGCCCGCCGCCGCCCAAACCACCCCCCTCTACCAGCCGCGCGACATCAGGGCGGCCTTTGCCAAGGGCACCCGCGGCCCCGATGGCCGCCCCGGCCCCCACTACTGGCAGAACCGCGCCCGCTACGACATCACCGTGGCCGCCGCCCCGCCCGCCCGCGACGTGCGCGGCCGCGAGCGCATCACCTACTTCAACAACAGCCCCGATACGCTGCGCACGCTCACCATGCGGCTGATTGAGAATATCCATAAGCCGGGCGCCCCGCGCGACCGCGACGCCAGCCCCGACTACCTCACCAGCGGCGTCAGCATCGACTCGTTTGCCGTGGCTGGGCAGCCCCGCCCGTACCCCGACGGCCCCGCCACCTTCCGGGTGGTGCGCCTGCCCAAGCCCCTGCTGCCCCACGATTCGGTGCAGCTGAGCGTGGTGTGGCACTTCCCGATTTCCCTCGAAAGCGGCCGCGAGGGCCGCATCGACCCTACCACTTTCTTCCTGGCCTACTTCTATCCCCGCATAGCCGTGTACGACGACTACAACGGCTGGGACCGCCTGCCCTTCGTCGACAGCAAGGAGTTCTACAACGATTTCAACGACTACACCCTGCGCGTGCAGGTGCCGGCCAACTACATGGTGTGGGCCACCGGCACCCTGCAAAACCCGAAGCAGGTGCTGCAACCGGCGGCGGCCAAGCGCCTCCAGCAGTCGATGACCAGCGACGCCGTCATCCACGTCGCTACCGCCGCCGACCTGGCCAACAACAGCATCACCACCCAAAACGGCACCAACACCTGGGTTTGGACCGCTAAGGACATTTCGGATGTGACCGTGGGCCTGAGCAACCACTACGTCTGGGATGCCGCCAGCGTCGTCGTCGATGCCAAGGCGAAGCGCCGCGCCAGCATGCAGGCCGCCTACGCCGACTCGACGGTGGATTTCCGGCAGTCTGTAAAGAACGGGCAGTACGCGCTGGGCTGGTTCTCGAACTCCAACAACTGGCCCGGCGTAGCCTACCCCTTCCCCAAAATGACGGCTTTCCAGGGCTTTGCCGACATGGAATACCCGATGATGGTGAACGACAGCCCGCAACAAGACCCCAAGTTTGCCGAGTTTGTGCAGGACCACGAAATCGCCCACACCTACTTCCCCTTCTACATGGGCATCAACGAAAGCCGCTACGCCTACATGGACGAGGGCTGGGCCACCACATTCGAGCTGCTCATCGGCCGCAGCGAAAACGGCCAGGAAGCCGCCGACAAGCTCTACAAGATGTTCCGGGTGAACCGCTGGATTCACGACGCCGCCACGGCCGAGGACCTGCCCATCATCACGCCCAGCAGCGAGCTGCGCGCCGGCTACGGCAACAACGCCTACGGCAAGCCCTCGCTCAGCTATTTAGCGCTGAAAGACATGCTCGGCGACGCCCTCTTCAAGAAAGCCCTGCACGAGTACATGGACCGCTGGCACGGCAAGCACCCCATTCCGTGGGACTACTTCAACTCGATGAGCAGCGCCAGCGGCCAGGATTTGAACTGGTTTTTCAACAACTGGTTTTTCAGCAACGGCTACATCGACCTGGCCGTGGGCCCGGTGTCCGGCAGCAGCGTGACCGTGAATAACGTGGGCGGCTTCGCGGCTCCCTTCGACATGGTGCTGGAATACACCGATGGCACCAGGGAAACCCGGCACCAGACCGCCGCCGTGTGGCGCACCAACCAGCAGCAAGCCGTAATAACCGTGCCCAAAGCCGTGAAATCGGTGAGGCTGGACGGCGGCATTTTTATGGATGCCAACGAGAAGGACAACGTGGCTTCGGCGCGGTAAGCATCTGTCATTGCGAGGGGAGCGCAGCGGACCGCGGCAATCCGTCCTCTCGATGCAGAAAGCCCCTAAAATGTAAGAAGCCCCGGCACTACTCAGTGTCGGGGCTTTCCATTTAAAAAGGGATTGGTCGCTTTATTATGCTGGTCGCTGAGAGAGAACGGATTGCCGCGGTCCGCTGCGCTCTCCTCGCAATGACAGACGTTACCGGCTACTCCCCCACCCCCGCCTCCTTCCGCAGCTTTTTCAGCTGCTGGCGCACCTCTTTCACGCGCTCATCAAAGCCGTCCGGGTCGTAGTTCACACCATCCACATCAAGGTCGTCGAGCAGGTCCATCAGGGCATTGGAGTGGTCGGTTCGGGTGCCGGCGGGCGTAGTCACGAAAGCCATTTCCGACCACAGCAGGGCCAGCAGGCGCTGGCCGTCGTCGCTACGCATCTGCATTTCGAGCACCAGGCCGGAGTTGTCGAAGTGAATGACCTGGCTGCAAATGCGCACCTCGGTTCCCTGGCGGGCCGGTTTCAGGTAGCTGATGTGGTGCTTGGTGATGACCCAGGCGGCGCTTTGCTCGCGGGCCAGCTCGCCCATGTTCAGCTGGTAATGGGTGGCGCTGTGGTCTTCGCGGGCGTTGAGGAAGTAATCGAAGTAGCGGGCGTTGTTGAGGTGGCCCAGCATGTCGCAGTCCTGGAAGTAGATGCGGTGCCGGGTTTCGGGCGTTTGAACGAGCTTGGACATAAGACGTAGCACGCAGCCTTCGCTGCGGAATGTAGCACGCAGCCTTCGCTGCGTCAATCGTTGGGGCAATAACGCATTCCCGCCCCAAAGGAACGGGCCGCCTCTCGTTCAACACCAAACGCAGCAAAGGCTGCGGGCTACTTCTGCGCCCTGCAATTACTCGGCAAGCCTAACACTTTACGGAAAAGTTCTTACCTTTTCAACGCCGACGCAGCAAAGGCTGCGGGCTACTTTTTCCGCGCAGTATGTTCTCGCTCACTCCCACCCGCTCCGCCGTCCTCCTGGCTTTGGCCGACACCTTCGTTCCCGCCCTTGCCGAGGGCATTCCGGCCGGCTCGGCCGGCCTTAACCTGGACAAGCTCGAAGAAGCCATCCGCGAGCAGCCGGCCGGGGCGCAGGCCGAGTTCAGCCAGCTGCTTGACTTACTGGAAAAGCCGGTGCTGGGCCTGACCTGGTTCGGACCGCTGAAACCGTTTCGCAAGCTCGATGCGGCGCAGCGCGAGCAGCTGCTGCAAAGCTGGGCCGCCAGCAACGTACCGCAGCTGCGCAAGGGCTTCCAGGCGCTGCGCAAGCTGTGTACGCTGCTCTACTACGGCGGCAGCATGGCCGAGCTGCCCGCCGCCTGGGGACACCTCGGCTACCCCGGCCCCGACGAGCGGCCCGTGGACACGCCCCGGCCCATCCGTACCCTCCAGCCCGACACCGACACTACCTACGACTGCGAAGTGCTGGTGATTGGCTCGGGCGCGGGCGGCGGCGTGGTGGCCGGCGAGCTGGCCGCGGCGGGCCACGATGTGCTCATTATTGAAAAAGGCCCCTACTGCCACGGCTGCGACTTTACGCAGCGCGAAGTCGACATGCTCGGCGCGCTCTACGATGCCAAAGGCACGCTGGCCACCCAGGATGGCAGCATCGGCATTCTGGCCGGCTCCTGCCTGGGCGGGGGCACCACTGTGAACTGGGCCGGGGCCTTCCGCACCCCCGACTACGTGCTGCAGGAATGGGCCCGCGAGCACAACGCGCCCCACTTCACCACGCTGGAGTTCAAGGAAAGCATCAACGCCGTGGCCCGCACCATTGGCGTGAACACCAACTATACCCGCCACAACGGCCAGAACCAGGCCCTCTGGGACGGCTCGACCAAGTTGGGCCAGGAAGTGAAGCTGATTCCGCGCAACGAAAAGGCCCTTACCGATTCGGACGAGCATTTCCGCAGCCTGGGCTACTCCACCCTGGGCGACGCTCACGGCATCAAGCAGGGCACGCTGAACACGTATTTACTCACGGCCTTCGAGCACGGCGCTCGCATCCTGGCCACTACCAAGGTCGACCGCGTGACCATTGCCCAGGGCCGGGCCACCGGGGCCGAGGCGGTGTACCGCACGCCCGACGGCCGCGAGGTGCGCATTACGGTGCGGGCGCGGCGCGTGGTGGTGGCCGGCGGGGCCATTCAGACGCCGGCCCTGCTGCTGCGCTCGGGCCTGAAGCACCCGCATTTGGGCCTGCACTTGCACCTGCACCCCACCGTGATTGTGGCCGGCCGCTATCCGCAGCCCATGAACTCCTGGCACGGCCCGAGCATGAGCGTGGTGAATGACACCTACACCATGCTGCACGGCACCAACTTCGGGGCCAAGCTCGAAACGCCCCCCACCCACCCCGGCCTGCTGAGCATGGTGCTGCCCTGGCGCTCAGGCAAGCAGCACCACGAGATGATGCGCGACGCCGACCACCTCGGCTCGTTCATCGTGCTCACCCGCGACCGCGAGGGCGGCCGGGTTACCATCGACAAAAACGGCGCGGCGCTGATTGACTACACGCTTTCCGATTTCGACCGCGCCAACATGCTGGAGGGTGTGCGCGCCGCCGCCCACATCCACGCCGCTGCCGGGGCCCACACTATTTATTTGCCCCACGGCACGTTGCCCACCCTCAAGGTTGAAGAAGGCCGGATTGTCAACCCCGCCCTGCTCGACCAGCTGCCCCACCTGAGCTGGAAGCCCAACCAGTTTGGCCTCTACAGCGCCCACCAAATGAGCACCTGCCGCATGGGCGGCGACGCCGCCACCCACCCATTGCGCCTCAACGGCGAAACCGTGGAGGTGCAGAACCTCTTCGTGGCCGATGGCTCGGCCTTTCCGGCATGCAGCGGCGTGAACCCCATGCTCACCATTATGGCCCTGGCCCACTTCACAGCCCAAGGGATGAAAGCGACGTTCCCGGCCGTGCGGCGTGAGGCCGTAGCGGTGTGAGGTGGCCGCCGCGAGCTTGGGCGTGGGAGGATTGTAGCGGCAGCTGACCGCCCACGCGCGGCCTCGTAGCATCCCCGCTACTTACTTTCGCCTCCGTGAAGCACATAGTTCTGCCCCATCTCTGCCTTTTCCTGGTTTTATTGCTGATAACCGGCTGTGGCGGAGGGCACCGCTACCTTGCCAGATTACACCGGGAAGACCGTCGTCAATTGCAGGCCTACATACAGGCAGAGCGAGCGCAACGCGCGGCCGCCGCAGTGGGCCTGCGCGGCCCGGTCCGGCGCACCGAGTTGGCACGCATTGCGGCGGCCAGCTCCGCTCGCATCGATAGCTTGCTGAACACTCGTTATCGTGCGCGGCCCTTCCATCGGAACCGCCACCAGATAGAGCATCACCTTGGTTTTGTCCGCGGCAACAACCCTCTGCCCAACCCCAGAGCACTCGAAGCCCTGGAAACCTGGTAATTTTGTTCTATGCAACCAGCCGGCCCGGTTTTCGCCCGCATGAAGCGCCCGCCCCTGCCCTACCTGTTGCTGCTGCCGCTGCTGGCAGTGCTGCTGCTGGGCAACTGCGGCGGCGGGGTTCGGGGCGTGCTGAGCAACCTGGGCCAGGGTGGGCGCATGCGGTTCCGCGAAATTGTAGCACGCCGCCGGGCCCTGCGCCAAACCGCCCGCAAGCAGCTGAAAGGAGCAGCCAAAC
This sequence comes from Hymenobacter sp., assembly GCA_025354605.1. GTDB lineage: Bacteria > Bacteroidota > Bacteroidia > Cytophagales > Hymenobacteraceae > Hymenobacter. Next base: position 4,189 of record JANXMN010000209.1, on the reverse strand, counting down.
AGGAGAGCCTGCACCGCATTGAGCAGCAGACCGATGCCCGACTCGATAGCTTGCTGCCCTCGGCAGCCGGGCAACGGAAGCTGCTGCACCGCCGCAACAAGCTGGAGCGGCAGTTGGCCCGCTGGCCGGAGCCGCCGGCCCAACTGGCCCCGGTGCGTTAGCGCGGCGATACGCCGCCATACGGAGCAGGTGGCCGGCCCCAATTTTACCGCTGCCGCCACCATTAGGCCATTTCGCGCGTAGTTACTAGAAATTTCGCCTCCTCGTCTCCGTATGCGTTCCGTTCGTTTTCCCTTTCTGCTCCTGAGCCTGGCGCTGGGAAGTTGCTCCCTGTTCCACCGCAACCGCCCGGTGCCGGTGGTCGAAACCGTGCGCACGGCCGACTCGCCCGCGCCGCCTACCGCCGCCCGCGACCTGGCCGACGTGATGGGGACCGAGCTCAAGCTCAGCCCCGACCAGACGGCCCGCGTGCGCAAGGTGCTCAGCGGCACGCTCAAGGAATCGAATGCCGCCAAGGAGAAGCTGCCGGCCCAGTCGCCCCAGCTACTGGCCGAGCTCAAGCGCATCAATGGCAGCTCGCAGCAGGAACTGCGCGCCGTGATTGGCCCGTCCAAGCTTAAGCTGCTGCAAACGAAAGGCGTGCAGCAGAAAATTGCCGCTGAGATGCAGCAGAAGCAATAACCCGCGCCAAACCAGCAGGGCGCACTCCGAAGCCCGTGCCACGCCGCACACGCATTGCGATATCGCTCGCGGCCACTTCGTACTTTGCGGGTGCAGCAGCCACTTGTGCGTCGGAGGGCAGTCTGGCCTCCTGCCCTCTACTCCTGTCTATGCTGCGTACCCGTTTTGCGACTTACCCACCCTCGGTCCGACTACTATTCGGCATCTATTCAGTTTGCTTGCTGGCCGGCACCTACACGCATGTAGCCGGACTGCTGCGGCGTGGGTTTCTGGCGTTTCCCGTGCCGCTGGGCATCGGGGTTTTCTGGGATGCGCTGACGCTGCTTGACCCGCTGACGGTGTTGCTGCTGTGGTGGCAGCCCAAAGCGGGTATCCGGCTGGGCCTGGCCATCATGGTGGCCGATATCTGCGTGAACACCTACACTTACCTGGCCGGCTACTGGGGGCCACCGGTGCCCAACATGGTGCCGCTCCACCTCTGCGACCAGGCCTTGTTTGGGGTTTTCCTTTTTGCCACGGCCCCGCTGGCCTTCCACCGGCTGCAGCCGGCTAAGCCACCGCAGTAGCTACCCACGCGGCTTCCGGCCTCAGTGGCGCCGGTTGTATTCCTCCTTGGTCTCCCACAGCCCTGCATAGCGGCCGATGCGCCGGGCCTCCGCCTTTGAAGCAGGCGCGAGCCGGAAGTAGGATGTGGCGTTGTGCCGATGGTAGCGCACGGTGCCCGGAGCCAGCACGCCCAGACGCAGGGTGTCGCTACCCAGGCTTTGCCAGATGAGGTGGCGGCCCACAATCTCTAACCGCTCAACCTGCCACTTTACGCTCGTATCGGTTTGGGCCATGAGGTCGGTGCTGAGGTAGTAGCGCCCCTGGAAACGACGCAGGCGGGACTGTTCCAGGCCTCCGAGGCTGAAAATAGTGTCAATCCAGAGCCAGCTCTCGCGCACCGAGTCGCGCCCGATGCGGTGCAGGTAATGGGGCATCCCGTTTTCCAGGTAGCTGCTGTCGGCTCGCAGCCGGTAGCCGAGTGAATCGAGCTGATGCAGGCTCCACTGCTGCGTTTGCAACTCCTGCCGCCACACGGCCGTGCGCCCAACGCACAGGGAGCGCTCGGAGTCGGCGGCCGTGTACACGCCCCGGTGCCGGGCCGGAAACGCGCCTATATCCGCTGCCTGTGCCGGAAAAGGGTCCAGGAAGGCCACCTCACTGTTCTTCTCGCAGGCGGTGAGCAGCAAGCCGGCGGCTGCGAAAACTAGCTGGCGGAGGGAAGGAAGAGCTTGCATGACCGTTCATGCCGCCGTCCGCCGGAAAGTAACCCGCAACTCCCGCTGCCTCAACGCCGGCCGCTACCGGCGTTTTCCGCTACCGTACCCGCGCTTTCCGCAGCACCCGTGCAAACAGGCCGGGGGCCAGCCGCTTGAGGAGCAGGCCCCAGATTTCGCGGCCGCCGATGGCCACTTCGTCGCGTTCCTGGGCCAGGGCGCGCACGGCCCGGCGGGCGAATTCGGCCGGAGCCAGGCCATTGGCGGTGGCCTCATCCATTTGGCCCAGGGCGCGGCCGTCGCCGGTCAGCGCATTCACCGACACACTGGTATGGATGAAACCGGGGCAGATGATGCTGACGCCCACGCCGCTGCCGTGCAGCTCAGCCCGCAGCGAATCGAAAAACCCTTGCAGCGCGTGCTTGGCGGCCGCGTACGCACTGCGGTATGGGGTGCCAAACTTGCCCACCAAGCTGCTGATGACCACCAGCCGCCCGCTGCCCTGGGCCAGCATGGCTGGTAGCACCGCCTTGCTCAGGGCTACGGGGCCGAAGTAGTCGACTTCCATCAGGCGGCGGTCCACTTCGAGCGAGGTTTCCAGGGCCAGGCTGCGCTGGCTGATGCCGCCGTTGTTGATAAGCATGTCGAGCTGGCCAAAATGGGCCTGCACGGCCACTACGGCCGCGCCGAAAGTATCGGGCGCGGCCAAATCCAGCGGCAGCACCAAGGTATCGGCCGGGGCGCAGGCAGCGGCCACGCGGTGCAGCGCGGCTTCGTTGCGGGCCGAGAGCACCAGCCGCGCGCCCTGCCCGGCCAGCTCCCGCGCCAGCGCCTCGCCAATACCGGCCGAAGCCCCGGTTATCCAGACGACCTTGCCCCGAAATTTCACGCTAGAGGTATTTCACCAGCAGCGCCACCAGCTTTTTCACCTTGGGCGTGTAGGGCGGGTACATGGCTTTGATGCCGGTAAGGCCCACGCGCTGCCGCATCACGCCCTTCTCGTTGCTGAAAGCCAGGAAGCCCGCGTGGCCGTGGGCCTTGCCCAGGCCCGAGTTGCCCACGCCGCCGGTGGGCAGCTCAGGGTGCGCGAAGTGCAGCACCACCTCGTTCACGCTCGCGCCGCCGGCCGAGATATTGTCGAGCAGATAGCGCCGGTTTTCGGCACTGGTACTGAACACGTACTGCGCCAGCGGCTTCAGGCGGGCGTTGACGTAGGCCGTCGTCTCGTTCAGGTTTTTGTAGGTGAGCACGGGCAGCAGCGGGCCGAAAATCTCTTCCTGCAGCACGCGGGCATCGGCCGGCACGTTGGTGAGGATGGTGGGCGCGATGTAGTTCTGGCTGGCATCCAGCTGGCCGCCCACGGCCACGGTAGCCCCTTTGGCCTGGGCATCTTCGAGCAGGCCGGCCAGGCGGGCAAAGTGGTGGGGGTTCACCACGCGGGCCAGCGAGTCGGAGGCGGCCACGCCCGCGCCGGCGGGATTGTAGGCGCGTTCAATGGCATCTGCCAGCTCTTTCAGCAGGACGGGCTGCACGCTTTCCTGCACCAGCAGGTAGTCGGGGGCCACGCAGGTCTGGCCGTTGTTGAGGAACTTGCCCCACACGATTTTCTCGGCCGCGTCGCGCAGGTTGGCGGTTTCGTCCACTACGGTGGGGTTTTTGCCGCCCAGTTCCAGCGTGAGGCCGCAGAGGTGCTCGGCGGCGGCACGCATCACAATTTTGCCCACCTCGGGGCTGCCGGTGAAGAAAATATGGTCCCAGGGCAGTTCCAGCAGGTCGGTGGCTTCCTCCTTGCCGCCTTGCACCAGCAGCACCTCATCGGGCCGGAACATGTCTTCGCACATTTTCTGGAGCAGGGCCGAGGTGGCCGGCGTCTGCTCGGCGGGCTTAATGACGACGGCGTTGCCGGCCGCGATGGCCGAAATCAGTGGCCCCACGGCCAGATAGAAGGGGTAGTTCCAGGGCGAGATAATGAGCACCACGCCTTTCGGCTCGACCTGCACCCACGAGCGGGTGCCCAGCAGGGCCATGTTCACCCCCACGGTGCGCGCGGCCATCCACTTCTTGAGGTGGCTGCTAGTGTGCTTGAGCTCGACCAGCGAAGTCCAGATTTCGGTGAGGTCGGTTTCGGCCGTGGGCTTGCGGAAATCGGTGAGCAGGGCCTGCTGAATGTCGGTGCGGTGCGCGTGCAGCCAATCGGAAAGCTTGCTCAAGCGGGCGCGGCGCTCGCTCACGCCTTCGCTGCGCAACAG
>JANXMN010000192.1 GCA_025354605.1 Hymenobacter sp. | reverse complement strand
ACCGCCTTCTGGCAGTACGCCACCCGGGGCACGCCCATGCTGCGCCCGCTCACCTTCCTCGACCAGAACGACACCGAAACCTACCTGCGCATGGCCGAGTTCGGCCTCGGCGACCACCTGCTCATCTGCCCCATCACCACGCCCGGTGCCGACGGCCGCTGGATGTACCTGCCCCGCGGCGACTGGTTCTACTACTGGACCGACACGCCCCAGGCCGGCGGCAGCGAGGTGTGGGCCGCCGCCGACCTCACCCGCATCCCGCTCTTCATCCGGGCCGGGGCCGTGGTCACCATGCAGCCCGTGCTGCAATACGTGGGCGAAAAACCCATCGACGAGCTCACCCTGCACGTGTACCACAAAAACGGCACCCTGGCCACCGTGCACTACGACGACGGCGGCGAGGGCTACGCCTACCGCGAAGGCCAGCAAACCATCCGCCGCTTCACCGTCACGGGTTCGCCCACGGGCCTCACCCTCACCCAAACCATCGAGGGCGACTACGCCCCCAGCTACGCCACCTACCGCGTGGTGCTGCACGGCCTGCCCGGCCCCCTCATCGCAATGGCCGACGGCCAGGCTGCTGAAGTAACGGAAGCTGCCTTAGAAACGGGGCTGACGCTGCCGGGCTTCGCGGTGCCGGTGGGGTTTGGCGAGGTGCGGGTGAACGTGGTGGCGAGTGGGGCGGGGAAGGGGGAAATGGCTCCGGCTACTCCGGTCGCTTAAGTTTCTTCACTGCTCTCAAGCCTTGCGATGAAACACAATTTTGCGATAAAGCGAGATGATGCAGCTTTGGACAAGGTTATTCTTACTGCTAATCTTCACCCGTTGATGAGCAATGCCAAGTGGGTAAAACTCATCACAACACTAGTAGAAAATTGGTCCCTAGTCCAAGAGTGTAAGGTCAAGCTTAATTTGGGAGGACAAAAGTGTGGATAGGTGGCCTGCTACTGACGAGCACATGAGCTATCAATTTAATTACTACGCCAGCGCGATGGAGGCCATGATTATCGGCAGCCCCCGATTGGGCTGGGCGGCGTACAAAGAAATTGAGTGGTTAGATTTTCCTCGGTTCTCCAGCGACAAAGCAGTACCTCAAGACCTAACAGCTATTCAACAAAAGATTGAAGCTGTAGGTGAATTTCAGATGGATTTGTCACCAGATAACCTCCGTTTCTACGCTTATCAACGGCCATAGCATCAGGTAAAGCATCGCCCAAAAACCAAAACAGGGCACCCCACGGGGTGCCCTGTTTCGTTCCCGCCCAGCCGGCCGCTACGCCTGGGGCGGCGTTGGGCCGGCGGGCGGCGCAGCCGTGTCCGTCACCACGTAGTCCTGGTACTTGCGGGCGTCGGTGGTGGCATACAGGGCCTTGCCCACGGCGCAGAGGGCAATCAATTCATCGTAGAGGGCATTGCCGGCCACGATGCGGGTATCGGCGGCGCTGCCGCGGTCGTGTTCCGCGTCGGTCTGCTCGTCCATGCGGTCCAGGAATTTCTTGTTTGCATCTTCCAGCTCATTGAGCAGCTCCGGGGTGAGGCCGGCGGCGGCGTACGTGGCCAGGCGGGCGCGGCCCACGCGCACCGCCCGCAGCAGGCCCACGTAGAGGTCGCCGTCGGAAGCCGAGTCGAGGCCGGCGCTGCCGAACATCTTGTAGCTCGCCGTGCGCGGGTCGTTCACGGTGCCCACAATGCCCATGACGACCTGCAGCTGGGTCACCACCTTGGTGTGCGCGGCCACTTTGCGGTCCGTGGCTTCCTGCTTGGCCGTGTCGAGCTCGCCGTCGGTGGGCAGGGCCGCGAAGGCCTGGGCCTGCTGCTCGAAGTCGGCCACGCGCTTGGCGGTCACGCCGCGCTTGGCGAGGTCGTCGGCGTCGCGCACCAGCACCTGGTGCTTGTCGTTGCATTGGGTAATGAGCTCGCTCTGGGCCATGTTGAAGAGCGAAACGGGATGTACTTGGCGCATACAGAAAGGGGGTAACGGGCAGAAAGGATTCATCGCCCCCAACCGCGGCCGGAGGTGGGCAAAAGGTAGGGCTTTGCCGCCAGATAATCGCCCGGCGGCCCCCAACTCGCCCCCGGGAGCCCTTAAACCCGCCGCCGGAGCCCCCGCTCGCCGGCCGGGAGGCCCTAAACGCCGCCGGGGAGCCTCCGGCCCCTCCGGCGCTCCCCCAAAAGGCCCGGCGGGAGACATTAAACGCTTTCCGGGAGACATTAAACGCTCGCCGGGAGCTCTTTTCGGGCGCTAAGCCGGGGCGGGCGAGCCTGCGGAGGGGCCGCGCGCCCGTTTAGCCGGTCCCGGAACCGCCGGCACGGGTGCGGGCGCGGCTAAACGGGTGCCGGGCCAAAGGCGCAAGCTACCTTTAGGCCACTCGCAGAAACGAGCCTCCCCCGGCCCGGCCCCGCGGTGCCCGTCGGCTTCGGCGAGGTGCGCGTGAACGTGGTGGCGGCTGGGGCGGGGAAGGGGGAGGTAGTGTAACTATCGCTGGTGCGGCAATTGCTATTGT
>JANXMN010000168.1 GCA_025354605.1 Hymenobacter sp. | reverse complement strand
GAAGTAGAAGCCGGGCTCGGGCTCGAACGTCTGCCCGCACACGGGGCACTGCGCGGGCATCCGGGCAAATTTGGTGATGTGCAGGGCCGGGTAGCTGAACAGCTGGCCCTGGTGGCAGCGCGGGCAGCGCAGCTTGGCCAGCGCCAGCGCCGTGGAATCAATGAGTTCGTAGTCGTCGGGCGATTCGGCCATGTCCGGAGTGGGGGTAGGAGACGTGAGGCAGCAAAACTATACGCAGAAACGCGGCCCGCGCCCATGCGCCAACGCCGGTGCGGCACCAGCCGCTTCAATACCCCAAAATTACCCGGCTCCGCCGCCCGCACCGCCCGCGTGCAAGGCCATCACGCGGCTTATGCCAGCCACGCCAGTGTCTGCTGCCAGAGCTGTTGCCGCAGGGCCGCATCGGCTACCTGCGGGGCAAAGGCCGCGGGCTCTTGCTGGTAAAAAAACCGACCCGTTACCCCGGCCAGCGTGGGCGCGGTGGCCAGGTAGTAAGGGGCGAGCGCCGAGCCGGCAATGGGCCGAAATAATGCATAGACTGCCCCGGCATACTTGAAAAACAGGTGCGTCAGGCCCCGGGCTTTCATCACCGTGGTGTTGAAGAGGCCGGGGCTGAAGGCGTTGACCGTGATGCCGCGCCCTTGCAGGCGCTGGGCCAGCTCGACGGTGTGCAGGGCATTAGCGAGCTTGGCGTTGCGGTAGCTGGCGCGGGCACCAAAGTCGTGGCCGTAGGGCGTTTGTGCCAGGTCGAAGTGGCCGCTCAGATGCAGGCCCGTGCTCACGTTGAGAATGCGGGCGGGGTGGTTGCGGGCCAGCATATCGGCCAGGCCCGTGGAGAGGATGAACGGGGCCAGGTAGTTGACCATAAAGTTGGTTTCGAAGCCGTCGGGGTTCAGCACCTTCTCCGTCATAAATACCCCGGCATTGTTAATCAGGACCTGTAAATCGGGTACTTCCCGCCGGATTCTCACCACCAGCTCCTGGCAGCCGGCAATGGTTGATAAATCGCCCCACAGCCAGCGCACCTCCGGGTTGCCAGTTTGCGCCCCGATGGCGGCTACCACGGCCTGCGCGCGGGCCGCATCACGCGCCGTAATGACTACCGCGTGGCCATTTTGCGCAAATAGCCGGGCGGTAGCCAGCCCAATGCCGCTGGTGCCGCCGGTAATTAAAATGGTTGGTTTGTGCATGCTTTTCGGGGTGGCGGAAGTTCGGTTTCGCCCGGCAAAGTACTTAGCGGGCGCACTACCCGGAATTTGTAAGGCAGCACCTTGCGCTACATGCCCGCTTACGCTTCTCCTTTTCGCAGCGCGCCCCGGCACGCAACTTACCCGCTGGCATAGAGGGCCGATGGTAGCCTGGCCCTGAAGCAAGGTTGCACCGCCCGGCCCGGGGTCAGCCAGGCTGTACCTTTGCCCCACTGCTGGGGTCTGGTTGGCTCCGACTGGTGAATGCCCGCGCGGCATGGCGTCGGCGGGCGGCGCATCGGGCGCGGGCCGTCGAGTTGGGGCTGATTATTCAGGCCGAATCCAGCGGTTTCGACACCCGCCAGCAGCCACCGTTGCCTCGTTGCCCTGATGCTTTCGTTGTCGATTTTCCCCGCCTGGGTGGGGCTGCTGGCGGTGCCAGCTTTGGCCGCCGTGGTGGCCGCCACCGCGCCCGGTGCGCCCGCTCCGCGCAGCCGCACGTTCGTGCTCACCAGCACCGCCACCGTGCCCGTGCCCCCGGCCGGCACCAAAACTCTGGATTTGTGGCTGCCCCTGCCGCACCCCGATGCTAGCCAGGACGTGCGCGACCTCAAAATTGAGTCGCCGGTGCCCTATAAAATCGAAAAGGGCGCTTTCGGCAACCAGCTGTTGCACCTGCAGCCCACCACCATGCCCACCGCCCCGCTGGTGGTGAAGCTCACGGCCCAAATCACACGGCGCGAACACCTCAACCTGCGCGCCAACACCCCCACGGCGAAGCCCGCCAAAGAAAAAACCGACCCCGACCTGGCCCGCTGGCTGGCCCCCGACCGCCTCGTGCCCCTCGATGCCAAAATCAGGCAGCAAGCCGAAGAAGTGGTGGCCAAAGCCGGCGCGAAAACCAACCTCGAAAAGGCCCGCGCCATCTACGAGCACGTCGTGAGCACGGTGCACTACGACAAAACCGGCCAGGGCTGGGGGCGGGGCGATATTTACTACGCCTGCGATGCCCGGCGCGGCAACTGCACCGATTTCCACGCCATCGTTATCGGCTACTGCCGGGCGCTGGGCATTCCGGCGCGCTTCAGCATCGGGCTGCCGTTGCCAGCCGAGCGTGGGCAGGGCGAAATCAAGGGCTACCACTGCTGGGCCGAGTTCTTCACCCCGGAAACCGGCTGGGTACCCGTCGATGCTTCCGAAGCCGCCAAGAACCCTAACAAGCGCGCCTACTTCTTCGGCGCGCACGACGAAAACCGCGTTGAGTTCACCCGTGGCCGTGACATCGACCTGACTCCGAAGCAGGCCGGCCCGCCCCTCAACTACTTCGTGTACCCCTACGCCGAGGCCGACGGCCAGCCGCTGGAGGTGGACCGCAAGTACGAGTTTGTCGACGTGGCAGAGTAGGGGCAGGGTTGCTTTCGCGAAGCCTCTCATGGCCCGCCGACGCTCTGGTAGCGTTGGCGGGCTTTTGCGTTTTGGGAGAGTAAGGCAATCCGGCCATTACCAAAAAAAGAAGAAATCAGGAAGATTTTCAGAAGCTTAAACTTTCGGGGCAATGTGCCATCGAAGGCGAAACCGGCGGTTTCGTGAGCTTTATTATCTGAGCCAGGTAACTAGCCGGTTATCAGGCCATCGTTCTCCCCATTTTCTTTCATATCCCCCATGAAAAACCGTTTACTTTTCTATTTTCTGCTGCTGGTAAGTAGCGCCTGGGCCCGCGTGGGGCAGGCCGCCACCATCAGCACCACGGTGCAGAACGGTACCTCGTTCTGCCGCTCGGCCACCATTCGGGTGGGCTACGCCGTGACGGGCGTGCTCGACCCCAGCAACGTGTTCACGGCCCAGCTCTCGGACGAAACGGGCTCGTTTGCCGCGCCGGTGGCTATTGGCTCGCTGGCGGGCACGGCCGGGAGCACGATAGTGGGCACGCTGCCGGCCAACGTGGTCACGGGCTCGGGCTACCGCGTGCGGGTGGTGGCCTCGAACCCCGTTACCATCGGCACCGACAACGGCCAGGACCTCACCATCACCAACATCGGCACCGTGACGGCGGGCAGCAACTCGCCCCTGTGCGCCGGCGGCAACCTGCTGCTCACGGCCAGCACCGTGCCGGGAGCCAGCTACGCCTGGACCGGCCCCAACAACTTCACCTCGCTGCTGCAAAACCCCTCCATTTCGAATGTGGGCGTGAACCGCACCGGCACTTACACCGTGACGGCCACCGTGAACGGCTGCTCGACCAGCTCGTCGGTAGCCGTGACGGTGAACGCCCCGCCCACGGCCAGCATCAACCCGGCCTTCGGCAACATCTGCGCGGGGCAGTCCATCACGCTCAACGCCAGCGGCGGCACCAGCTACCTCTGGAGCCCCGGCACCGGCCTGAGCAGCGCCACCGTGGCCAGCCCGGTGGCCTCGCCCACCACGTCCACCATCTACACCGTGACCGTGACCAACGCCGCCGGCTGCCAGAGCACCGCCCAGGTGACGGTGAACGTGCGGGCCGCCCCCGTGCTCACCGTGTCGGGCAATGCCACCATCTGCGCGGGCTCGTCCACCACGCTCTCGGCCAGCGGCGCGCAGACCTACACCTGGTCGCCGAGCACCGGCCTGAACAACCCGCGCTCGGCCAACCCCATCGCCTCGCCCACCGTGACGACCACCTATACCGTGACCGGCGACAACGGCGGCTGCACCGCCATCGGCACCGTGACCGTGACCGTGGAGCCCCTGCCCACGCCCAGCGCCGGCCCCGACCGCGTGCTGTGCTCGGGGCAGTCGGCCCAGCTGGGCAGCGCCCCCGTGGCGGGCCTGGTGTATAGCTGGAGCCCCAGCACCGGCCTGAGCAGCAGCACCAGTGCCCAGCCTACCATCACGCTCACCAACACCGGCAATGCCCCGCGCATCACTACCTACACTCTCACGGCCGTGTCGACGACCGGCTGCGTGGGCAGCAGCACCGTGCGCGTGACCGTGAACCCGGCCGTCGTGGCGAATGCCGGTGCGGCCCAGGCCTTCTGCTCGGGCGGCTCGGCCGCGCTGGGCGGGGCGGCGGCCGTGGCCGGGGTGAGCTACAGCTGGAGCCCCACGACGGGCCTGGCCAACGCCAGTGCGGCCCAAACTACGGTCACGCTCACGAATACCACTGGCGCGGCCATCACCACCACCTATACGCTCACCGCCTCCAGCAACGGCTGCTCGAACACCGGCACCGTGACCGTCACGGTGAACCCGGCCACCTCGGCCGCCTTCGCCTACACCGCCGCCTCCTACTGCCAGAGCAGCGCCAATCCTACGCCTACCGTCAGTGGCACCGCCGGCGGCGCGTTCTCTTCGACCACCGGGCTAGTGATTAACGCTGCTACCGGGCAAATCGACCTGGCCGCCAGCACGGCCGGCACCTATACCGTCACCTACAGCGTGGGCGGCTCCTGCCCCAGCACCAGCACTCAGCCAGTGACGGTGGCTACGCCCGGCGCGGCCGGCTTCAGCTACGCCAGCCCGGCCTACTGCGCCAGCGGGGCCAACCCCACGGCCACCCTGGCCCCGGGTGCCGCGCCCGGCACCTTCACTGCCAGCCCGGCCGGCCTCAGCCTGAACGCCAGCACCGGGGCCATTAGCCTGGCCGCCAGCCAGCCCGGTACCTACACCGTGACGAACACCGTGGCCGCCAACGGGGCCTGCCAGGCCGCCGCCACCACCACTCAGGTCACGGTGAGCGCCGTGCCCGCCGCCGCGCTGGCCGTGAGCGGTTCCACTACCATCTGCCAGGGCGGCAGCGTGCCGCTGACGGCCAACGGTGGCGGCGTGAATGCCACGTACCAGTTTTTGCTGAACGGTCAGGCGATTGCCGGCGCTACGGCGGCTACCTACGCCGCCACCCAGGGCGGCAGCTACAGCGTGGTTATCACCAACCTCGGCAACTGCACGGCCACCTCGGCCGGCACCACTATCACGGTGAACCCCGTGGCCACGCCCACCCTGGCCTACGGCGCCAGCAGCTACTGCCAGAACGGCGGCAACAACCCCGGCCCGACGGTATCCATCGCCGGCGGTACTTATTCTTCGACCACCGGCCTGAGTCTGAACGCTGCCACCGGCGTCATCAACCTGGTCGGCAGCACACCCGGCACCTATACCGTGAGCTACGCCGCCGGCAGCCCCTGCCCCGGCACGGCCACGGCCAGCGTCACCATCAACGCGGCCCCGAGCGCGGCGTTTGCCTACGCTTCCTCGACGCTCTGCGCCAGTGCGGGCACGAGCACGCCCACCATTACGGGTACCACGGGCGGGGTTTTCTCCTCGACGACGGGCTTGAGCCTGAATGCTGGCACCGGGACCATTGACCCGGCCGCCAGCACGGCCGGTACCTACACTGTGACATACAGCGTGGGCAGCACCTGCACCGCCAGCAGCACGGCCACGGTCACCATCAGCACCGCACCGGTGGCCTCGTTCAGCTACGCTGGCGGCAGCTACTGCGCGGCGGCCCAGGGCAACGTGGCCCCCACGTTTGGCAGCGGCGCCAGCGCCGGTACCTTCAGCTCGACCAGCGGCCTGAGCCTCGACCCGGCCTCGGGCGTGGTGAACCTAGCCGCCAGCACGGCCGGTACCTACACCGTTACGAACAGCATCGCGGCTTCGGGCTCGTGCGCGGCCACCTCGGCCACGGCCACCATCACGGTGAGTACCGCGCCGGTGGCCGCTCTCACGCCGGGCGGCTCCACCACTACCTGCGCCGGCACCCCCGTGGTGCTGACGGCCGGCGGCGGCGGCAGTAGCGCGACCTACCAGTTCCTGCTGAACGGCCAGGCCATTGCCGGGGCCACGGCGGCCACGTACTCGGCCAGCGCGGCCGGCAGCTACAGCGTGGTGGTGACCAACGCCAGCGGCTGCGCGGCCACTTCGCCGGCCACCGTTCTCACGGTGAACCCGGCCACGACGGCCACCTTCAGCTACCCGGCTACCGCCTTCTGCCTGAGCAGCCCCACCGCCACGCCCAGCATCACGGGCACCACGGGCGGCACGTTCGCGGCGGGTCCCGGCCTCACGCTGAACGCTGGCACCGGCACCATCGACCCAGGCAGCAGTACGCCCGGCACCTACACCGTGACCTACAGCGTAGGCGGCACCTGCCCCAGCAGCAGCACGGCCAGCATCACCATTTCGGCCCCGGCTTCGGCAGCCTTCAGCTACGGCAGTGCCTCGCTCTGCGCCAGCGGCACGGCCACGCCCACGCTGGCGACTGGGGCCACGGCCGGTACGTTCAGCTCGACCACCGGCCTGAGCCTGAATACCGGCACCGGGGCCATCGACCTGGCTGCTAGCACGCCCGGCACCTACACCGTGACCAACGCGGTGAGCAATGCCGGGGCCTGCGGCGCGGCTTCGTCCACGGCTACCGTCACCATCAACGCCCTGCCCGCGCGCCCAACCCTGACGGTGGTGTACAACGGCAGCACCACCACGCTCACCAGCAGCGCCGCCACCGGCAACCAGTTTTATCTGAACGGGACGGCCATTGCCGGGGCCACTGGCCAAACCTACGTGGTGAACGGCGCGCCCGCCCAATACGGCGCCTACACCGTAACCACAACCTCGGCCCAGGGCTGCGCTTCGCTGCCCTCCACGGCAGTGGTGGTGACGGCCTCGGCCCGGCAGCTGGCCGCCGCCACGCTCCAGGTGTTCCCCAACCCCACGCCCGGCGGCCTGCTCACCGTGGCGCTGACCGGCGCGCACCAGCTCGTGCAGCTCACCGTGCTGAATGCCGTGGGCCAGGTGGTGTACCGGGGCACTTTAGCCGCCGCTGCTACCCAGCAGCTGCTCGACTTGCGCGCGCTTCCTAGTGGGGTGTACCTGCTGCGCGCCACCACGGCCGAGGGCAGCGTGAGCTGCCGCTTCGTACGCGAGTAACGGGGGTATGCTTTAGGTACAAACAGCCCCGTCGGCATTGGCCGGCGGGGCTGTTTTTTTTGGTAGGGGGAGGAGGGCGCTGAGAAGTGACCCGTTCTGAAAACAGGTATTTTTACGTGTATGAAAGTATAGCATTTTCGATACATTTGCGGGCGTTCTTTCTCTCGAAATAAGGTTCCTCTCCTTATGGATTCTACCCTGCAAAAGACCGGCTGCCAGTGCGGCTGCGCGCCGGCCCCGGCCTCGGCCACCCCCGCACGGCAGCGCGCCGGCCACCTGTTCCGGGCTCTGCCCCCAACGCTGCTCAGCATCGGTATTGCCTTTTTTCCGAAGTGCCCCCTGTGCTGGGCCGCCTACCTGAGCGTGCTCGGCAGCCTGGGCGTGGCGCACCTGCCCACCTACCAGCCCTGGATGCTGCCGCTGCTGGAGGCACTGCTGCTCGGGCACCTGTACCTGCTGTTTCGGCAGCTGGCCGCCCGGCGCTACGGCCCCTTCGCGTGCAGCGTGGTGGGAGCGGGCTGCCTGCTGCTGGGGCGGCTGGTGCTGCCGCAGCACCCGGGGCTGGCCCTGGCCGGCATCGGGGCGCTGGTGCTGGGGTCGCTGCTTAACTCATTCGCTTTTTCACCCGCTTCTCATCTCAAACCCCAACCATTCTCATGATGCCTTCCCAACCTACCCGCGTGCGCCGCTCCTTGGTGGAGCTGCAAAACGACCACGCCGCCGGCAATCCCAAACCCCTCGACGACCTGATGCGCGCCTGGATGGGCATTAAGGCGCTGACATTCGACGACCCCCGCTCGTTCTTTAATCTGGGCGGCTACCACGGCGAGCCGTTTCGCGGGGCCGGCTGGGGCGACTCGGCCTACTGGGGCGGCTACTGCAACCACGGCAACGTGCTGTTTCCGACCTGGCACCGGGTGTATTGCCTGAAAGTGGAAGAAGCGCTGCAAAGCATTGCGGGTTGCGCCGACGTGATGCTGCCCTACTGGGACGAAATGGCCCCTGAAAGTCTGCAAAACGGCATTCCGGCCTGCCTCACCGACGAGTTCTACACCTTTGCCGACGGCAGCAACGTGAACAACCCGCTGCGCTCGTTCACCTTCCCGGTGCGCGTGGCCGACCACATCACCTCCGACAACAACGTGTATACCAAGCCCGCCGGCTACGAAACCGTGCGCTATCCGCTCTCGGGCCTGGTGGGCACGGCCGACGACCAGGCGAAAACCGACGCCCACAACAGCCAGTATCCCGACCCCGTCCAGAATGCCGACTTGCTCAATAAAAACGTAGTGAGCTGGATGCAGCACCGGTTTAAGAACGGCCAGCTGCTGCCCATTGGCATCAGCTGGGAGTTTGAACAGTGCCTGAACGCCCCCAATTACACGGTGTTTTCCAACACCACTTCGGCCCAGGAGTGGAACGACACCACGGGCCACGAAAAGCAGGTGGTGGTGCCGCTCGAGCAGCCTCATAACGACATCCACCTGGCCGTGGGTGGCTTCGACGTGCCGGGGTCCGGGCCCGATTTTTCGCCCATTGCCGGGGCCAACGGCGACATGGGCGAAAACGATACTGCCGCCCTCGACCCCATCTTCTACTTCCACCACTGCAACATCGACCGGGTGTTCTGGCTGTGGCAGCAGCGCAACCAGGCCCAGGACAAGCTCGACATCATCGAGTTTTACCCCGGTACCAACACCTCCGACAACCAGGGTCCCACGCCTGGCCTCGCGCCCAACACCTGGCTGAGCCTCGACACCCCACTCAACCCCTTCAAGAAAACGGAAGGCGACCACGAGCGCCCCTACACCTCGCGCGACTGCTTCAACATCGAAACGCAGCTGGGCTACACCTACAGCCCCGGCTCGCTGGCGGCGGAACCGGAAATGATGCTGGCCAAAGCGCCCGAAACCTCGGGCCGCACCCTGCACGTTTCGCGCATCAATAAGGCCCCGCTGCGGGGCTCTTTCATCGTGGCTGCCTACCGTAATTCGGCCGAGGGCAAGGAGCTGATTGGCTACAAAACGGTGCTCAGCCGCTGGGATTCGGGCTCGTGCATCAACTGCCAGACCCATCTGGAGGTGAAGGCCGCCTTCCACATCCCCGCCCCCGCGCCCGCCGCCGGCCTGCTGGCCGCCGCGCCCGAAACCGTCGACAACTACTCCGTCGACCTCATCACCCGCGACCACAACCAGCCCAACGCCCACCTGCTGGCCGCCCGACTGGTCGAGAAGCCCTACCGACTGGAAATTCGCTAGCGGTCCGCCGTATCTGAAAGGCTAAATGGTTGAATAGGAACGGTCATGCTGAACGCAGTGAAGCATCTTTACCGCAGTAGTAAACCCAGTCGATTGAGTTACTATCGCGGTAAAGATGCTTCACTGCGTTCAGCATGACAACACCATTGCAGGGTGCGTGCAACGCTCAATCCCTTACGGAGCTAGCACCAGCTTGCCAAAGTTCTCGCCTGAAAACAGCTTCAGCAGCGCGGGCAGGAAGTTTTCGACGCCGTGCTCGACCTGTACTTTGGGTGAATGCAGCTTACCTTCTTTCATCCAGCCGGCCATTTCGCGGGCCGCCGTGCCGTAGTTGGCGGCGTTGTCGAACACCACGATGCCTTCCATGCGGGCGCGGTTCATGAGCAGCGAGAGGTAGTTGCTGGGGCCTTTGACGGCCGTGGTGTTGTTGTACTGCGAAATGGCCCCGCAGATGACGATGCGTGCCTTCATGCGGATTTGCTCCAGTATGAGGTCGAGGATTTCGCCGCCCACATTGTCGAAGTACACGTCGATGCCCTGGGGGCAGGCGTCGCGCAGGGCCTGGCGCACGTTGTCGGTTTTGTAGTTGATGCAGGCGTCGAAGCCCAGGGTTTGCACGCAGTAGTCGCACTTTTCCTGGTCGCCGGCGATGCCCACCACGCGGCAGCCTTTGAGCTTGGCAATCTGGCCCACCACGCTGCCCACGGCCCCGGCCGCCCCGGATACCACCACGGTTTCGCCGGCCTTGGGCTGGCCGGTGTCGAGCAGACCGAAGTAGGCCGTCATGCCCGGCATGCCCAGCGTGGCCAGGTAGGCTTCGAGGGGCACAAGGCGGGGGTCGACTTTGACGAGGTAGTCGGGGCTGCGCGGGTCGGTGGCCCCGGCACCCACCACGGCGTACTGTTGCACGCCGAGGCTGCCGGTCACGTAGTCGCCCACGGCAAAAGCGGGGTTTTTCGACTCGGCCACCTGCCCGGCCACGCCAGCCCGGAACACGTCGCCAATAGCAATGGGCTTGATGTAGCTGCGGCCCTCGTTCATCCAGCCGCGCATGGCCGGGTCGAGGGAAATGAAGCTGATTTTGACCAGCACCTGCCCGTCTTCCAGGGCGGGCACGGCAATGGTGTCAATGTCGAAATTGGCCGGCTGGGGCAGGCCGACGGGGCGCGAAGCCAGTTTGACGCGGGTGTTGGAATGGGACATAGAGTTTTTAGGAGGGTGAGGCAAGGAGGGCGCAAGTTGGACAGAATCGGCCTTAACCTAGGTTAGGAAATGAGGAGTTGGGAGAAGCACACCCAAAAAAGAACGTCATGCTGAGCTTGCCGAAGCATCTCTACCGCAGCAGTAATCAATTTTACTATTGC
>JANXMN010000164.1 GCA_025354605.1 Hymenobacter sp. | reverse complement strand
ACAGTGGTTACTTAACCACGGCGCGCTGGTTGTAGTAGTCAATCATCCTGGCCACATCTTCGGGCTGAAAATATTTCAGCTGCTGCCGCATAACGAAGCCCGATACGTCTTCGGCCCGATTGCCAAAAAGCTTTAGTACGTTGGATTGGGTGAGCTCTAGCGGGCGCATGGGCTCGCTGAGGCTATTACCAACGCCCACCATCAGCAGTGGGGCGAGCGAAAGCCGGCCAGTGCTGGCGTCGGCCCCGCTGCTGTAAAGCCGGCCCAGCAGCAGCGGCCCGGCATCGACGGCCGTGAGCACCTCGACGAAATCGCGCCGCGTACCCGCGCTGCCTTCCTTCACCAGGCGGGGGCGGAAACGGCGCACGGGGGAGTCGCCGCCGGGCTCGCCCATGTCGAAGCCCCGCAGGCTGCCTACTGGCCAGAGGTGCGTCGAATCGAGGCTGATGGAGTCCTGGGCTTCGAGCAGGTGCAGGCCCGCGTGATAGCGCAGGCCCGGCACGGGGCGATAGCGGCCATCGAAGGTGCGTAGCGCCCCTGGGTGCATGCTGCCATCGCCAAAGAACCCTGACGTTTGACTTACCAATCCGGCCCGTAGCATGGTGGCATTCGGGTCGCGGTTGGCCTGAGCATACACGGTGCGCGCTTCAAGCACATCGTGCGAATTCTGGGCCGCAACCGGCTGGAACGCTGTTGCCAGGGTTAGTAAAAAGAACAGGGAGGAAATTATTTTCACAAAAAAAATAACTAAAGAAAGAAGGGCGGCTAATGCTAGATGTAAATTCAAAAATACATCTAAAATGCGTTGTATCACGCTGCCGGGCGCTTTTCAAGCACCGTGCCAGTCTATCCTTCACCGCCCCCGCTAATGCCCCGGCGCAGGTGCGGCCAGCTGATTATAGTATTCGACTTGCCGCAGCACCTGGGCCAGGTCGGTAGGGCCAAGGTGCTCGCGCTGGGCGTAGGCGGCCACGACAGCAGCCTGCGCGCCGAACAGCCGGCCGACGTAGCGCTGGGTCAGGGGCAACTCGCGCAGGGGCTCGGGGCCACTGCCCGGGCCAGCCACTACGCGCTGGGCAATGAGGCTGCGCCCGGGGCGGGTTTCGGTGTGCAGCACGGGGTCGAACAGGGGTTCGTCGTGCACGTAACGGTGCTGCACGGCTAGCAGCAGCGGGGCATTGTCGGCCGCCGTGAGTACTTCCACGAAGTCGAGCGGGGGGCCTTCGGTGCGCACCTTGTAGCTGCGGAAGTGCCGGGCCTCGGGGCCGCGGCCCAGGTAAAAACCAGCGAGGCTGCCCGGCGGCCACACATGGAAGCCGGCCGAGTCCTGCACTTCGAGCAGGCGCAGGGCCACGTTGTAGCGCAGGGCCGGCACTTTCACCCGCCGCTGGTCGGGCAGCATCACCAGCGTGCCGGGCTGCGGGATGGCGACGAGGTAGGCTTCGGGGGCTTTCATCAGGTCCTGGCGGCGGCGTTCCAGCGCCCCCGGCGAGTTAGCTTGCTGGTATAGGCTCAAAGCGATGTCGCCCAGGTCGCGGGCCGTCTGGGCGCGGGCTGCGGCGGGGAGTAGTATAGTCAGCAGCAGTAGCAGCAGGAGGGGAGAAAATAAGCGAGGCATTGGTGCAGAGTTGCTTGAAAAGAAACGCGGGAAAAAATCAGGAGGCCACCGCCTGGCTTAGGGCTGCACGAGCACGCGCCGAAACAGCCGTTGCGCGCCCATCCGGGCTTCGAGGGTGTAGGGGCCGGGAGCCAGGTCGAGCACGGGCAGGGTGAGTTGGGCGGCGGCGGTGGTGGCGGGGTACTGCTGCTGCCGCACCGGGCGGCCCAGCACGTCGCGCAGCGTCAGGAGCACGGGGGCCGGGGCGGGCAGCGTCAGGGCCACGTGCAGCAGCTCGCGGGCCGGCGAGGGGTAGGCCTGCAGGCTGAAATCGGCGGTGGCAGCAGCCGCGGTGCCCAGCAGCGCGGGGTTGACGATAGCCGTCCAGATACTGGTTTGGCGGCCGGCGTCCATGCGCGTCCAGCAGGGGCGCACCACGTTGTTGTAGGCCACGATGTTGGTGTAGTCGCCCAGAAAGCCCTGCGCATCGGGCACGAAGGGGCTTTGGCTCAGCCGGAAGTTCTGGAACGTGAGGCCGCCGTCGGTGCTGCGCGCGCCATACACATCGGTTTGCAGGCTGCCGGCGGGGTAGCTGCGGCGGTCGTAGAAGACGAACCACAGGTAGCCGGTCACGGGGTCGACCGTGAGCCAGGTCAGAAACTGCTGGCTGCCGGGCGGGTCGTTGTTCACGCGGCGCGGCGCGGTCCAGGTCAGGCCGCCGTCGGGGCTGCTGGTCAGCCACACGTCGGTATCGGCCAGGCCGTTGCGCTGGTCGGCCCAGTTCACGTAGATGGTGCCGCGGTGCGGGCCGGTACTCAGGTCGCAGGCCGTGACGGGCAGGCCATCGGCGCGGTCGAGGCCCGGAATATCGAAAGCCCAGCCGCCGGGCTGCGGGGCAATCAGGCGCTCGCCCTGGGGCAGCCAGGTCAGGCCGCCATCCAGCGAGCGGTTGAACACCAGCCCCCGCGGCCCGGCCCAGCTGGTGTAGATTTCGCCGGCCGGCCCCACGGCCGGCACGGCTCCCTCCACGGTGTTGTCATCGTCCACGGCATCGCCGCCCAGGCGGCTGAGGCGGCGCGGCACGCTCCAGGTGCTGGCCCCGTCGAGGCTGCGGCTGAAGAGAATGCGCGAGCTGTCGCGGGCACTGAGGCTGCCGTAGGTATCGAACTCGGTCCAGGTGCAGTACAGGGCATTGGTGCGGCGGTCCACGGCCAGCCAGCCCTTGTCCTGCTGCCGGGCCGGGTTCAGGCCAAACGAGCCACGCGGGCCGAAGGGAGTGGTGGCCGAGGCCGCCCGCTGCACCTGCATCCGGTCGATGAACGGATAGGCGTAGGAAAACGGCCCGGGCGGATAGTTGGGGTTGGTGAGGTGCAGAAAGTAGAAGGCCCCGGTGGTATCGCACACCACGCTGGGGTCGCCCCACACGTGCTCCGGCGAGGCCAGCTGCTGCCGCGCCCAGGTTTGGCCGCCGTTGGTGCTGGCGTAGGCATTATCGATGTTGGCACCGGCAACCAGCTGCTGCGGGTTTTTCGGGTTGAGCGTAATGGCCGGCTCATTGGGGTTGTTCACCGCGCTGACCAGCACGTTGGGATGCGCCGACTGGGCCGCCGCCAGCAGCGGGGCCAGCAACAGCGCCAGCAGGGAAAGGATAGATTTCACGGCCGTTGGAAATTGGTTGATTGTATGGGTCGCCGATGCTGAGCGAAGCCGTGGAAGTGCTTCGGCCAGCGCCGGGCGACGCGATATCCGGACAAAGGCCCGCTAGCGGTTGCGGCCGTACTGCTCGTGGCTGCTCACCCAGTCCGACGACGAGATGGCCGCGCCCAGGCTGAGCTCGCCGGCCAGCACCACGCCGGCCACGATTTCGGCAAACTTGCGCACCGTGCCGCGGCCCACGCAGCCCAGCATGCGCAGGCACTCGTTCTGGGTGGCCAGGCCGGTGCCGCCGCCGTGGGTGGCCACGATGAGCGAGGGGATGGTGATGCTGATGTAGAGGTCGCCGCCGGGCGTCACTTCCGAATACAGAATGCCGGCGCTCGACTCGCTCACGTTGGCCACGTCCTGGCCCGTGGCAATGAACATGGCCGTGATGCCGTTGGCCGAGTGCGCGCCGTTGTTGTTGGCCCCCGAAATGAACGCGCCCACGTTGCTCACCTGCCCGTGGTAGGCCAGCTGCTCGGGCGTCACGCGCATGCGCTGCATCAGCACGTCGCGCTGGATAACGGCCTCGGCCACCACGCGCTTGCCGCGGGTGCGCATCACGTTAATCTGGCTGGCTTTTTT
>JANXMN010000123.1 GCA_025354605.1 Hymenobacter sp. | reverse complement strand
TGCCCGACTGAAAGGCCCGCACCGTGATTTCGGCGCAGGCGCGGGCATCGCTCAGCGCATCGTGGTGACTGAGCGGGATGCCGAACTGCCCGGCCACGTAGTCGAGCTTGTGGCGCTCGAAATGGGGCCAGCAGGCCCGGGCGAGCTTCACCGAGCACAGGGCGTGAAAGAGCGGCACGGGCAGACCGAAATCGCGGCAGGTGTGTTCGAGCACGCTCACATCAAAGGACGAGTTGTGGGCCACTACGGCCTGCTGGTGCAGGTAGGGCAGCAGCTGAGGCCACACGTCGGCCAGGTTGGGAGCCTGGTGCAGCTGGGCTTCCGAAATGCCGTGCACCTGCTGGTTGCGCCAGTCGACGCGCAACACGCGGGGGCGCAGCAAAGAGGCGTAGGTCTCCACAATCTGGCCGCCGCGTACCCGCACCACGCCCACGGCGCAGGCGCTGTCGCGGCGCTCGTTGGCGGTTTCGAAGTCGATGGCCGAGAAGTTGAGCCCAGCCAGGGCGTGGGAAATGGCTGCTTGCATAGCCTGCAAGTTAGCCGGGGCCGGGGCAATCTGGTGCCCAGAGGGGGCCCGGCGGCACCAAATGGGTGAGCCGTTGACCGAAGCCCCGCGCAGTCAAAGCAGCTCTATAGCACAACTACGGCCGTTTTCGGAGCGTTTGAACGGCGTAGGGGCGGGGCTTGTCCCCGCCCAGCGGTTGGCGCCGTTTGGGGTCGTATCGTTCTATGGTCGGGCGGGGGCAAGCCTTGCCCCTACGCCGTTCAAACGCTACCCTGGTTCCAGAGCCGTTCTCACGGCGCGGGCGGCAGGGTGGGCGCGGCCGGGTCGCAGCACACGTCGGGCACCTCGAAATACTTTTCCATGACCCCATTGATGTTGCCCTCGCAGCCGGTCGTCAGGTCGAGGTCGAATTCAATATCGCGGCTGAATCGGCTCAGCGGTACCAGCACGTGGCCGTAGGGCAGGCGCAGCGGCGGCAGCGTCACGCGGGGTATCCCTGCCTGGTGGGCCGCCCGCAAAGCGGCGAAGCGCGCCCGCATCTGAGCATCGAAAGGCGCGGCGCTGGTAGCCAGCTCGCGCCAGGCCTCGGGCACGTGCCCGGCAGCTAGCAGGGCCGTGAGCAGCAGAAGGCCCGCCAGTGGCAGCAGTTTCGGCAGTGCCGACAGCCTCGCAGGTTGTGGGGGCCGTTGCGGGGCGGCGGTCTGGGCAGTATGACTGGCGTGGCCAAAACGCCGCTGCCGGGCCGCCAGCCAGCCCAGCAGGCCCGTCGAAAACAGCAGCACCAGCAGAATCTCGTTCTGCGCCCGCATCAGGGGCGCGCCCACAATCAGGTAGCGGAAGAGCACGAAGCCGATGAAATTCAGCGTGCCGTAGGCCAGCCCCACGGCCAGCCACTGCCGCCGCGTGAGCATGGCCCCGGGCAGCCCGGCCGGCGCTTCGGCCGCGGCTGGCTGCCCACCGGCCCACCAGCCCAGTGCGGCGGCAGCCAGCACGCTCAGGCCATTCATGGGCTTGAGCAGAAACAGCGACATCGACAAAACGGCGCGCGGCACGAGCACCAGCCAGCGCCAGGTGTAGTAGGGGTCGGAGGGCGGGGCCATGGCGGCGGCGCGGGCCCAGTTGCCGGGGGCCAGGGCCGCCACGGTGGTAGCCAGCGCCCCCACCAGCAGCCACAGCGCCAAGTGGGGCCGGGCCGCCCGGGGCAGGCCCAGCGCCAACAAGGCCAGCACCGGCAGGGCCTGCACCAGCGTCAGCTCGTTGCCGGTGAGGGCCAGCACCAGCGGCAGCACCGCCAGCGTGGCCCAGCGCCAGCGGTGTTCGGGCACCCCCCAGCCCACGCGCAACGCCAGGGCCGTGAAGTTGAGCAAGGAAATGAGCGGCAGCTGGTACACAATGGCCCCGCTGTACCAGTACAGAAACGAAAACGGCGCGGGCGCGGCGTTGCAGAACAGCGCTAGCAGCAAGCCTGCCGCCCATCCGGCCTGTGTCCGACTGATATTCAGGGCCAGCGGCAGCCGCCGCAGCGCCCGCAGTAGGTGTGCCAGGCTGGCCCACTGTGCCACGAAAAGGCCGGCCGTCACCAGCTTCACCCCGCCCAGCCAGCCGTAGGCCACGGGGTTGAGCACGGTCATGATAAACGTGGTGGTGAAGCGGCCGGTCCAGGTGCGGAACAGCCAGAGTTGCACGCCCCAGGGGCCGTGCTCGCGCATCCAGGTGCCGTTGCGGAAGTCGTCGAAAAACGGCTGGTCGAAGGCGCACAGCAGCAGGAAAGGGGCTAGGGCCAGCACTATGCCGAGGCGGGGGAGGAGCGAGCGCAGTGAAGGGCTTTTCAGCAAAAGGATAGCGGGTTAAGCAGTAGAGTAGAGGAACGATAGCAAAATAAGGTAGTCATGCCTATCTGGCGTCCGCTTGTCGAAGCATCTCTACCGCTTCGTTGCATTAGCATGGTTTACTACTGCGGTAGAGATGCTTCGGCTGCGCGGACGCCAGATGGGCATGACGTGCTATCACCGAACGTGCTACTACCTGATGTACTTCCCTAGCCAGGAAACTCATAGCCCAGCCAGCTTGCGGGCGGCTTTCACCACGGCCAGCTCGGCCTGGCCGGCGGGGGCCTGGGCAGCCTCCAGCGTGGCCCGGGCGTGGGCCAGCCAGGCTACCGAAGCTGCCTGGCCGGCCTGCAGCTGCGTGAGGCGCTCCAGTACCACGCCCGCCACGGCGGCCAGCCGGGTCGAGAGGGGCGCGTACTCGGCGAGGCTGGGGTTGGTGGCCAGCAGCGGTTGCAGCAGAATATCGTTGGCCTGCCAGCCGATGGCCTCGGCGCGCAGGGCCGCTACCTGCGCCGGCGCGGGCGGCAGAAAGCCCAGCGTGCCCGGCCGGGGCGGCAGCACTACGCTGTCGACCAGCGCGGCGAAGCGACGGGCCACTTCCGATTCGGCCGGGGCGGCATCCACGAGGCGGTTGAGGCGGGAGTCGGTGGTGTAGGCATAGCCCTGGAAATGACGCTTGTACTCCTTCACCGGCTCCAGCACCTCGGCCAAGCTGCGTAGCGGCCCCACGCTGCTGCTGCCCGCCAACTGCTTCAGCAGCAGCTCGGGGGCGCGGCGGTGGCGCAGGCCCAGGGTTTCGAGCTGAGCCGAGAGCAGGCCCAGGCGGCGGTACATATCGGGCACGCTCTGGGTGGCGGCGCGCGTCGACCACAGTCGCTCGGCTACAGCGCCGGCCCGGGGCCAGATGCGCGATTCCACCACCACCGAATCGGCGAATTCCGTCCACATGGCCGCTTCGCCGCCCAGCACCAGGGCCTGCTCGGCAGGCGTGAGGGGCGTGTCGGGCGGCAGCGGGTCGGCCGAATAGGCGCTGGCAGCCGAAAAGTTCAGGTCGAGGTAGTAGCCGTTCGACAGCAGGGCGGGATGGCCCAGGTGGGCGGCCTCGTTCAGCCCCTTTTTGCCGCGCCAGCTCTGAATAACGGCCTCCTTGGGCAGGTCAGGGCCGAGAATTTCATCCCAGCCAATCATGGTTTTGCCGCGTTTTTGCAGCAGGGCCAGCACGCGCCGGTTGAAGTAGGTTTGCACGCGGTGCTTGTCGAGGGTGAGGCTGTCGGCGCGGGTAAGATGCTGGGTTTTGGCCCAGGCCACGATGCGCGGGGTGCGCCGCCAGTTGCGACCGTCGTTCTCGTCGCCGCCCACGTGGAAGTAGGGGTCCGGAAACAGGGTTGTCATCTCCGTAAACAGCGAATCCAAGAAGGTGTAGGTGGTTTCGCGGGACGGGTCGATGGCCACGTTGGTGGTGCGCCAGAGCCGGTAGGGGGCGTAAGTCGAGTCGTTGGAGGCCAGGCGCGGGTAGGCCACAATCCAGCTGGTGGTGTGGCTGGGCACGTCGAACTCGGGCACCACCCGAATGCCGCGCGCCGCCGCGTAGGCCAGCACCTCGCGCACCTCGGCCTGGGAGTAAAACAGCCCATTGATGCTGCCCACCGTGTGCAGGCGCGGAAACACCTTGCTCTCGACGCGGAAGCCCTGGTCGTCGGTCAGGTGCCAGTGCAGCACGTTCAGCTTCACGGCCGCCATCGCGTCGAGGTTGCGCTTGATGACGGCCACCGGCAGGAAGTGCCGCGCGGCGTCGAGCGAGAGGCCGCGCCAGGCAAAGCGCGGCTGGTCCTGCACATCGACTTCGGGTAGGTAGCGGCCCTTTTTATCGGCGCGGGGCAGCTGCTCCAGCGTAGCCAGCGCCCGCAGCACGCCCAGGCTGGTGGGTGCATCAATACTCACGCCCATGAGCGTGACGCGCAGACTGTACCGCTCCTCGTCGAACAGTTCGGGCCGGCCCACCCGGCCGTAGCGGATTTGCAAGGTGGCCGCGCCGGCGGCTTTGGCGGGGCTGAGGCGGGCCAGGGTGCGGGCCACGGCGGCGCGGGTAATGGGGTCGGTTGTGGCGGGCAGCAGGGGCTTGAGGGCGGCTTTCAGCGGTAGGCGGCCCTGGCCGTAGCGGGCGGTGGCGGGCAGCGGCAGCAGCGTGGGAGCCATTTGAGCCGCCCCGGCCCGCGTCGCCAGCAGCAGTAGCACCAGCAGCCACTTCGCCCATTCGCTTGCCTTACCTTCCTTCCGCATCGTGTACTAGTCAAAAATGATTTCCCGGCGGTCTACAAATAATCGTCCACAAAAATCCAGAGAATCCGCTCAAATTCGGGAAACCCCGGGCTTTATATCAGTCCCCGGGCCTTAAATTCCAGGTATTTATTAATCGTATTCACCGTCAGGTTCTGCGGCGCCGTCAGCAGCGAATAAATGCCGTAGCGCTGCAATTCGAGCACAATCTGTCGCTTTTCCTGCGCAAATTTCTCGGCGATGGTTTGGTTGTACACGTCCTCCGTGCTGGCGGCCGGCGCGTTCAGATACGCGTGCAGCTCGGTATTTTCGAAGAACACCACCAGCAGCAGGTGGTCCTTCGCCAGCCGGCGCAGGTAGGGCAGCTGCCGCTGCATGCCGTGCAGGGTTTCGAAGTTGGTGAACAGCATCAGCAGGCTGCGCTGCTTGATTTTGGCCCGCACCGTGGCGTAGAGCAGCTCGAAATCGGTTTCGAGGTACTTGGTTTTCTGGCGGTACAGGATTTCGAGCAGCTTGAGCATATGGCCCGGCCGGCGGTCGGCGGCCAGGGCCGCGCCGGGCTTGTTCGAGAAGGTGATGAGGCCGGCTTTGTCGTGCTTGAGCAGGGCAATATTGCTTACCACCAGCGTGGCATTGATGGCGTAATCGAGCAGACTCAGGCCGTCGAAGGGCATGCGCATCACCCGGCCCTTGTCGATGAGGCAGAACACCTGCTGAGCGCGCTCGTCCTGGAAGTGGTTCACCACCAGGGCATCGGCGGCCCCGGTGCCTGCCCGCCGCGCCGTGGCTTGCCAGTTGATGCTGCGCGGGTCGTCGCCGGGCACGTAGGGCCGGATTTGCTCGAACTCCAGGCTGTGCCCCACCCGCCGGATGCGCTTCACGCCCACCTCCGTGAGGCGGTTGTGAATAGCCAGCAGCTCGTACTGCCGCATCTGCAGAAACGAGGGGTACACCGGCACCACCCGGCCCTGCTCGTAGCGAAACCGTCGCCGCACCAGCCCCAGCGGCGAGGCCGCGTAAATATTCAGCGCCCCGAACTCGTACTCGCCCCGCTTCACGGGCCGCAACTGGTAGTCGATAATCTTCGTTTCGCCGGAATTGATGGCGGTTTTGAACAACACGTCGCGCCGCTGAAACTGGTGCGGAATCTCGTCAATCGTTTCGGTCTGAATGGCAAACCGGTACCGGTTTTCGAGGTAGATGCGCACCTCATTGTCGGAGCCGTTGGCCAGCTTGTCGCCCAGCACCCGCCGCCCGAATACCGGCGCGGCCTGCCCTTTGACCGGCGCGTACAGCAGCAGCGCATCGAGCAGCGTAAGGGCCGCGAGCAGGCCCAGTCCGATTTTCATCGGCCCCAGCAGCCAGGGCAGGAAAAACGCCACCACAAGGCCCGTGGCGAGGCCCGCCAGGAGTTGGAAGAAGCGCGTGGTGAGAAAAATAGTTGTCATTGCGAGCGAAATGGAGCGAAGCGGAATGCAGCGCGGCAATCCTTCCTCACTGAGCGACCAACCTGATAAAGTTATGAAGCTTTAAATTTTAAGTATAGCATCTTATGGATACTTCTGAACGTCCTGCCTCATTTAGCGTCCATCTGCCAAACAGTCTCCACCGCAAGACCAATCCTGCCAGTTGAAATGTATTGAAAGGTTATAATGCTTCGGCTGCTCCCAGAATAACGGTTTTTTCAACGTATCTATTGTCGAATAAGGTCGTAAGCTGGAATTGAGGTTATCACATCTCATGGGCTTTCTGCATCGAGAGGAAAGATTGCCGCGTTTCGCTGCGCTCCACTCGCAATGACAGGTGCCCTCACCGGGGCACTTCAATTTGCTGCATAATCTGCTTCACCACCTCATCCGGCGTGCCGCCTTCCATCTCGCGCTCGGGGGTGAGCATGATGCGGTGGCGCAGCACGCTGGGGGCCAGCAGTTGCACGTCTTCGGGCGTCACGAAGTCGCGGCCGCGCAGGGCGGCCAGGGCTTTGGCGCCGTTGAGCAGGGCCAGGGAGGCGCGGGGCGAGGCCCCCAGGTACAGGCTTTTGTGGGCGCGGGTCTGGCCCACGAGCTTGGCGATGTACTCCAGAATGTTGGCCTCAACGCGCTGCTGGCGAATTTGCTGGCGCAGGCCGGCCAGGTCGGCGGCCGTGAGGATGGGCTGCACGGTATCGAGGTTGGTGCCGCCGAAGCCGCTGTGGTGGCCCTGCAGAATCTGCACTTCCTCGGCCAGGGTGGGGTAGCCCACGTGCAGCTTGAACAGGAAGCGGTCGAGCTGGGCTTCGGGCAGGCGATAGGTGCCTTCCTGCTCCACGGGGTTCTGGGTGGCCAGCACCAGAAAGGGCTCCTGCATCACGTAGGTGGTGCCGTCCTGGGTCACGGTGCGCTCCTCCATCACTTCAAACAGGGCCGCCTGCGTTTTGGCCGGGGCGCGGTTGATTTCGTCAATCAGGACCACGCTGGCGAAAATGGGGCCGGGCCGGAACTCGAAGTCGGCCTTGTTCTGCCGGAACACCGAGGTACCCAGCACGTCGGAGGGCATCAGGTCGGGGGTGAACTGGATGCGGCTGAACGGCACGGCCAGCGTGCGGGCCAGTAGCTTCGCCATCAGGGTTTTGGCCACGCCGGGCACGCCCTCCAGCAGCACGTGGCCGTCGGCCAGCACGGCCGTGAGCAGCAGCTCCAGCAAATCGGTCTGGCCCACGATGATTTTGCCGATTTCGGCCCGAATAGCCGCCATCTGCTCAGTGAGGCGGGCGAAGTCGGTGCGCGGGGCGAAGGTGGCGGCAGCTTCGGGCGCCGCAGCCGGGGCGGGCGATTCTGCGGCTGTGGGGGCAACACCAGGCAGTTCGGCAGCGGCAGCAGCAGTGGCGGCAGCGGCGGCGGAGGCCTCGGTTGCGGCCGGGGTGCCGGTGGGGGGCAGGGCGGCCGGCGCTGGTACGTGCGCGGCGGGCTGCGGGGCCGGGGTAGCGGAGGCGAATTCGGGGGTCTGGTTTTCCATTTACAAAGTGCTGGCGTAGCCAATAAAGGTCTGGGCGGTGGCCTCGTCGGCGCAGGCGGCCAGGAGGCGGCGGTGCACAA
>JANXMN010000072.1 GCA_025354605.1 Hymenobacter sp. | reverse complement strand
GAATGTAGCACGCAGCCTTTGCTGCGTCCACGAGCGCGGCGAGTAGGCGGGGCTGCGTCGTTCTCGCGCTTATACTCGCTGCGCTCGTAGACGCAGCAAAGGCTGCGTGCTACGTTGCGCGCTACGTTGCGCTATTGCTCGGCTAGGTAATCGAGCGCAAACCGGCTCCTTAATTGGTCCGTCTCGGCCTGCGTCAAACTAAACTGCAACGTCCGGTAGCTGGTCACCAGGTTGAGGTAATCGAGGATGGCGACGTCGCCGATGGCGAGCTGCTGCCGGGCCGCGCCCACCAGCGCATCCGCTACCCGCAGCTGCTCCCGAATGCGGGCCAGCAGCGCATCCGACGCTCGAATCAGGCCCTCCAGCTGCTGATATTGCTGCTGCCGCTGCACCGTAATAAACTGCCGGTAGCCGCTGCGGCTGCGCTCACTCAGCTCGATGCGCTGGTATTGGAGCTGCCGTTGGTGCCCGTCAAAAATAGGTACCCCCAGTTGCAAGCCAGCTCCGATGCCTACGCTGTGGGCCAGGTCAGCGGGCAGGAACGACGCCGACTGCAGGCCCCCATCAAACACGGCACTGACCCGGGGGCGGTAGTAAGCATCCACGGCGCGGCGGTCGAGCAGCAGGCGCAGGCTGTCGAGCGTGTACTGGCGCTGGGCCGGCGCCAGCAGGCCGGCCAGCGGGCGGTGGGTGGGCGGGGTAGGGGTTTCGAGGCTGATGAGGGTGGTGTCGGACACCCCGGCCAGGGCGCGTAGGGTGCCCAGCTCACGGCGGTAGGCCAGGCGGTTCTGCTCCACGACTACTTCCTGCGTGCGCACGGACAGGTAAAAGCTCAGGTACTGCGTCTGCTTGAAAATGCCGCCATTTACCAGCTGGCGCAAGATGTCGTCCTGCTTGCGCAACTCAGTCAGCAGCGTACGGCTGAAGCGCAGCTGGCTCTCGGCCGCGAACGCGGTCAAGTACTGGTCGGTAATGCTCCGGCGCAAATCCAGGGCCGAGAGGCGGCCTGAGTTGCGCATCACTAAGCCCTGGCTGTTAATAATCTGGTAGTCGTTTTGCAGTTGGAAGCGGTTGAACAAGGGCTTGGTGGCTTGGGCAAAAGCCGCGAAATTGCCCCCGTTGGAAATGGCATTGTCGTAGCCCAGCACTTGCACCTTCTCGCCGTTCACCATTTTCGTAATGCTGGGATAGAAAACCGCCGCCCCGATGCCGCCCACCTGCACGCCGTTCTGGCGCGCGCGCACCAGGCTGTCGATACGGTTCTGGCCAACCTGGTTAGCGGTAGCGCGCAGAAGCGGGCTGCTCTGGCGGGCCAGCAGCAGGAAATCGTCGAGCCGGCGCGGGCTGGCTGGCAGCGCGGCCACGGCCGGGGCCGACGATAGCACCGGTGGGGCGGGCACCACCTGGGCGCGGGCCGGGCGCGGCGGAATGACCAGCAAAACGGCCGCCAGGGCCACGAAATAGGGACGCAATAATCGAAGGGACACCAGCAACATGCAATGATAAGCTCCGCAAAGCTGCGAGCTGATTCTGAAGAAAATCGGACTGGGACGATACGTCCCGCCGCGCTAGCCCCTGCCCCATACGCAGCCCCGGGCAGAAAGTCTTCAAACTTTCGCCCGTCCTTCGCGGCGGGCCGCTAATTTCCAGGCCCGGCTCCCCATGAAAATTCTGCTGGTTGAAGACGAAGCCGCCCTGCGCGCGGCCCTGCTGAGCTCGCTGCGGCAGGCGGGCTACCTGGTGGAAGAAGCCGCGACCTACGCCCAGGCCCACGAGAAAATCGAGCTTTACCAGTACGACTGCGTGCTGCTCGACCTGACCTTGCCCGACGGCACGGGCCTCGACCTGCTGCGCGCCCTCAAGGCCGACGGCTCGCCGGCCGGCGTGCTCATTATCACGGCCCGCGACGCGCTCGACGACAAAATCACCGGCCTCGACCTCGGGGCCGACGACTACCTCATCAAGCCGTTCCACCTCTCGGAGCTGAATGCGCGGGTGCGGGCCATTATCCGTCGCCGGCAGTTCAAGGGCCGGCAGCAAATCACCTTCCGCGACTTGCTGGTGCTGCCCGACCTGGCCGAGGTGCACGTGCGCGGCGAAGCCCTCACCCTCACCAAAAAGGAATACGACTTGCTGCTTTACCTGCTGGCCAACCCCGGCCGCGTGCTCACCAAAGAAGCCATTGCCGAGCACCTCTGCGGCGATGCTGTGGACAGCGCCGACTCGTTCGACTTCATTTATACCCACCTGAAAAACCTGCGCAAGAAGCTGCAGGAGAAAGGGGCCGACAACTACATTCGCACGATGTACGGCGTGGGCTACAAGCTCAGCCACGACTGATTGACTGGGTCCGCTCGTGCGGGGCCGGAGCCCCGCGCCTTAACGCCCATTTGCTTGCCCATGAAGCTGCTCAACGCCACTACCCGCTACTACCTGCTGCTGGCTCTGCTGCTGTTTGGCGTGGGCAGCGTGGCGCTGTACTACGGCATCGGCTGGGCGCTGCGGGCCGAGGTCGATGAGCAGCTGGCCAGCCGGCGCATCGAGCTGCAGGCGCGGGCCCGCAGCGGGCAGCTGCCCCCGGTGGCCCAGCTGGCCACGCTGCTGGACATCAGCTACCAGCCGCGCCCGGTGGGCCGGCGCGATACCCTGCTGCTGGATGCCCAGGAGCACGAAATGGTGCCCCACCGCCAGCTCACGTTTGCCCTGGCCGAGCCGGGGCAGCCGCCGGTGTGGGTATCGCTGCGCAAGTCGCTGGTCGAAACCGAGGACCTGCTGGGCGTGGTGCTGGCCGTGATGCTGGCGGTGCTGGCCCTGCTGCTGGCCGGCATGGTGGGCCTGAACCGCTGGCTCTCGGCCCGGCTGTGGGCCCCGTTCCGGCACACGCTGGGGGCCCTGCGCGGCTACGAGCTGCAGCAGCACCAGCCGCTGGCCCTGCCCGCGCCCGCCGTGGCCGAGTTTGCCGAGCTTAACCAGGCCCTGAATTCCTTAAGCCAGCGGCTGGTGCACGATTACGAAAGCCTGCGGGAGTTCACCGCCAACGCCGCCCACGAAACCCAGACCCCACTGGCTATCATGCAGGCGCAGCTGGAGCAGTTGCTCCAGCTGCCCACCCTGGCCCAGGACCCCGCCGCGGCCCCTTTGGTGGGCCAGCTCTACGGGGCCACGCTGCGCCTCTCGCGCCTGCACCAGGCGCTGAGTCTGCTCAGTAAAATTGAAAACCGCCAGTTTGCCCCGGCCCGGCCCGTGCGCCTCGACGAGCTGCTGACCGAGAAAATGGCTCAGCTCGAACCCCTGTTCGAGGCCCGCGAGCTGCGCTACGGCCTCGACATTACGCAGGCCCCGGTGGTGGTGCAGCTGCACCCCGGCCTGGCCGATTCGCTGCTGCAAAACCTGCTGCAAAACGCCGTGCGCCACAACGTGCGCGGCGGCGAGCTGCTGGTGACGCTGTCGCGCCGGGAGCTGCGCATCAGCAACACCGGCCCGGCCACCAGCGGCGACCCGGCCCGGTTCTTCGAGCGCTTCCGCAAGCTCAACCCCGCCTCCGACTCGCCCGGCCTGGGCCTGAGTATCGTGCAGCAAATCTGTGCCTGGTACGGCCTGGGCCTGCACTACACGCTTTCGGCGGAAGGCACCCACCACACCCTGCGCGTGGAGCTGCCGGCCGTGCCGACTGCCGGGGCGACTACCGCCGCTGCCGGAACGCTGCTGGCTTCAGAATAGCCCCAGAAAGCGCACAGATTGGCCACAGAATGGCCTTTTAGGTTTGGGGTATTATTCACCATCAACCCGTTTTTCTTGCTCATGAAATCTGTAATATTATTGCTGTCGGCCGCCGTGCTGCTGCCCGCCGCCGCCCGCGCCCAGAAAATCGCCGCCGATAAAGTGCCGACTGCCGCCGTGGCCGCTTTCCACAAAAGCTTCCCGACGGTGAAAACCGTGAAATGGGAAAAGGAAGGAGCCGACTACGAGGCCGGTTTCGAGATAGGTAAATCGGAGATGTCGGCCGTCATCACCGCCGCCGGCGTGCTGAGGGAAACCGAAACCGAAATGCCCGTGGCTCAGCTGCCCGCCGCCGTGCAGAAAACCCTGGCGGCAAGCTACAAGGCTTATAAAATCACCGAGGCGGCCAAAATCGTCACGGCCGCCACCGGCGCTACCACGTACGAAGCCGAGGTGAGCCAGGGCGGCAAGCACCACGACGTGCTCTTCAACGCCGACGGCACCGAGGTGAAGAAGTAAAAAGGTGGATGATGGGCAGCCCGGAAACGGATTTGCCGTATGAGAAGCGGCATCGGGGTCTAAATTCCCGGTGCCGCTTTTGCTATGCCGCTTTTCCTCCCCCGATTGGGTGCCGCATGCCTGCTGCTGGCCGCGGGCCTGCTGGCCGGCCCCGCTCGCGCCCAGGCCGGAGCCAACAACGACGGCTTCCACCGCCGCAACGGCCTGATGGAGGTTATCCGCAACGGCAGGCCTTATCCGATGACGCGCGATGCCCACCTGCCCACCGGCGCTACCGTGACCAAGGACGGGTTTGTGGTCGGCCCCGATGGCCGGCGCAGCGAGTTGCCCGAGGGCCGGGGCTGCGACCTGCGCGGCCGCCCGGTGGCGGTGCTGGCCGGCAGCGGCGGTACCCTGGCGCTGGCCACTACCAGCAAGGCCGCCGCCGAACCAGCCGCGATGCCGGCTCCCGGCCTGCTGCGGCAGGTATTTGGCAGCGAGGAAGAGGAGGGCTTATTCCATTTCAAAAAGGGCAAAAAACACCACGGCAAGGGCAAAGGCCACGGCAAAGACGACTAGGCGTAAGCTCGGGCGGGCAGAACCCCGCCGAGCCTGATGCGCCGACATGCTCGTTTCCCCTTGATGCGGCAGCAGCAGCAACAGGGGCGAAACTGGTTTCCCCAGCTGCTAAATCAGCTGCCCCGCAGACTGGCATTAAAAGCGGGGAGAAAGTGAAATAGGAGCGGAGCCCGCGCCCGCCGCCAACCAAGCCAGGTAGCCCGCGTAAGCCCGGGTGCCCGTTCAGCGGCGGCGGCCCGCGCTTCATGCTATGCTCAGACCCGCCGCCGTAGCATTGACCCTAAACCGTTTACTGCCCGCTTTCACCTCGCTCCAACAACCCTTAAAACCCATTCTTTCCGCATGGCAACAACTCCTTCCCAACGCCTCGCCAACCAGGTCGCTCTGGTCACCGGGGCCAGCTCGGGCATCGGCCTGGCCGTCGCTAAATCCCTGGCTGCCAGCGGCGCTTCGGTCGTCGTCAATTACATCGGTGATGCTGCCAGCGCCAACGCCGTGGTGGCCGACATCACCGCCGCCGGCGGCACCGCCCTCGCCATTCAGGCCGACGTGAGCAAGGAAGACCAGGTGCAGGCCATGTTCCGGCAGACCATCGAGCACTTCGGCACCCTGCACGTTCTGGTGGCCAACGCCGGCATTCAGGTCGATGCCGCGTTTGCCGACATGACCCTGGCCCAGTGGCAGAAGGTGATTGACGTGAACCTGACCGGGCAGTTCCTGTGCATGCGCGAAGCCGTGCGCGAATTCCTCAAGCGCGGCGTGCAGCCCGAAATCAGCAAGGCGGCCGGCAAAATTATCTGCATGAGCTCGGTGCACGAAGTCATTCCCTGGGGCGGCCACGTGAACTACGCCACCAGCAAGGGCGGCATCATGGAGCTGATGAAAAGCACCGCCCAGGAGCTGGCTCCCAAGAAAATCCGCGTCAACAGCATCGGGCCAGGGGCCATCAAAACGCCCATCAACCACGATGCCTGGGCTACCCCCGAGGCCGAGGCCAAGCTCCTCACCCTCATTCCCTACAACCGCGTGGGCGAGCCCGAGGACATCGGCGGCCTGGCCGCCTGGCTGGCCTCCGACGAAGCCGACTACATCACGGGCCAGACTATTTTCATGGACGGTGGCATGACCCTGTACCCGGGCTTCGCCACCGGCGGCTGAGGCGCTGCGCTTAATGAGGAATGAGGGATGAAGAATAAATAATTCTTCGGCAGGAGCTACGCCTTGCCGCCCTCAATTCTTCATTCTTCATTCCCCATTCCTCATCAAAAAATGTCTCCCGAACACCAACGCCTGGCCGAAGCCAATGCCGGCACCAAGCCCTGGCGCAAATTCGGCCCTTACGTGGCCGAGCGGCAGTGGGGCACCGTGCGCGAAGACTACTCGGCCAACGGCGACGCCTGGAACTACACCACCCACGACCAGGCCCGCAGCCGCGCCTACCGCTGGGGCGAGGAATCCCTGGCCGGCTTCTGCGACTCGGAGCAGCTGCTGTGCTTTGGCCTGGGCCTCTGGAACGGGCAGGACCCCATTCTGAAGGAGCGCCTCTTTGGCCTGAGCGGCCCCGAGGGCAACCACGGCGAGGACGTGAAGGAGGTCTATTACTACCTCGATGCCACGCCCACGCACTCCTACCAGCGCATGCTGTACAAGTATCCGCAGCACGCTTTTCCCTACGAGTGGCTGGTGAAGGAAAATGCCCGCCGCGACCGCATGAAGCCCGAATTCGAGCTGATGGACACGGCTATGTTCCTCGAAAACCGCTACTTCGACGTGTTCGTGGAATTCGCCAAGGCCGACGCCGAAGACGTGCTCATCCAGCTCACCATCGTCAACCGCGGCCCCGACGAAACGCTGCTGCACCTGCTGCCGCAGCTCTGGTTTCGTAACACCTGGGCCTGGGGCATCAACGACTACCGGCCTCGCATCACGCCCACCCCCGACGGCCACCTGCAAACCGACCACCGGGACCTGGGCACCCTCACGCTATATTGCGACCAGAGCCTGGCCGGGGCTGCCCCCAACCTGCTCTTCTGCGACAACGCCACCAACAACCAGCGCCTCTACGACGCCCCCTCCGACGAAAAGTTCTTTAAGGACGGCATCAACGACTACCTCATTCAGGGCCACGCTGGGGCGGTGAACCCCGCCCGCACCGGCACCAAAGCCGCCGCCCACTACCAGCTAACGCTGGCCCCCGGTGCCACCCGCGTGGTGCGCCTGCGCCTGGCCGCTTCGGGCCTGGCCACGCCCTTCGCCGATTTCGATGCCACCCTGAAGCTGCGTTTGGCCGAAGCCGACCAGTTCTACCAGGTGCTGCAGGCGGGCCTCGACGATGCCGACGCGCGCCTCGTGCAGCGCCAGGCCTGGGCCGGGATGCTGTGGAGCAAACAGTTCTATTATTACGACGTGCCCCGCTGGCTGACCGGCGACCCGGCCCTGCCGCCGCCTTCGCCCGAGCGCCTCAACGGCCGCAACGGCACCGGCTGGCGCCACCTCAACAACGCCCACATCATCTCGATGCCCGACACCTGGGAGTACCCCTGGTACGCGGCCTGGGACCTGGCTTTTCATTGCCTGCCGCTGGCCCAGCTCGATGCGGCGTTTGCCAAGGAGCAGCTGCAGCTGCTGTGCCGCGACTGGTATATGCACCCCAACGGCCAGCTGCCCGCCTACGAGTGGAAGCTGAGCGACGTGAACCCCCCGGTGCACGCCTACGCCACCTGGCGCGTGTTCAAGATGGACCAGAAAGTGCGTGGCGATGCCGGCGACATTGCTTTCCTGGAAACCATCTTTCACCGCCTGGTCATCAATTTCACCTGGTGGGTGAACCGCAAGGACCGCGAAGGCCACAATATTTTCGAGGGGGGCTTTCTGGGCCTCGACAACATCGGTGTGTTCGACCGCTCGGCCCCACTGCCCTTCGGTGGCTACCTCGAACAGGCCGACGGCACCGCCTGGGTGGCCATGTACGCCCTGAACATGATGCGCATTGCCCTGGAGCTGAGCAAAACCAACCCCGTGTACCAGGACCTGGCCAGCAAGTTCTTCGAGCACTTCCTCTACATCGCCGAGGCCATGACCAACATTGGCAACGAGGAAATGGACCTTTGGGACGAGGAAGACGAGTTTTATTACGACGCCCTGAACACCCCCGACCGTGGCCACGAGCTGCTGAAGGTGCGCAGCCTCGTGGGCCTCATCCCGCTGTTTGCCGTCGAGGTCATCGAAGTCGACCAGCTGGCCAGCGCCCCGCAGTTTCTGGCCCGCATGAACTGGTTTCTGGAAAACCGGCCACAGCTGGCGGCGCTGGTGTCGCGCTGGCACGAGCCCGGTAAAGGCGACCGCCACCTGCTGTCGCTGCTACGCGGCCACCGCATGAAGCGCCTGCTGGCCCGCATGGTCGACGAGGCCGAATTCCTCTCGCCCTTTGGTGTACGCTCGCTCTCGCGATATCACCAGGCCCACCCCTTCGTATTTCGCGGCACCGAAACCCAGTTCACCGTCAACTATGAGCCGGCCGAGTCGCAAACCTCTTTGTTTGGCGGCAACAGCAACTGGCGCGGCCCCGTCTGGATGCCGGCCAACTTCCTGCTCATCGAGTCGCTGCAGCGCTTCCACCACTACTACGGCAACGATTTCAAGGTAGAATATCCCACCGGCTCGGGGCAGCTGCACACCCTGCTAGAAGTGGCTGATGCCCTCACTGTGCGCCTCACCAAGCTCTTCCTCCGCGACCCCGATACCGGCCGGCGCGCCTGCTTCGGCGACGATAAGCAGCTGCAGAACGACCCCAACTTCCGCGACTACCTCTGGTTCCACGAGTATTTCCACGGCGATAACGGCCACGGCCTCGGGGCCAGCCACCAAACCGGCTGGACCGGCCTCATTGCCAAGCTGCTTCAGCCAAGAGGAGAGGAGTAATTCAAGCTAAATTGAATGTCATGCCGAGCGCAGCCGAGGCATCTCGCGTGCCGCCACTAATCTTACCAATTGGATTGCGTTGCGCGGTAGACATGCTTCACTGCGTTCAGCATGACGTTGAATTTCCACCAAATAGAACAATCCATGTCCCTCTCCACCACTTGGCTCGATGCTACTACGCCCATCCGCGACGGCATGGTGCACTGGCCCGACAACGCCCCCGTCCACGTCCGCAAAACCCTGAGCATCGCCACCGGCGCAGCCGCCAACGTTACGGAAGTATCGATGAGCGCCCACACCGGCACCCACGTTGATGCCCCGCTGCACTTCACCGCGAATGCCGGCGACAGCACCACCATCGACCTGTCGCGCCTGCTGGGCCGCGTCCGCGTCGTGGGCATCGCCAACCCGCACAGCATCAGCTTGGCCGAGGTGGAGCAGTTGGAAATCCAGCCCGGCGACCGGCTCCTATTTCGTACCCGTATTTCCGACCACGAGTGGAGTACGATGCCTTTCCAACCCGATTTCGTGGCCCTCGACGCCGACGCCGCCCGCCACCTGCGCGACTTCGGCGTGGTCTGCGTCGGGGTCGATTACCTGTCCGTCGGCAAAGCCGACACCCACCACACCCTGCTCGATGCCGGTATCTGCGTCATCGAAGGGCTGGCGCTGCAGCACATTGCGCCGGGCGAGTACGAAATGCTGTGCCTGCCGCTGAAAATCGTGGATAGCGACGGTGCGCCCGCGAGAGTGCTGTTGCGGCCCCTGTAATTTGGCTGGTGAGTAGGGTACGACCCCGCACCCTACTCGTTATACCAACTCATAAAGGCCAATTCAAGCTTGGGGGCACTTGATAGCAACGTACATGATTTTGGCATTGCCTGAATGTTGCGTTGTTTTTTAGGGCGCAGCGGGCGGCAAACAGTAGCGGGGCCAGGTGGGCGGCAGCATTCATTCTGCCAGGGGAAAGTTGTGAGGTAAGCGTAAGACCAGGAAAGCAGAATGGGCAGAAAAGGTCGTTTTCAAACGATTTCGGCCACCTTTTGACTAACATTTTCTTCACCTTTGGGCCGTTGCTCCGTGTCTTATTCCGGATTGCGCGGGTTCATCGGCCGGTGAATGTTGCGCGGTTGGGGAGGAGCGGAGCGCCTACTCGCGGACCATCCTCAACCTAACCCCACCCATGAAAATAAACCTTACTCCCCCGGCAGGCCGGTGGCGAAACCGCTTGGCCATGCTGCTCAGCTTTGGTCTTCTTTTTACTCTGTTGCCCGCCCGTACCTGGGCCCAGTGCAACCAGCTCGTTTGGGGCGATGAGTTCAATACCACGGCCCTGGACACCACCAAATGGAAGGTGGTAGTGGGCGACGGCTGCCCCACGCTTTGCGGTTTTGGCAATGCTGAGCTGCAAAACTACCGCGCCCAAAACTTGTCCGTGACGGGTGGCAACCTGATTATCAGTACCAAATTTGAAACTACCACGGCCCCCAGCGGCGGTACCTACCAGTACAGCTCGGGCAAAATCGAATCGAAGGTAGCCGGGCTGGGCAAGCTCCAAACTTTCAAATACGGGCGCATTGAGGCGCGGATGCAGCTGCCCTCGGCCGGCGGCATCTGGCCGGCGTTCTGGATGCTGGCCGACCCCAGCAACTGGCCCTATACCGGCGAAATCGACATCATGGAGGCCAAGCACAAGAATCCGACCTCGATGACCGGCACGGCCATTGGCGACGCGGGCGGCGGCAACCCCTACTTCGCCAGCCGCACCTACTCGGCGGGCGTCGATTTATCGACCGGCTTCCACGTTTACGCCCTCGAATGGGGCCCCGACGTGCTGCGCTTCTATGTTGATGGCAACCTCTACAACACCGTGACGCCGGAGACGGCGGCCGGCGCCTTTCCCTTCAACGACAACCAGTTCTATCTGATTCTCAACGCGGCGGTGGGCGGCCCCGGCTCCGGCTACACCGGCTACATTCAGCCCACGCCCGCCGACTACCCCACCCAGACGCTGGTTGACTACGTGCGGATTTACAAGGGCACGTACAACTACGCCGTCGTCGGCGACGGAGCCGTGTACCAGAACGAGCAGTATAAAAACTACCGCATCGATGCCATTGCCGGGGCCACCTACGCGTGGTCGGTACCGGCCGGCGCTACCGTGGTAAGCGGGCAGGGTACCAATACCATCTCCGTGAACTGGGGCACCACCCCCGGCAACGTGGCCGTGACGGTGACTACCTCCGGCTGCACTACCAACGTGTACACGAAGGCCGTAACTGTGAGCCCGGCGCTGGCCCTTGAAAAGGTGTACGAGGATTTCCAGGCCAACCGCTTTCTCACTTATGGCACCCGCACCGGCGTGCTCACGCAGGCCGTGGCCACCCCGGGTTCAGCCGCGCCCAATACCTCGACGGCGGTGGGCAAGTACGTGCGCAACGCGGCGGAAACCTACGACGTGCTGTATGTGCAGGGCCTGGGTATCGGCAACGCCAACGACTTCGCGCAGGGCCGCAAAAAAGTGTACGTCGACGTGTACTCGACGGCCCCGGTGGGTAGCCGCGTGACCATGCAGTTTGAGAACGGAGCCGTAACGACTTCGACTAACTTCCCCTTGGGCCGGCACAGCGCCTACAAAGCCTTCACGACGAAGCAAAACGCCTGGGAAACGCTGGAATTCGATTACGAGAAGACCATCGACGCGGGCACCAGCATCTTCGCCATCAACAATGTGGCCTTCCTGTTTGAGCCCGGCCTGAACACGGCCAACACGTTCTACTTCGATAATGTGCTGGTGAAAACCATGCCCGTGCCGCCCGTGGTGGCCACCGATATCCTCGAAAACTACGATGGCACCAGCCGCATCAGCTACGACGCGGCCATCACCAACGGCACCTACACGGCCGGCGTGGCCAACCCGTCGGCCACGGGCGTGAACACCTCGGCCCGCGCCGGCAAGTACGTGCGCAACAGCTCTCAGACCTACGACGTGCTGTTTTTTAACGCCGGCCCGCCCGGCACTGTCATCACCGATGCCGGCAAGTTCAAGGACCAGACCTACCAGCTCCAGCTCGACCTCTATACCGATGCGCCGGTGGGCAGCACGGTGCGCATCACACTGCAAAACAAGGTGGCCGCCGCGCCCACGGGCAGCTACCCGGCCGGCCGCAACAGCACTTACCTGGCCGTGACCACCGCCCAGAATGCCTGGCAAACCCTCACGCTCAGCTTCGACACCGCGCCCGACGCCGGCACCTCGAACCTGGCCATCGACCAGCTGGCGGTGCTGTTCAACGGCAATACCAATACCGGTAACACCTATTACCTCGATAACCTGAAGGTGGTGAAGCACGTGGCCGACCCCACCTACACCGCCGGGACGCTGTTTGAGGACTACGAGACCACCCACAATGTGAGCTACGTGACCGCCAACGGTACCTACCTGGCCACCCAGAACAACCCCTCGGCGACGGGCGTGAACACCTCGGCCCACGTGGCCAGGTACACCCGCAGCTCGACTTCGACCTACGACGCGCTGACCCTGGCCAGCGCCGCCGTAAAGGATGGCGGCCTGTACAAGGCAGGCGACAAAATATTTGCGATGGACGTGTACACCGCCGCGCCGGTGGGTACCGTGATTTCGTGGCAGCTGGAAAGCAGTGCTGCCTCGCTGCCGGGCAACTACCCGGCCGGTCGCCACAGCATCTACCAGGCCGTGGTGAAGC
Organism: Hymenobacter sp.; assembly: GCA_025354605.1. Lineage (GTDB taxonomy): Bacteria > Bacteroidota > Bacteroidia > Cytophagales > Hymenobacteraceae > Hymenobacter. Next base: position 4,127 of record JANXMN010000072.1, on the reverse strand, counting down.
AGTCCAACGCCTGGCAGACGCTGCAATTCACCTACGCCAGCACGCCCGATGGCAGCACCACCGACGCCAGCGTCGACCGGCTGGTATTTTTGTTCGCGCCCAACTCCAGCACCGGCGACGTGTACTACTTCGACAACCTGCGCAGCCTGAACAAAACCGGCACCGCGCCCACCAATGTGGCCCCGACCGTGAGCCTGACCTCGCCCGCCGGGGGCGCTACGTTCACCGCCCCGGCCAGCATCAGCCTGACCGCCAACGCCGCCGATGCCGACGGTACGGTAGCGAAAGTGGAGTTTTTCAACGGCGCGACGCTGCTGGGCACCGCCCCGGCCAGCCCCTACGGCTACACCTGGACGGGTGTGGCCGCCGGCACGTATTCCATCACCGCGAAGGCCACCGACAACAGCGGCGCGGCCACTACTTCGGCCGCCGTGAGCGTAACCGTGACGGCCGGCCCCACCGCCCAGGCGATTCCCGGCAAGATTGAGGCCGAGAGCTTCACGGCCCAATCCGGCACGCTCACTGAAACTACCACCGATGCCGGCGGGGGCCTGAACGTCGACTACTTCGACACCAACGACTGGCTCGACTACTCCGTGAGCGTGGCCACGGCCGGCAGCTATACCGTGGGCTTCCGCGTGGCCAGCGCCACCGGGGCCGCGACGCTCCAGCTGCGCAATAGTAGCGGTACCGTGCTGGGCAGCATCAACGTGGGTAACACCGGCGGCTGGCAGTCCTGGCAGACCATCAGCACCACCGTGACCCTGCCGGCCGGCGTGCAGACCCTACGCCTGTTCGCCCTGGCCTCCACCGGCTGCAACGTGAACTACCTGACCTTCGCCGCCCCCACCAACGTGGCCCCCACCGTGAGCCTGACCTCGCCCGCCAACGGCGCGACGTTTGCGGCCCCGGCTAGTATCAGCCTCAGCGCCAACGCGGCCGATGCCGACGGCACGGTGTCGAAAGTAGACTTTTACAGCGGGGCCACCCTATTAAACTCCGACACCAGCAGCCCCTATAGCTACACTTGGACCGGTGTGGCCGCCGGCACCTACTCCATCACCGCAAAGGCCACCGATGACGCCGGGGCCGTCACCACCTCGGCCGCCGTCAGCGTCACCGTGAACGCGGCCCCGACCGGCCAGGCCATTCCCGGCACGATTGAGGCCGAAAGCTACTCGGCCATGCTCGGCATTCAAACCGAAGCCACGACCGACACCGGCGGCGGCCTGAACGTGGGCTACATCGACGCCGGCGACTATCTGGACTACGCCGTGAACGTGGCCACTGCCGGCAGCTACACGGTCGGCTTTCGGGTAGCCAGCGCCGTGGGCGGCGGGCAGCTGGAGCTGCGCAACAGCGCCGGTACCGCCCTGGGCAGTGTGGCCGTTGGCAACACCGGCGGCTGGCAGACCTGGACGACCGTGAACGCCACCGTCACGCTGTCGGCCGGGAGCCAGACCCTGCGGGTGTACGCCCCTACGGCCGGCTCCAACCTCAACTGGCTGTCCTTCGTGGCGGCGGGCAACACCCCGCCCACCGTCAGCCTGACCTCGCCGGCCAACGGGGCCAGCTTCACGGCCCCGGCCAGCATCAGCATCAGCGCCAACGCTGCCGATGCCAACGGTACGGTTAGCTCGGTGGCGTTCTACAACGGGGCTACCTTGCTGAACACCGACACGACGGCTCCCTACGGCTACAGCTGGACGGGGGTGGCCGCCGGCACCTACTCCATCACCGCGAAGGCCACCGATAACGCCGGGGCCGTCACCACCTCCGCCGCCGTCAGCATCACGGTAAGCAGCGCCCCGGCCGGCACCTACTGCGCCACCACCACCGATTTCAGCTACGGCGCGGTGAGCAGCGGCGGCAACGTCACCTTCACGTTTCACCCGCTCGGGGCAACCGCGGGCGGCACCCTGGCCATCTTGTATCTGCGGACGGGCACCAGCGGCGGCTACCCCGGCTACACGATGACCAAAAACGCGGCCGGCGATTTTACCTACCCCCTGGCCCTGGCCAATGGCACGCTCACCAACCTCTACTTCACCTACCAGGTAGGAGCGGGTGGCCCCGAACGCAACACCTCGGCCACGCCGTTCACGTACACGGCGGGCCAGGCCTGCACGCAGGCCCGCGCCCTGGCTACTATTTCCGCCAGCAGTACCATCGCGGGGGCGGCTTTCCCGAACCCCGTTACCAGTCAGCTCACCGTGGAGTTGCGCGGCCCCTCAAGCCACACCCTCACGCTGCGCGACCTGCGCGGGGCCTTCATCCGCGAATTGGTGAGCGAGCCCGGCCGCCCTACCGCGACCCTCGATATGAGCCGCGTGGCCATTGGGATGTACGTGCTCAGCATCCGCAGTGCCGAGGGCCTGGAAGTGCGCAGAATTATAAAAGAATAATGTTGGCTGGCAATCGAGCGCGTTGTCTGCTGGCCGCCGACTGTTCCCGCGGTAGGCCAAATAACGGGAGCCGGGGCTGAATCAGTAAAACGGATTCAACAGCAGTATTTTATGTCAGGGGTGAGCCATTCCCCGCATTGCCTGCCAAGCTTCGGTCCATTGCCAAACAAGCCGTCGGTACCTGCCTCATGGGTGGGAGCCGGCGGCTTGTTGGCGTTGGCAGATTCCGGAAAAAGAATAAATTTACATCCTTGCGCTTTTGGGTTTCCATTCAAAACTCTTAGCTTGCGCCCCGCTTAACATTAAGGTAACATGGAAGTTCAAACATTGAAGTATCCGGCCATTCGTAACTACGTGGCCGGTCAGTCAGTAGAAAGTGTCTCTACGCCCACGATGGACGTATTCAGCCCCTTAAACGGGCAATTGATTTCGACCCTGCCCCTGAGCGATGCCGCCGGCCTCGACGCTGCCGTGCAAGCCGCTAAAGCCGCCTTCCCCGCCTGGTCGGCCACCCCGATTAAGGAACGGGTGCAAATTTTTTACCGCTACAAAACCTTGCTGGAGCGCGACATGAAAGCCCTGGCCGACCTCGTGCGCGAGGAAAACGGCAAGACCTTCGACGAAGCCCGCGCCGAAGTCGAAAAGGCCATCGAGCTCACCGAATTTGCCTGTTCCATGCCCCAACTCATCCAGGGCGAATTCCTCGAAGTAAGCAAGGGCGTGGAGGCCCGCGCCGAGCGCAAGCCGCTGGGCGTGGTGGCCAGCATTGCCCCGTTCAACTTCCCCAACATGGTGCCCCACTGGACCATCCCGAATGCCATCGTGCTCGGCAACACCATGATTCTGAAGCCCTCGGAACAAGTGCCCCTGAGTGCCGTACGCATCGCCGAGTTACTGAAGGAAGCCGGCCTGCCCGACGGCGTGCTGAACGTAGTGAACGGCGACCGCGAAATCGTAGAAGCCATTTGCGACCACCCCGACATCGAGGCCGTGTCGTTCGTGGGCTCGACTCAGATTGCCAAGGTGGTGTACATCCGCGCTACCAGCAACCTCAAGCGTTGCGTAGCCCTCGGCGGGGCCAAAAACCACCTGATGGTGCTGCCCGATGCGCACCCCGAAATGACGGCCTCCAATGTAGCCGCCTCCATGTCAGGCTGTGCGGGCCAGCGCTGCATGGCCGGCTCCACCATGGTAGGAGTAGGGGCCGTCGATGGCATCGTAGCTAAAATCGTGGAAGAAGCGAAGAAAATTGTGGTCGGCCAGAACCTCGGTTCGGTCATCAGCAAGCAGGCCAAGGAGCGCATCGAAAAGCACATTGCCGAAGCCGAAGCGGCCGGCGCGAAAGTTCTGCTCGATGGCCGCAACGCCGTAGTGCCCGGCCACGAAGACGGCTACTACGTGGGCGCCACCGTCATCGACTACGTGACGCCCGACATGCGCATCGCCCAGGAAGAAGTCTTCGGTCCGGTGCTCGCTATCATGCGCACCAACACGCTGGACGAGGCCATTGCCATCGAAAACGCCAACCCCTACGGCAACGCCGCCGCCGTTTTCACCAGCAGCGGCAGCAGTGCCCGCTACGTCATGGACCACGCCAACGCCGGCATGATTGGCGTGAACATCGGCGTGCCCGTGCCCCGCGAGCCCTTTTCCTTCGGCGGCTGGGGTGATTCGAAATTCGGCGCTTGCGACATCACCGGGAAGAGTTCGATTGAGTTCTGG
>JANXMN010000046.1 GCA_025354605.1 Hymenobacter sp. | reverse complement strand
CCCGGCAATGCCCGCGTAGGCGGCGAGCAAAACCCCAATTACCCCGGCACCTACGTGTTCGACAACGATTTTGGGGCCTTACAGGCCAGCGTGCCCACCGGAAGCATCGACGAGGGCGGCCTGCTGCGAGCCGAAGCTGAGTCGGGCATCTGCCGCGTCATCTGCTTCTCGCCGCGCCACGACCTAACGCTGCCCCAGATGACCACGCCCGCCATCCGCGCGGTGGTGGACGTGTGGGCCGGCGAATTCGCTGCCCTGGGGGCGCGGCCGGACATCAACTACGTGCAGATTTTTGAGAACAAAGGGCCAATGATGGGCTGCTCGAACCCGCACCCCCACGGCCAGATTTGGGCCCAGCGCACCGTGCCCGGCGAGCCGGCCAAAGAGGGCGCGCAGCAGCTGGCTTACTACCAGCAGCACGGCCGCACTCTGCTGACCGACTACCTCAAAATCGAGCTGGAGAAACGGGAGCGGGTGGTGCTCGAAAACGAGCATTTCGTGGTGCTGGTGCCTTTCTGGGCCGTGTGGCCCTTCGAAACCATCGTCATCGCCCGCCGCCCGGTGCAGGACGTCACGCAACTCAGCAGCCCCGAGCGCGACGCGCTGGCCGATGCCCTGCGCCGCCTCACTATTCGCTACGACAACCTGTTTCGCATTTCTTTCCCGTATTCGGCCGGCCTGCACCAGCGCCCCACCGACGGCGCGGCCCACCCCGAATGGCACCTGCACCTGCATTTTTTTCCGCCGCTGCTGCGCTCGGCCACGGTGCGCAAGTTCATGGTGGGCTATGAGCTGCTGGGCGACCCGCAGCGCGACATCACCCCCGAGTTCAGCGCCGGCCGGCTACGCGAGCAGTCGGAGGTGCACTATAAGGTGGCAGTAGGGTAGGCGAACGGAGCACTTCAGCGCGTCATGCTGAGCGCAGCGAAGCAGCTTGCCGACAGGGAACATTCCATTCGATGGACGCGCCCGAAACAGAGGGCAGGGCTTCACTTACTGTTCAGCCAATGCCCGTAAACCTGGCCCGCTGGCGTGCTAGGCGCGTCGTGCTTACCTTGCCGTACCATTGGCCGCGCTAGTTTCCACCAAATTCCCACTGCTTTGTCACAAAAACGCGCTTCTATCTCGGATATCGCCAAAGAGCTGAACCTGGCCGTTTCGACGGTTTCGCGGGCTCTGAGCGGGCATTCGCGCATCAGCAAAGCCACCCGCGAGCGGGTGTGGGCCCTGGCCGAGCAGCTCAACTACCAGCCCAACCACCTGGCCGCCGCCCTGCGCAAAGGCCGCAGCAACACGCTGGGCGTGATTGTGCCCCACATCGACGGGCATTATTTCTCGCAGGTGATGAAGGGTGCCGAGGCCGTGGCCAACCGCGCCGGCTACAACGTGCTGCTCTGCCAGTCGAACGAAGACTACGAGCAGGAGCAGAAGAACGTGGTAACCATGATAAATGCTCAGGTCGACGGCATTCTGGTGTCGGTGGCCCGGCCCACGCACGACTACGCGCACTTCGACAAAATCCGCCAACGCGGCATTCCGCTCGTGTTTTTCGACCGCATCGTGGACAGCCCCGAGCTGAACGCGGTGGAGCTCGACGACTTCCAGGGGGCCTACCAATCCACGAAGCACTTGCTCGAGCAGGGTTTCCGCCGCATTGCCCACTTTGGCGGGCCGCAGCACCTCAACATCTACATCAACCGTTTCGGTGGCTACCGCCAGGCTCTACAAGAAGCCGGCATCGCGATTGATGACAAGCTGGTGCTGTTTAGCGACATGTGGGAGGCCGACGGCCGCGCCGGCATGGAGCAGCTGCTGGCCCTCAAGCACCGGCCCGACGCGGTGTTCTCGGCCAGCGACTTCTCCATTGTGGGGGCCATGCGCGTGCTCAAGGAGCGTGGCCTGCGCATTCCGCAGGACGTGGCCCTGGCCGGCTTCAGCAACGAGAGCTTCACCTCCCTCACCGAGCCCAACCTGACCTCGGTAGACCAGTGCCCGCAGGAAGTGGGCGAGGCCGCTATGAACATGCTGCTGGAAATGGTGCACGAGGAAGGCCCGGCCGCCGCGCCGCGCAAAATCGTGGTCCAGCCCCGGCTGATGATGCGCGAGTCGTCGATGCGGGCGACGTAGGAGGGATGGTTGGGAAGGCACGTCAGGCAAAACCAGAACGTCATGCAGAGCGCAGCGAAGCATCTTTACCGCAGAAGTAATTATTTACTAACGCGGTAAAGATGCTTCGCTGCGCTCTGCATGACGTGCTTTCTTCACGGTTCACCCCGCACCCCGATGCCCACCAACTACTTCCTGTTCGTCGATACCGAAACCTCGGGCATCCCGCGCGACTGGAACCAGCCGTACGCGCGGCGGGAGGCCTGGCCGCACATCGTGCAGTTGGCTTGGACAGTTTGCACGCCCGACGGCCAGGAAATCAAGGCCGAGAACCACTACATCCGCCCCAGCGACTACGACCTGAGCCCGGAATCCGGGGCCATTCACGGCCTGACCCTGGCGTTTCTGCACGCGAATGGGCAGTCGCGCCACGATGTGCTGCAACGCTTGCACCGCGACCTGCTGGCGTATCAGCCGCGGGTGGTGGCCCACTTCATGCAGCTCGACTATCACATGCTGGGCGTGGGTTTCCACCGGGCCGGGCTCACGAATCCGCTGCTGGGGCTGCCGCTGTTTTGCACCATGCGGGCCACGGGGCCACTGCTGCGGCATTCGTCGCAGGGCTTTCTGCGGCTGGGCGAGCTCTACCAGCGGCTGTTTCAGGAGCCCCAGCCCGGCGAGCACGAGGCCCTGGCCGATGCCCGCGCCGCCGCCCGCTGCTACTTCGAAATGCGCCGTCAGGGCCTCATTATCGACCAAACCATGCGAAACCAGGGGCCGCCCGTGGGCCTGCAGCAACCCCTGAGCCCGGCCCGCCGCCTCCAGATTGGCGTGGCCCCCTGGCTGCTGCTGAGCGCCGTGGCGCTGGTGCTGCTGGCCATGTGGCTGCTGGCGTAACCGCGGGAGGTTACGCGGAGGGCGACACCCGAACAACTTTACCTTTGCTGCCATGTCCGACAAGCTCGATTTCCTGCGCACCGTGCCGCCTTTCGACCGCCTGCCCGCCGACGTGCTGGCTGAAGTAGCCGAGGGCCTGGAGGAAGTGCGCCACCCCCGCGAGGCCACCATCTACCTGCAGGACGAAACCAAACTGCGCGGGCTCGACATCATCATTGAGGGTGAGTACGAAACGTTTTTTTACGACAGCCAGCAGCACCGGCGGGTGGTGGAATTTACCCGGCACGGCGAGTGCTACGGCGGAATCTCGCTGCTGCTGAACAAGAAAAAGTCGTTGCGCACGGTTGTGGCTAAAAAGGCCACGCGGGTGTACTTCCTGCACCGCCGCGAGTTTCTGGCGCTGTGCCAGGGCTACGAAAGCTTCTTTCATTTCTTCACGGCGCGCTACGGGCGGCGGATGCTGGATGAGGAGTACGCCCATTTTGTGCGGCCGGCCACTACGGGCAGCAGCTTCCTGGCGGCCGACCAGCTGTTTTCGCGCCGCATCGAAACCCTGGAGTTGCGCCCGCTGGAGCTGTGCGCGGCCTACGTGCCCATTCAGGAAGTGGCGCGGCGCATGGCGGCGGCCCGCACCAGCTGCTACTTCATCACCGATGCCGACGAGAATGGGCGAGTGATTGGCTACGTGACGGACATTACCCTGCGCGACAAGGTGGTGGCCGGGCTGGCCGATGCCCGCCTGCCGGTCGAAACCATTCTGGATGCGCCGGTGGTCAGCATCAGCTCGCGGGCCTTTGTGTACGAGGCCATTCTGCTGATGTTCCGCACCAAGACGCGCTACCTGCTGGTGGAAACCGACGGCGAGTACGTGGGCTTCCTGAGCCGCAACAAGCTGCTGACCGACGACCAGGCCCAGTCGCCGTTCATCTTCATTCAGTCGGTGAAGCAGGCCCAGGCCGTGCCCGAGCTGAAGCGCCGTTGGGAGCAGGTGCCGGAAATGGTGTACCAGCTGCTGAACCGCGGCGTGAAGCCCGAAATCGTGAACCAGGTCATCACCACGGTATCCGACACCATTGCCCTGAAGCTGATTGAGGGGGCCATTGCCGAGCTGGGCCCGCCACCGGCCCGCTTCGTGTACATGGTGCTGGGCAGCGAGGGACGCAAGGAGCAGACCCTACTTACCGACCAGGACAACGCCATCATCTACGAAGACAAGGCCAACGAGCAGCGCGAGCTGGTGCGCGCCTACTTCCTGCGCCTGGCCGAAATGGTGAGCGACCAGCTCAACGACATCGGCTTCAGCTACTGCGACGGCGGCTTCATGGCCAAAAACCCGAAGTGGACGCATTCGCTCTCGCACTGGAAACGCAACTACGTGGAGTGGATGAGCCACTCGAACCCCGAAACCGGCATGCAGTTCGCCGCCTCCTTCGACTGCCGCTACCTGTTCGGCGACGCCACCATCATGGCCGAGCTGCACGAATTCCTGGCCCGGGAGCTGGAGCAGCCTTCGGAGCGCTTCTTCCACTACATGGCCGTGAACGCGCTGCAATACGAGCCGCCGCTCACGTTCTTTCGCAACATCCGCACCTTCGCCCACGGCGACCAGCAGGTGTTCAACCTGAAAAAAACCATGTCGCCCATCGTCGATTTGGTGCGCATGTACGCCCTGCGCCACCGCATTTTTGCCACCAACACCGGCGAGCGGCTGGAGGCCCTGCGCCAGCAGGGCATCTTCACCGAGCGCGAAACCCAGGAGCTGCTGCAGGCCTACTACTACCTGATGGGCGTGCGCCTGAAAAAGCAGGCCGTCCAGATTATCAGCGACCACGCCGCCCCCGACAACTACCTCGACCCCGGCACCCTCACCAAAGTAGAGCAGGTGACGCTGAAAGAGATTTTCAAGGTAATCGCCGATTTCCAGCTCAAGATTAAAGTGAGCTTCACGAAGTCGCTGGGGTGATACCGGGCAGGGGCAAGGAGAGGAAAGGACAAAAAGAACGTCATGCCGAGCGCAGCCGAGGCATCTCGCGTGCCACCACTAACTCAATCGTGACAACGATGCGAGCGAGATGCCTCGGTCTCTGCTTGATGCGCAGAATGCTCGGCATGACGGTTGGGGGTGAATGGCCCAAGCCGCCGTAATTTGCCCGCTCAGCTACCTCTTCTACTCGATGACTTCACGCGCCCTCGTTGCCGGTTTCCTGCTCACTATTGGTTTGCTCGACGCCTGCCAGACCTCCAAACCCGCTGCCACTACCACTGCCCCCGTGGTGGAAACCCCCATCTGGCAATCCGACGCCTTCAGCCTGTACCGCGACAAGGTGGTGCAGGGCGGGCGCGAGGCCCGCGCCCTTTCGGCCACCGAACTGGTGTCGAACTACGTGAGCCCGGCCAATACCTCGCTCAGCCCGCGCGTCGAGTTCAAGTTCAGCCTCAATGGCAAGGACAACGAGATGGCGCCCGGCCTGAACCACTTGCTGCTGGCCGTGCCCCGGCCCGGGGGCGCGGCCATCGAAACGCCGCCCATTGTGTTCGGGCAGCGCTACCAGGATGCCACGGTCGCGCCCGCCAACACCTGGCTGGCTCCGAACACGGCAGTCAAAATCCGGCTCGATATGCGGCCGGTGCTGGCCGCGTTCAAGAAGGACGGCTACTTCACCACCTTCAAGGGCGAGAAGATTTATCAGGCCGATTTCAAGCACGTGTACGTGGCTGGGGGCACTGTTCCTCTGAGTTGGGATTTCGATAACCTGACCAACAAGCCCGAGCTGGAAATGACCGATGCCGACGGCGACGGTATCTACGAAGCCCTGCTCACGCTGAACCAGCCCGCCGCCGCCAAAACCACCGCCTCCCGCTGGCAGAAATCGGTGAAGACATCGGATTTCCCGCAGTACAGCTCCGACTATCCGATTTCGGATGCCCTCTACAACCTGGCCCTGGAAGAAGCGCGCCGCGCCGTGGAGCCCGACAGCACCTTCCGCACCGGTAAGGAGTGGGCGGGCGTCTGGACGCGCGATGTGAGCTACAGCATCATTCTGGCCCAGGCCACGCTACAGCCGCGCGTGGCCATGAAAAGCCTGCTGCGTAAGGTGAGCGCCGATGGCCGCATCATCCAGGATACCGGCACCGGCGGGGCCTACCCGTGTTCGACCGACCGCATGATTTGGGCCACGGCCGCCTGGGAGATTTACCAGGCCACCGGCGACATAGCCTGGCTGCGCAAGGTGTACCCCATCATCAAGCAAAGCATTGCCGACGACGTGCAGAATGCCTACGACCCGGCCACCGGCCTGGTGCGCGGCGAGTCGTCGTTTCTGGACTGGCGCGAGCAGACCTACCCGCGCTGGATGCAACCGGCCGACATTTACCAGAGCGAAACCCTGAGTACCAACGCCGTGCACTACCAGGCCAACGTGGTATTGGGCCTGATAGCGGCCCGCCTGAGCCAGCCGGGCCTGGCCGCGCTGTACAAGCGCCAGGCCGAGGCCATCCGCTTTGGCATCAACCAGCACCTGTGGCAGGCCGACAAGGGCTACTATGGGCAGTTTCTGTACGGACGCACGGCCCTGTCGCTGTCGCCCCGGGCCGAGGCGCTGGGCGAGGCCCTGTGCGTGATTTTCAGCATCACCGACGGCGAGCGGGCTGCCCAGGTCATTAGCAAAACGCCAACTTCGCCCTTCGGTATTCCGTGCATCAGCCCACAGATTCCGGGCATCGCACCCTACCACAACGACGCGGTATGGCCCTTCGTGCAGAGTTTCTGGGCGCTGGCCGCCGCTCGGGCCGGCAACGAAACCTCGGTGATGGAAAGCATTGCTGCCATCTACCGCCCGGCCGCGCTGTTTCTCACTAACAAAGAGAATTTCGTGGCCGGCAACGGCGACTTCGCCGGCACGCAGATTAACTCCTCCAACATGCTCTGGAGCCTGTCGGGTAGCCTGGGCCTCGTGTACAAAGTGCTGTTCGGGATGCAGTTGCAGGGTGAGCGGCTGCAGTTCCGGCCCTTCGTGCCGCAGGCGCTGCAGGGCCACCGCCGCCTCGAAAACTTCCGCTACCGCCGCGCCATTCTCGATATCGACATGGACGGCTACGGTAGCAGCATTGCCAGCATCAACCTCGACGGCGCACCCCTGCCCGACGCGGCCGTGGTGGGTTCGCTCACGGGTCGCCACGCCATCAAAATCACGCTGGCCGTGCCCGACCCGGACGCCGCGGCTCCTCCGGCCCCGGTCACGCACCAAGGCGTGCGCTACGCCCCCGAAACCCCGCTGGTGACCTTTGCCGACGGCCGCCTGAAATGGGCCGCCGTGGAAGGGGCCGACGAGTACCTGGTGCTAAAAAACGGCGGGCTGGCCACCACCATCCGCGCCACCGAGTACGTGGTGCCGGCCGGGGCCTTCGCCGCCTGGCAGGTCATTGCCGTGGACGATGCCAGCCGCGAATCGTTCGCCAGCGAGCCGCTGGAGCTGGGCAGCGAGGCTACCGGCGGCCATCTGGTGCAGCTCGAAACCGTGGCGGGCAAGTCGTTGCTGCCCTACAAGGGCTTTTCGGGCAAGGGCTTCGTCGAACTCACCACTACGCAAAATACGGCCCTCAGCATCCCCGTAAGCGTGCCCGAGGCGGGCCTTTACGCCCTCGATTTCCGCTACGCCAACGGCAATGGCCCCATCAACACCAATAACAAGTGCGCCACCCGCACGTTGCGGCGCGGCCCCGTGCAGCTGGGCACCGTGGTGCTGCCCCAGCGCGGCGTGGATGAGTGGAGCAACTGGGGCTACTCCAACCCCATCCTCGTGCGCCTCGACAAGGGCACCCACACCCTCACCCTGGCCTACGAGCCCGCCAACCAGAACATGAACATCGAGGTAAACCAGGCCATGCTGGACTGCCTGCGCGTGCGGCGGGTGGAGTAGGGACGGGGCAATTTCCTCCTTACTGCACCTTGATACCGGCGGCAATGGCCGAAAATTCGTTGAGCTGGGCGGGCGAAGGGCTGAGCATGCCCAGATGCAGCACCAGGCCCTTGGCAATGGCATCGCCGGGAACTTGCTGCTCGCGGATATAGGTTTTGCGGGCTTCGTCGTGAAACTGCATCATACTGACGGGCTTGTCGAGAAAGGTGCCGGCTACCGTTTGGGCCTGCGCGGCTTTGAAGCCGAACTCGCCGTAGAAAAAGGAAGGGTGGTGGCCGATGTAAAGCAGAAATGTGCCTTCTTCGTCGGTTCCGAAAAGCGCGTAGCGCTGGAAACGAATCACTTGGAAATCATACTTTTGGTCGACGGTCACGGTGTAGTCGGCGGGCAAGGGAACGAGCAGCTTTTTGTTGTCGAAAACTTGTACCGTTTCCAAGCGGGCAGCCCGGTTGTTGGTGCGAGTTCCGGTGGCCAGCGTTTGAAATACGCGGGTGGTGAGAGTGGTGAACTCAGCCTGCTTTTTCAGGCCGGCGGCGTTCACGTAGGCCGCAATGCGAAACAACGAGTTGTCGGCGGTGTGCACCACTAAGCTGTTCACCAGAATGGCGTTGGCCTTAGCATCGAAAGTGGTCGGGGTGGAGAGCACCGCAAATAGGGACTCAGTTTTGGCCAGCACGGTGGTTCGGGCGGCACTCCGCTGGTCTTCGGCCGCAATTGTCCGGTGCAGCCGGGCCGTATCGGCCAGTTGAAACAGCTCCTGGGCAAAAAATACCAGTCGCATGTCGCCTGAGTCGAAAACCAAGCGGGTTTCCTTGTTGGTGTTGGGGTCGGCGGCCATGATATCGGTAGCGCGGGCGCTATTGACGGCTGCGGCCGGGAACATGAAAAAAGCTCGGTTGTTGAGAATGGACTGCCGGTTGGGCAGCGCAAGCATGCTGATGGTTTGGGCGCGGCCGACGGGAGCCAGGCTTAGCAGCAGCAACAGCTTCGGCAGGTACCTACGAATGGACATGGGAAGGGATTTTGGTGAGCGCAACAAGAAAGGGTAAAAAGTTGACAGCGCCATGCTGGCAGGGGGAGGTACGCCGACTAAGCTGGCCCAGGGCAGGGACCCAGGCCTGGTTAGGTTTGGCCCCCTACTACTTTACTTGGCTACGCCGCCGTATCTTGCATTGCTTACTTTCCCAAGCCTCGCTGCTCCCATGCTGCCCGAACCATCCCACCAACCGGCCCCACCTGCCGACCTGTGGGCCCGCCTCGAAGCCTTCGACCTCGACGCCACCGGGGCCGCGCTCCCGTTCTCGCAGCGCCTGGCCCGTGATAACGGCTGGAGCCCAGCCTTCGCCCGACGCGTGGTGCACGAATACAAATGCTTCCTGTACCTGACCGCTACCTGCGGCCACCCCGTCACGCCCTCCGACGAAGTGGACCAAGCTTGGCACCTGCACTTGGTGTACACCCGCTCGTACTGGGACGAACTGTGCGGGCAGGTGCTGGGCTTCGCGCTGCACCACGGCCCCACCAAAGGCGGCGCGGTCGAGGGCCACAAATTTCAGGACTGGTACACCCGTACGCTGGCCTCGTATCAGGCCGCCTTCGGTAGCCTGCCCCCGGTCGACGTGTGGCCCCCAGCCGCCCGGCGCTTTGGCGATGCGCCCTACTTCCGCCGCGTGAACCTGCGGCGGCATTGGTTGCTGCCGCGCCTGCGCTGGCCCTTTGGCCGCCCGGGCCGCCACGAGGCGCTGGGGCTGCTGGCGGCCCTGCTGCTGCTGGGCTGCACCACCCGCACCCCGCTCAACCCCTTTAATTGGTACGGCACGGAGTTTCTGGGGCTGTTTGCCACGCTGTGCATAGTGCTGCTGCCGCTGTCGGTGTGGTGGCGCAACCGGCTGGCGGGGCCATTCGACGAGTATCGGGGTGAGCTGTTGAGCGTTTACGAAGCGGCCCGGCTGGCAGGCCACGGCCGCCGCCTGGGGCAAAGCGTAGTAGCCGCGCTGGTGCACGCTAATAAGGCTGAGCTGGTGCCGGGGCGTAAAATCCGCCGCACTGCGGCAGCTGCCCCGGTCGATACCTACGAGTTGGCGGTGTGGCAGCTCATTGATGCCAAAGGTGATACCGAACTGGACAGACTGTGCAAACAAGCTCTGACGCCCTCCTTTAGCGAAGTGCTGATGCTGGACCAATCACTAATTGAAAAGGGGTTGCTGCTAGCGCCGGAAGTGCGTGCTCGCCTCAACTGGATTCCGCAGCTTACTACTGTGGGCCTGGCGCTGTTTGGCCTGACGAAAGTGCTGGTTGGCCTGAGCCGGCATCGCCCCGTGGATTTTTTGGTAATGATGTTGGTAGCGCTGGTTTGGGGGGCTTGGGGCTATCTGAGCAAAAATGGCAGTTGGGCCACCGGGCGCGGGCGTGGCGTGGTAGCCGAGCTGGGCAGCGCTATCCGAAATGAGCGCCAGGAGCGCCCATTTTCTGTTCGGGCGGTGGCCTTAACCGTCGCCATATTCGGTCCTGATAACCTAAGGTATATGGGGCACAGTACCCTGGCAGTTTCCCTGTCGCCGCCGCCAGCCAGCAGCGGCGATGGTGGCGGCGGCTCGGGCTGCGGAGGTGGCGGAGGTTGCGGCGGCGGGGGTTGCGGCAGCTAATCCCGCCCGCCGTTGCCGGAAAAAAAAGTAGCTTCGCCAGCCCGAGTTCCGGGCCAACGCCCGTAAGTAGCGAACATGAAAAAATCCGTACTGATTCTGCTGGTAGTGGCCGCGGCCATCGCCGCCTTCCTGGGTTGGCGGTACTGGGTGCAGCCGGCCAACGAAACGACTGCCCTCACCAACCAACCCATACTCGCCGTCGTCATGCCCGATTCGAGCGCGGTAATGTTGGCCGGGCGGGTTTCGGCCGGCGGCTCCGAGCCCGTGCTGATGAAAAAGGCGGGCCGGGTGCGCAGCATCTACTTCGCCACCGGCGACTACGTGCGGCGCGGGGCCGTGCTGGCCAAGCTCAACGACTACAACTTCGCCGTGGCCCCGCACGATGGTTTTCTGGGGCAGCTGCAGATTGCGGTGGGCCAGTATGTGCAGCCCAGCACGGTGGTCGCCACCATTTCGCGCCGCGGCACACTGTTGGTGGCGGTGGCCGTGCCGGCTGGCAGCCCTGCCCATGTGCAACCCGGCGACTCGGTGCAGGTGTGGGCCACGGCCCGCCCCACTCGGGTACTAACCGGCGTGGCAGTTGCTATAAGCCGGCAAGGCGACTCGCTCGAAATTGAACTGCCCGCTCGTGCCCCGTTGCGCCTGGGCGAAGCCGCCAGCGTGCTGCTGAAGAAGCGCTAGGCTACAGCTTACGTTCGCGCACCATGGCCAGGCGCGGCAGCAATTCATCATCGAGCTCAGCAAAGTATAGCGGCGGCAAAAGCCCGGGAACCAGTTGGCCCGGGGCAGCAGGCATGGCACAAAGAGCCAGTCGTAGCCAGTTGCTGCTGGCGTATGCAACACCGAATCATGCCGCCTCACTTTGACTGGCCGCAAACCTCCTGAAAAAAATCAGCAGTCTTACTTCCTCATTACCAGGCCGCCATAGTACGCAGACCGGGGTGTTGGCTAAAAAAATAACTTCTCCGGGCAATAATTCAGCGCCTATAGGGGTTAAGCTTCGCCAGCCGGGCGCGGCGCGCTGGTTTCTCCAGCCATACTTTCACCCTTACTCCCCTGTGTATGCTGCGTATTAGTTTGCTTGTTTTACTGCTGCTGGCCGTTTTTACTGCCGACCTTCAGGCCGCTTCCGCCGCCCGGCCCATTCACCGGCACCGCCCCACTGCCGGCAACTTCCGGCCTGTCTATCGCCGCTACCGGGGGCCGGGCCGACACAAAGACCGGTTCCGCAAATTCTTCCGGCCCCGCGCCAAGCATGGCAGCGGTTTTGGCCGCCGGGCCCGCTCGCATCGCGGCACTTTGTAGGCAGAACCAAAAAAATACCCCCGCCATTTGGCGGGGGTATTTTTTTTATAGAGAAACGGAAGCCTTAGTTGTCAGCTTTCACTTTCACCTTGTCACCGTCGGTGGTTTTGGCCTTCATCTTTTTCACGTCGGTGCCTTCGTCGCCGCGCATTCCACCATTGCCCCGCATGCCGCCGTGCTCCATGCGGTCAGCCTGCATGGCCGTGTATTTGGTGTACTGGTCGGGGTTGAGCACTTCCTTGAACTGGGCTTCGTATTTGGCGCGGTTGGCCTGCATCTGCTCACGCATCTGGCCCCGGTGGGCATCATCGCGGGGCATGCTGCGCAGAGCCTGCATTTCCTGGCCGCGGGCCAGCAGAATCTGCTGCATCTTGACGCTTTGCGCCGGGGTCAGGTTCAGTTCTTTAGTCAAGCGCTCGGTCTGGCGCTTGGCCATCTCGTCGGGGTTGCCCTGCATCCGGCCTTCGCGGGCCGGCATGTCCGTAGTTTCGGTATTGGCGGGCGCGATGGTTTGGGCAGCGGCGGTGCTAGCGCTGAAAGCACAGGCAACCAGCAGAGGAAACAGGGTTTTTTTCATGGGAAATTAAACGAAAAAGGGTGATGATAATGAAGGAGATGGAGAATGAATTGCCTCGGAAGGTCCCGCCCGGTATAGACCGGTCGGAACTCCGAAGGATTAATGCCTTTAACAACGGGCTTTCGGTAGCCAACGTAGCGATGGGTGGCTTCCCGGCGAGCTTTTACTTGGTCCGTTACGCGATGTTGCTTTGCAAAGCCGTAGTCTTTGCGGCCGTCGTGGCTGCGGTTAAAGTCGTAGGCTGAAGCAGCATTGGCAAACCTCCGGCCATAACTTCTTCCACAAACAAGAGGTGGACGGATAGTCGGGATATCCCGACCAATCCGCCCACTTTGCTGACCAGTTGCCGTAAAACCGTAGTTGCTGATTCCGGCCCTTACCCTAATTTCTCCTTAAACAGCCGCAAGGTGCGCTCCCAGGCCAGTTTGGCGGCCTCCGCGTTGTAGCGGGCCGGCGAGGTGTCGTTGTTAAAAGCGTGATTTACGCCTTCATACACGTAAAGCTCGTAGGGTTTTACGGCTGCTTTCAGCGCTGCCTCGAAAGCCGGAATGCCGGCGTTGATGCGCTGGTCGAGTCCGCCATAATGCAGCATCAGGGCCGCTTTGACAGCGGGCACGTCCTCTGCTGTGGGCTGCTGGCCATAATACGCCACGGCGGCATCCAGCTTAGGGTCGTGCACGGCCAGCTGGTTGGCCAGGCCACCGCCCCAGCAGAAGCCCACGGCCCCAGTGCGGCCATTGCAGTCGGGCCGGGCGCGCAGGTAGTTCAAAGCATTCCGGTAGTTGTTGCGGTTTTTCACCGGGTCGAGCTGGCCAATGAGCTCGCGCCCCTTGTCCTCGTCGGCCGGCGTGCCGCCCACCACCGACAGCGCGTCCACGCCCAGGGCCAGGTAGCCGGCCTGTGCCACCCGCCGCGTCACGTCCTTGATATGCGGCGTCAGGCCCCGGTTTTCGTGGATGACTACCACGGCCCCGCGCTTCCGGCGGCCTTTGGGGTGCACCAGGTAGCCGCGCACGGGGCTGCCGTCGCCAGTCCAGCTTACCTCTTCGGCTTCCAAATCGTCCACTCCGGGAGCCACGGCAGCGGCGGCGGCGTAGCCTGGCTCCAGCGTGGCCAGGGCACTCAGGGCCAGGGCCGTGCCACCTACTAGCTTTATAAGCCGGTCCATAAACTCCTTGCGCGTCAGCGGAGCGTGGGTGTATTCGTCGAACAGGTTGATAATGCGCTGGTCCATAGCCGGAAAAAGGAGTAGGAATCGATTGAGCAGGGATTTCTCCGGGGTGGCCGGCTACGACGAGAGGGCGAGCAGCACCCGCAGGGCCGCTTCCGCGTCGGCATGCGATACAAACAGATGGTCGTGGTAGTAAGCCGCTACCACGTTGCAGCTGATGTTTTCCTGCGCCAGTGCGGCGGCTACGGCGGCCGTGAGCCCCACGGCCGCCAGCGAAGAGTGCACTGTCAGCGTCAGCCAGGCCATTACGTGGCCATATGGTAGTCCCCAGGCATCGGCCGTCGCGCGCGCTACAATCAGGGTCAATCCTTCGGGCTCCCAAAAAGAACCCAACACCTGCTCCAGCGGGATGGCAGCTGCGGTTGGGGTCGTGCAGAAAACGTACTCGCCGGGGTTGAGCACGGGCTGCATGGTGGCCAACAGGTGCGCGAGGCTGGTTTCGCCGTTCATGCCTGTGCCTCCGCTTCCCGGTGCACCGTGTCGGGGCTGAACGCTGGCACGCAAATCGACCAATATTCGCACTCCTGCTCAAACGGGTTGGAATAGCGCACCCGCGCGCCGCCCTTAATCAGCAGGGCCTGGCCCGCCTGTAGCTCCACCACGTCGCCGTCAATCTCGAAGCGCTTGCGGCCGCGCACCACAATAGTAAACTCGTCGAAGCTAGGGGTCTGGTGGGGCTCGCTCCAGTGCGGCGGGGCTACCATGTGGGCCAGGCTGTAGGCGGCAGTGCCGGTGCTGGCCCCGCCCACATGCTCTTCAATGAGCTTGCCGTCGGTGGTCGGAACAACAAAGGGAATGGGGTTGAGGACGTAGCGCTTGTCGGCCATGGGTTCGAGTAAAAGTGAGGGTAAAGGATACGGAAGCAGCGTTTCAGGGCTTCAGCTTCTCCAGCAACCCGAACAGCCGGGAGTGGTTTTTCCAGACGAAAAAATACGGCGTTTGCACTGCCCCGAAGCGGACGCGCATGCGCTCCACGCCCGGCAGCATGCTGCCCAGAAAGTCGAAGCAGTCCAGCCCCCGCACCTCGCTGGCGTAGCGGATGGTTTCCCAGGCCAGCAGCACGCCCGCGCCGCTGGCCCGCAGGGCCGGGTCGTCGCCGGCCAGCAAGAAGTAAGCCGTCGAGGCATCCCACACCAGGTACGCCACCGAATGCACCCGGTCCTGCTCGTCCACGGCGAAAAACCGCTGGCCCGCCCCGGCTGCCTGCACTGCGGCGTCGAGTCGGGCCAGCTGTGCCAGCGAAAAAGGCACCGGCAGCCCCTGCCGCGCAAAGCTCAGCGCGTTCACCCGATACAGTTCGGCCAGCGGCCGGTCGTGCACCACCCGCAGCCGGGGTCGCGCCAGCCGGATATCGCGCCGGATACCCGTGCTCAGCCCTGCCTCCACCCGCGCCAGCTCGCGCAGGCCGTGCAGCTGGTAAGTATAAAGCGTGCTTTGCTGGTATTGCTGCCAGTAAAAAGGCAGCCAATTGGTCAGGGCCGGATGAAAGTTTTGCTTAAAGGCAGCCAGCAGCGGCAGCTGGGCCAATAGCTGCTTCAGCAGCTCGTGCTCCTGCGGCAGCTGGCCCCGCAGCTCCGGCAGTAGGTAAGGCCCCAGCCACTTCACAAAGAGCGGCATGGTAGCGTAGCGAAACGGCCCCCTCTGCTTGTAGAAAAAAGGCATTGCTGCCACCACACGGCCCTTTTTTTCGGCTAGCACTACGTCCCAGTCCCCGCCCTCGGCGCAGGCATCCAGGTACCAGGGATGGGCAAACAGCGGCACGTCGGGCGCGGTACGGCAAAAATCAGAGTAGCGGGCTTTGGCGGACATCAGCGCGGCAAGTTAGCGGGGGCGGGCTAACCAGTGGGCTGTTGCCTCAGGGGGTGGTGGGGGGAGCGAATGAAACCGCAGCTCCCAGGTAATCGAAAATGTGCTCGCTGAAGCTCTGACCGCTGGCATAAGGAATTTTTGTTCCCAAGCTCAACCTCGCGTCGGACCGTGCGTATAGTCTGCCAGAACCAGCGCCTGCTACCCCGAATGCCCCGCTTTCGCTACTGGCCCGCGCTGCCCTACCATACCAATCACCCCAATCACCCTTCATACTTTTACGCCATGTCGTACCACGAAGAAGACAACAACGCCGGTAAAATCCTTTTAGCTGCTCTCGCCGGTGCCGGCGCAGGCATTATTGCTGGCATGCTGCTGGCTCCCGATAAAGGTTCGGCCACCCGCGAAAATTGGAAAGGCGTTGCCAGCAAATACAGTGGCCAGCTCGGCGAGCAGGCTTCCAAATTGGGCACCGACCTCGAAACCAAATTCAAAGAATACGCTGGTAAGCTCGAAGACATGGGCGTTACCCTGCCCGGTGTCAGCCTGAAAATGAAAGGCAGCTGGGACGAAATTAAAGGCAAGCTGAAACAGCAATACGCCCAGCTCACCGACGAAGACCTGACCTACGCCGAAGGCAAAGGCGACGAGCTGGTTGGCAAGCTGCAGGACAAGCTCGGCAAAGGCAAAGCAGAAGTAACCAAAATGCTGAACGACATGTAATCAGCCCCCGCTGATTGCCTTAAGGCCCCGTGCTGCAAAGTGCGGGGCCTTTTTTTGTCGCCGGTACTATCCGCTTGATTTCGTGTCGGGCCGGCTTTTTCCTCTGTCCTCACTAACATATATCCGGTTTCTCCGTTAGCCCAGCAGGACATGCCGCCGCTGGTACCCCTGCACTTATCCTATTCCCCCATTTATTCAGCACCATGAAAGACGACAAAGGCAAAGTCATTTTCTCCCTCATCGCCGGCGCTACGGCGGGCATCGTGGCCGGCCTGCTGCTGGCGCCCGAAACCGGCGACGACACCCGCGCCAGCCTGCGCCGCTCGGCGGCCAAATGGGGCGGCGACCTCAGCAAGCTCGCTCAGGACGCCCTGGCCAAGATGCAGAGTGCCATCCCTGACTCGGCTTCTGCCACTGCCACCTCGGCTGTCAGCGAGGCCAAAGCTGCTGCCGACCGCCTGCTTCAGGGCCTGGGCCGCAACGTGTCGACTGCCCACACCCACAACGAAGACAACCCCGACTACGACGGCTTCGGCGACGACACCCGCCACCAGCCCAAAGCCTGATTTGCAGCCGTTCCGAATTTTATTCGCCGCCGCGCAACCCTCCTTTCGCTACCCGCGTAAAAGCCCTTATAATCGCCTTGAAAGAAGGCCGTACTTATTATCCGCAACCTTGCCAGTCGGCTGAATTAAAAGAAAGTGGCAGTGCCATTCGACAGTAATTTGACCAGTACCAGCGAAGATTGCAGATACTAACCCACGGTTTGAAGGGTAGGGAGATTATAAAAGAAAGGCCCCGTACGATTTTCGTATGGGGCCTTTCGATTTTTGGCCATTCGCCATCCTGTAATTAATCGTCTGTCATACTGAGCCTGCGAAGGACGTTCTCACGTCAAAACGATTTGTTCTGTCGCGGAAAGGTCCTCCGCAGGCTAAGTATGACAGACGATTAGAATTATTTATTTCGTCTCCTTCTCCTCTTTCGGCTGCTGCACGTTTTCCGGCTTCATCTGCGGGAAGAACAGCACATCCTGAATCGAATTGGAGTTGGTCATAATCATGCTCAGGCGGTCGATGCCGATGCCCAGGCCGGCCGTGGGCGGCATACCATATTCCAGCGCACGCAGGAAGTCCTCATCGAGCACCATGGCCTCCGAGTCGCCGCGCTTGCCCAGCTCCAGCTGGTCTTCGAACCGCTGGCGCTGGTCGATGGGGTCGTTGAGCTCGGAGAAGGCGTTGCAGATTTCCTTGCCGTTGCAGATGGCCTCGAAGCGCTCGACCAGACCGGGCCGGTCGCGGTGTTTTTTGGCCAGCGGCGACATCTCCACCGGATAGTCGGTGATGAAGGTGGGCTGGATGAGCTTGGGCTCGACGTGCTCACCGAAAATCTCGTCGATGATTTTGGCCTTGCCCATGCTGGGGTCCAGCTTCACGTGCAGCTCGTGGGCGGTTTCGCGCAGGGCCGCTTCGTCCATTTCGCCGATGGCTTTGCCGGTGTACTTCTCGATGGCCTCGAACATAGTGTAGCGCTGCCAGGGCCGCTGAAAGTTGATGAGGTTTTTGCCCACCATCACCTCGGTTTTGCCGTGCAGGGCCAGGGCCACGCGCTCCACCATTTCCTCCACCAGCTCCATCATCCAGGCGTAATCCTTGTAGGCCACGTACAGCTCCATCTGGGTGAACTCGGGGTTGTGGAAGCGCGACATGCCCTCGTTGCGGAAGTCCTTGCTGAACTCGTACACGCCATCGAAGCCGCCCACAATCAGGCGCTTGAGGTACAGCTCGTTGGCAATTCGCAAATACAGCGTCATGTCCAGCGTGTTGTGGTGCGTGGTGAAGGGCCGCGCCGCTGCCCCACCGTACAGCGGCTGCAGAATTGGGGTTTCTACCTCCAGGTAGCCTTTGTCGTTGAGGTAGTTGCGCATGGCCTGGACCAGCTGTGTGCGCTTGATGAAGGTGTCGCGCACGCTCGGGTTCACGGCCAGGTCCACGTAGCGCTGGCGGTAGCGCTGTTCGGGGTCCGAGAAAGCGTCGTAAGTAACGACTTCGCCGGTGGCTTCGTCTTTCTGGGTCTTTACCACGGGCAACGGCCGCAACGCCTTGGCCAGCAGCTTCAGCTCGGTCACGTGCACCGAGGTTTCGCCCACCTGGGTTTTAAATACGTGGCCCTTCACGCTGATAAAGTCGCCCAAATCAAGCAGCTTCTTGAACACTACGTTGTAGAGCGTTTTGTCCTCACCGGGGCAGATTTCGTCGCGGTTGATGTAGAGCTGAATGCGGCCCGAGGTATCCATCAGCTCCGCAAACGAGGCCTTGCCCATCACGCGCGACGACATTAGCCGGCCGGCCAGCGTCACGTCCTGGAAGTTGTTCAGCTCGGGGAGGTAATTGTCGTGTATTTCCTTGGCGTAGAAAGTCACGTCTACCAACTCCGAGGGGTACGCTTCAATGCCCAGCTTTTCCAGCTCTTCGAGTTTCTGGCGGCGCTGCTGTTCCTGTTCGCTAAGGTGTTGCATGATTGGTTTGAACCGCGGATTTATCGGATTTATCGCATTGCCCGCATTTCGGGGACGATTAATTCAATAGTGCCTGTACGCCAGGCCCCGGCCGCGGGGCCGGGGTTAAATGAACCGCAAAAGTACGGCACGAAAAAGCCGCTCCGAAACCGGAGCGGCTTTCCCTATTCAAAATCCGATAATTCCGAAGAATCCGCCCTGCACGTTTACGCGGCCATGCGGTACTGCGGGGCCTCGGCGTTGAGGGCCGGAGCGCTGGGCGGGGTAGGGGCCAGCACTGGCTCGACGCGGGTGCGCAGACGGTCCTGCACGAAGCTGCTCTGCAAGTGCGCCGGCAGCTCGGCCACCAGCTGGCGGTAGCGCTCCAGGCCCAGGGCCTTGGCCACGTAGGTTTCGTGCACGCCGTTGAGGTAGCTCACGATGTTGAGCAGTGAGGTGTGAAACAGACGGAAGTCGATGTCGGCCTCCACGTAGCGCTCAATTTCGCGGCTGGTTTGCGAGATGCGCAGGCGGCCCAGTAGGTCGAAGATGGTGGTGTAGCCTAGCCGCCAGGTAATCTGCTGCCAGTGGGCCGAAGTCCACTTGTCGAGCGGGCGGCCGGTTTTCTGGCTGCGGATAGCAGTGTTGGGGTTGGTCTGCACCTGGGCACGGGTCCACTGCGCCTTCATCTTGCGCGTGGTGCGCAGGAATTGGCCTACCTGGGCCTGGGCATCAATTTCCTTGCTGGCAATGTGCAGCCCGGCCTTGTAGCCCGCCAGCGGCAGCCGGTGAATGCTGAAGTCGCCGTAAGCCCCGGCCGCGTAAAAAGACACCGGGCGCGGGTAGGCGTTCTTCACCACCAGCCGTCCTACTTCACGCCGAATCAACTGGCCGTTGTTGCTGCGCACGCCGGTGGTGTACAGGAAAGCCTGCAGCCCCGACCAGATGGCGTGGTAGGCCTGCGGAAACGTCCAGTGCAGGGCGTTGCGCAGGAAGTTGTCGTCGCCCAGCTCGGCGGTGGCACGCAGCGCGTACTCAGTGCTCCAGCTGGTGTGCAGCAGCTTGGTCACGGCTGCTACCTCTGCCTCATTCAGTTCCGCCGAGTGGCTGCGGAAATACGGCAGGTTGGCCAAGCCGCCCAGCGCGTCGTCGTTTTCCTGGATGTGGTAGTTGATGGCAAAGAAGTAGTTGAGGAAAACCTGCGCCGGAATGGATTTGCGCCAGTTTTCATCAGCCAACTGCTGGGTGGGCTCCTCGGCGATTGCAGCAACCGACGGATGGAGTGGGATAATGCGGGTTTCCTCTTGAGTCGTCATGCCAAGTAAACAGCAGAAGACTTGCTTTTAGTTGCCTGAATACTAAAAATATTGTCAGAAATTACTAAATAAATAAGCATTGAAAATCAGTTGGTTAAGCCTGAGTAATCAAGGTTTTAAAAACATTTTTTGTTAAGTGGATTTGCTAATGGGTTTGAATGGTTCTTTTATTAGCAAAAAAAGTCCCCGCTCGACTGGAGCGGGGACTCGAATTTGGTCTATTTTGGCTGGTGCGCAACGGCTGGAATTGCGGCCGATAGGCCAAGCCTGAAACAACAGTTACAACTGGTCCTGAATCACGGCGACAGCTTCACCGATAGTAATGTCTTTCTTCAGGCTCTTGGTGAAGCGGGCGGCGCGGTTCACCCGCACCGAGTCGCCGTTCAGGGCGCGCACGTCGGCAGTCAGGGGCGAGAAGGCCAGGGCCGTAGCGGTTTTCTGGGCCGCTTCATAGCGGTCCGAAATAGCTTTGGCTTCCTGCTGCTCGGCGCGGTAGGCACTCAACTTCAGCGAAACCACAGTGTCATCCTTACGCTTGCGCATGCTTTTCACCATCTCCTCCATCACCTTGAAGCTGGAGTTGGTGGCAATGCGGGCCTTGCTGCTGGCGCGCAGCTTGTCGAGGGCCGGGGCGGCATCCCAGGGCCGGAAACGGGCCGCCTGAATTTCATCCCACTTCAGCGGGTAGTCCGACTCCTTTTCGCCCTCATCGAGGTAAGAATACAGGTCGGGTACCACAATGTCCGAAGCCACCCCCTTGAACTGGGTCGAGCCCCCGTTCACGCGGTAGAATTTCTGGGTAGTCAGCTTGAGTGAGCCAATCGGCTTCACGCTGTTCAACTCCGAGGGCAGGGCCTCGTCAAGGTCGAAGATGCGCTGCACGGTTCCCTTGCCGTATGTGCTGGTCGAGCCCATAATCACGCCGCGGTGGTAGTCCTGCACGGCGGCCGCTAGAATCTCCGAGGCCGAAGCGCTGTATTTGTTCACCAATATCACCAGAGGGCCGCCGAACTGTACGCGCGGGTCGTTATCGGTCAGTACCTGGGTGTGGCCCTGGCCGTCGCGCACCTGCACCATAGGGCCGCTGGGCATAAACAGGCCGGCCATGGCCACGGCATCGCTCAGCGAGCCGCCACCGTTGAAGCGCAGGTCCATTACAATGCCTTTCACGCCTTCAGCGCTCAGTTTGGCCAGTTCCTTTTTCACGTCATCGGCCGAACTGCGGCCGCCGTTGTCATTGAAGTCGGCGTAAAAGCCGGGCAGGTGCAGGTAGCCGATTTTCTGGCCCTTGTCGGTGATGATGGACGACTGAGCATACTTGTCATCTACAATCACCACGTCGCGGATGATGGGAATAATCTTGGTGCTGCCGTCGGGCTTTTTCACGGTCAGGCGCACTTCTGAACCTTTTTTACCCCGAATCAGCGTCACGGCCTTAGCCGTATGCCAGCCCTCGATACTCACCGGCTCGGCCGCTGCCTGGGCCACCCGCAGAATGGCATCGCCCTTCTTCAACTCGCCCTGGCGGGCCGAAGCCGAGCCAGGCATGATTTCCTCGATATAAATCAGGCCATCCTTCTCCTTAAGTGTCGCGCCGATGCCCTCGAAGCGGCCAGTCATCTCGTAGTCGAAATCCTCCTTGGCTTTAGGGGCGAAATACTCGGTGTGCGGGTCGTAGGTGTTGGCGATGGTGTTGGCGTAGGTGGCGAGGCGCTCGTTGGCGTCTACGTCGGCCATTTCAGCAAATTGCTCGTCGTAATATTTCAGGACGCGCTTACGGGCTTCAGCTTCCATCTCGGCGGGCGTGCGGGTGGGCTCGGCAGCAGTGGGGGCGGTGGCGTTGGCAGCAGCGGGGGCCGCCGTGGCGGCGCTGGGCTTGGCTTCCTTGGCCTTTGCCTGCGCTTCCATCATTTCTGAAACCCGGCTCAAGGTTTCGTACTTCAGCAGCTTGCGCCACAGCTCGCGCTGAGCAGCCTTGTCGGCGGAGAAGGGGGCTTTCTCGAAATCCGTCTGAAATGACTCGTCAGCACTGAAGTCGAAGGGCTTGGCCAGAATATCGCGGTATAAGCCCTGCATCTCCTTCGTGCGCTCGGCCATGAGCTTGGTACTCAAGTCGAGAAACTCGTGAGTGCCGTTTTTTACTTCGTCGTCAATTTTGGCCTGATACTGCCGCAATTGCTCTATGTCAGCCGTCAGCAGGAATTGCTTGCGGTAGTCAAGATGCTTGAGGTATAGGTCGAAGACGCGCTTTGAGAAGGCATCATCAAGCTTTTCGGGCTGGTAATGGGCAGCCGACAGGCCCTGGAGCATGGTGCCAATCAGCACCTGGTCCTTGGTGGGAGCCGCCGAATCGGCCCGGCGGAGCAGGCGGTACGAGGCCAGAACAAAAACGGCTGCTACCAGAAAGGCATACAGCCCAAGCTTCAGGCGAGGGGAGGACATCAGCGAAAAAATAAATCGGGGAGGAAAAATCAAATATACGGAGAAGCCCCGCCAAAGGCCAGGTGCATCTGTGAGGCTAAAACCCGGCAGTGGGGCTAATAAGTGCCCGGCTGCGCAAATGGTTGCATCGGCCCAAAGGAGCACTGCAAGGAACCCCGGGCAGCTACAAAAAAAGCCCCTCCCGGCTGGGAGAGGCTTTCCATTGGTTGTCAGGCCGAAGCCCACGCAATCAATTAGTATTTGTAGATTTTGTCGCCGTTGTGGCGACGGAACTCCTCTTCGAAATACTTTGCATCTTCGGCATTGCGGGGCTTCACGCCCATCACAATACCGCCGTTTTTGATACCGGTTTCGTACTCGGCAGCGTGCTCCTCGGGAATACCCGAGCCCACCAGGGCACCTACTAGGCCACCCGTGAGGCCACCAGCACCTGCACCGGCGAGGGCAGCGGCCAGCGGGCCGGCAATGATGAGGCCCAGGCCGGGCAGGGCTACCGAAGTGCCAATGGCGGCAATAGCACCAATGATAGCGCCGGCGGTGCCACCGATGGCCGAGCCTACGCCGGCACCTTCCATGGCCTTATCGCCAAGTTCGGTATGGGCGGTGTCGTCGCCGAAGTGGGTTTTGCGAGTGTCATCCGACATGAGCAGGTTCACGTCGTCTTTGCCATAGCCGCGTGAGTGCAGCGACTGGTAGGCTTTCTCAGCGCTGCTGCGGTCGCGAAACATGCCGCTCATGCTGCCACCGTCGCGGTAAGGCTCGCCGGTCACGGCGTGGGCGGCGCTGTCGGCGGTGTTCTGCACGCCATCGATGGCGCGGCCTACTACGGCACCGGGGGTACCGGCAATGGCAGCACCTTTAGCGGTCGCGCTAAAGTCGTCGCCGTCAACCGCATTAGTGGGGGTGCTGTAGGAACTGCCGGTAGCGTTTACACCGGTGCCGGCGTTGTAGCTGGTGCCTTCGTTGCTGAGGCCGGTGCTGTTGCCCAGGCCAGTGCCGGTGTTCTGGGTGCCATAGTTAGAGCCTGCGCCGGTACCGGTGTTCTGCGGATTGTTCGAATCGTTGGTATTCATGGAATGGGGGAGTTGGAGGGTGAGAAAGAAAGTCAGCGCGGGGGCTGGTTGATGGGCTTAACGGGGAGGCGGAGGCGGGGGTTGCAGAAGGCCAGAATTGTGTAATGCTGCTAGATGAGGTATCGTTTAGCTGTTTGCGGGGGGACATCTGTCCGCAAAAAAGGGCCCTGGCGAAGCAGAATCCGGCAAGGCACAGGCTCAGGTTATTGCCCGTAATGAACAACTTAAACCAGCCAGCGCTGAGCTTGGTAATGCGGCCTACGTAGGCTTGGTAGAAACGTCAACGGCCCTTCGGAAACAAGTTCCGAAGGGCCGCTGGGGCTGTTGAAAAAGGCGGTTGCGCCCGAAATAAATCAGGCGAACTGTTGATAATTGCTTTCGTCGCGCCAGAAGCCGCGGGTTTCGCGGATGAGGTTTTTCAGAAACTCCTCATCCTGCTTGATGCTGCGCCATTCGCCCATGCCCATTTTCTCGCAAAGCTTGTAGAAGTTGTCGCCCTGACCTTTCGAGCCCTGCACTTTCACGAGGCAGCTCAGCGGAAAGCGGCCAGCTTCGTGCTCAGTGATGGAAATCTCGGCCAGCATCTCATTCAGACGCGATTTCTCGTGGGAAATTTCCAGATTCAGGCCCAGTTCGGCTTCCTGCACCAGGGTGAGGTAGCTGACGGTGCCGGTTTGCAGGCGGGCGTAACGAATCAAATACGTGCGGATACGACCAATCATATTTAGTGGGTGGGATTGAGCAAAAACCTGTTCAGGGGGTGAAAATTAGCAAATAATCGGCGGAAGCCGCAACATTTGCCCGCTTACCTGGCCAGCCCGGCCCTGGCGCGCGGCCCTCCTCATCCACAATCGTTCCGAAAACCGCCGCGCCGGCTTTGCAGCTAAGCTGTGCGGCGGCTATTTTTTCTGCCGCCGCCGGAGCTCTTTCTGAATCAGGAGGAACTCGCGGCTGCTCTGGCCGGCAATGGCGGTGTTTTCGTCGGCGCGGCGTAGCAGGTAGGGCATCACGGCGGCTACGGGGCCGTAGGGTAGGTATTTGGCGGTATTGTAGCCGCCGTTGGCCAGGTTGTAGGTAAGGTTGTCGCTCATGCCGTAGAGCTGGGCAAACCACACGCGCGGGTCGTGCGGGGCGAGGCCGGCCTCCTGCATAAGCTGGGTGAGCAGCAGCGAGCTGGCCTCGTTGTGGGTGCCGGCGCAGAGGCTGATACGGTCGATGTGGGCAATGCAGTAGCGCAACGACTCATCGTAAAGGTCGTCGGTGGCCTGCTTGGTGGGGTTGATGGGGTTTTGTTGGCTGCGCTGCTTCGCGACGCGGGCCTCTTTTTCCATGTAGGCCCCGCGCACCAGCTTGGCCCCGAGGTAGTAGCCGGCCTCGGCGGCGTGGTCGTGGGCGGCTTTCAGGGCGTCGAGGCGGTCGCGGCGGTAGAGCTGGTAGGTGTTCCAGACAATAGCCGTCTGGTGGTTGTACTTGGCCATCATGTCGTAGGCCAGCAGGTCGATGGTATGCTGAAACCAACTTTCCTCGGCATCAATGAAGAGGCGTACGCCGTGCTGGTGGGCACGGGCGCAAAGGGCCTCCACGCGGGCCACGGCGCGGTTGTGGGCGGCTTCCTCGGCCGTGGTGAGGAGCTGGCCGGCCTGAATTTTCTCCAGAATGGCCACGTCGGCCACGCCGGTGACTTTGAACACCGAGAACGGAATGCTGGGCGAGCGGTGGGCCTCGTCGATGGTGGCCAGCACTTCGTCGCGGGTGCGGTCGTAGCTGGCGTCGTTGCCTTCCCCTTCAACCGAATAGTCGAGGATGGTGCCGATGTGGTATTTGCCCAGCTCGGCCGTGACGAGGCGGCATTCGGCAATGGTTTCGCCGCCGCAGAACTGCTCGAAGATGCTGTGCTTGATGAGAAACCGGGTGCCCGGCAGCCCCCACTTGAGGGCGGCTTTCATCAGGCCGCTGCCCGTTTTTACCAACGTGCCGTTGTTCATGGCCGCAAACAGGGCGTAGACCTTGCGCAGCTGAGCATCGGACTTGGAGGCGAAGGCCACCCGGGTATCGTCGAAGGAAAGGGGGTGGGCCTGGGTTGCGGGAGCGGGCGACATTAGGAGTTGCTGGTTTTTGGTTTCTGGTTGCTAGTTATTCGTCGTTGGTTTCTGGGAGGTGCTTAGTCTATTTGCCGTGCGGGCAATGTGGTACTAGCAACCAGCAACAAGAAACGTGCAATGGGGCGGGCAAACGATGGCACGAAGGTAAAAGGCAAACAACCTATTCGCCGCTGGCGTTAGGTTTGCGGCGTCGCCCGGATTTGGCGGCGGCGTGCGTCCACTTCTTTTATCATGGCTCTCGACACCAATACGTATTTCACCCGCCTGCTGGCCCGAAAAGGGCAACCGATTCTGATTGCCGGCCCCTGCTCGGCCGAAACCGAAGAACAGGTGATGGCCACCGCCCGCGGCCTGCAGGCGCTGGGCAACATCGATTTATTTCGGGCCGGCATCTGGAAGCCCCGCACCCGGCCAGGCTCGTTCGAGGGCATGGGGGCGGCAGCGCTGCCCTGGCTGCGGCGCGTGAAGGCCGAAACCGGCCTGCCCACGGCTATCGAGGTAGCTACGCCGCGCCACGTGGAGGAGGCCCTGGCCCACGGCGTCGACGTGCTCTGGATTGGGGCACGCACTACCGTGAACCCCTTTGCCGTGCAGGAGCTGGCCGATGCGCTGGCCGGTACCGGCGTGCCCGTGATGGTGAAAAACCCCGTGAACCCCGACGTGGCCCTGTGGGCCGGCGCGCTGGAGCGCCTGGAGCGGGCCGGCATTTACGACCTAGCGGCCATTCACCGGGGCTTCAGCACGTTTGCGCCTAGCCGCTACCGCAACGCGCCCACCTGGGTGCTGCCCATCGAGCTGAAAACGCGGTTTCCGCACATCCCGCTCTTCTGCGACCCCAGCCACATCGGCGGCCGGCGCGATTTGCTGCTGCCCATCGCCCAAAAGGCCCTCGACCTCGACTACGACGGCCTCATCATCGAAAGCCACCCCGACCCCGACCACGCCTTGAGCGACGCTGAGCAGCAGGTAACCCCCGCGCGGCTGGGCGAAATCCTAAGTGAGCTGAAATACCGCTACCGCTCCAGCGACAACGTCGATTACCTCAACAAAGCCGAGGAGCTGCGCCAGAAGATGGACGTGGCCGACCGCGAGATTGTGGAAGCCCTGGCCCGGCGCATGGCCCTGGTGGAAGAGCTGGCCGAATACAAGAAGCAGAACAACGTCAAAATCCTGCAATTCGACCGCTGGAAGGAGATTTTTGAAACCCGCACCGACTGGGCCGAGAAGCTGCACGTGAACGAAAAGTTCGTAGCCGAGCTCTACAAGCTGATTCACATTGAGAGTATCCGCAAACAAACCGAGGTGCTCAACGGCCGCCCGCAAGTGGACGGCGCGGAGCACCTCGGACCAGGTTTGTAGGCGGAAGCAAGCGGTTGGACTCGTCCAAAAAAGCCGTTTCCAGTGACATGTATCAATCTACATGCCCCCGCAGGCCATTTGCATGCCCCCGCGAGCCATCTGCACGCCCCCGTGAGCCATCTGCATGCCCCAGCAGGCCATCCTACATGCCCCGGCGAACCATCTACATGGCCCGGCGAGCCAGCTACACAGGCCCGTGGGCTGTTTGCATAGGTCGGGAGCCTATCTACTGACTCCCGCTATTGATTTGCGTGCGCAAGCCGGTGAATTACCCGCGCCCGCTTGTAGGCGGCGGCCAGCTACGGCAGCTGCTATTGCCGCTCGTAGGTATCCAGCGGGCCATCGCAGGGGCTGCCGTAGTCGAGGGTGAGGGTGTTGCCGCTGAGGGTGAACTGGGCCACGTGGGCGGCGGTAGAGTCGGGCTGGAAGCGGATGGCCGGCCCGGCCGAACGACCGCAGACGGCGGCCGGCACGGTAGCAGAATAAGTGCCGTTAAGCGTCTTGCGGCCGTCTTTCAGCAGCGCGAAAGAAGTGGCGTCGAAGCGCATTTGCTCGTTGGGTAGTCCGGGTAGCAGGCAATAGCACTGCCGGTTGGTGAGCTGCCAAGTGCCGCTGAGGCTGGTGCTGTCAGGCTTTGAGGAGCTGTCTTTCTGGCAGCTGACAAGGGGGAGCAGCAGGCCGGATAGCACGACGGGCAACAGAAACTTTCTGGACATGAGCGAAGGGTTGGAAAAGTGAAGGGGAAATCAGGGGCGGGGAGCGCCGGGCTTAGCGCGTGCCGCAGAAAAACGGCTGCTCGCGGCGGTAGTGCAGGTCCTGGCCATCGGGGTTGTCGTCGCGCAGCACCAGGGTAGTGGCGGTGAGCTCGGCGATGAACTGGTGCGTGCTGGGGACGGGCGCACCGTACTCGATGAAGGTTTCGGGGTGGCCGGTGGTCTGGGCCGGGGCCGTAACCAGCGAATAGCTGGCGGTGGCCGTGGGCACGCCATTGAGCAGAAACTGCGCCTGGCCGCTGGCCGAGAAAACCACCTCAACCAGTTGTTGTGGGTTGGCGGGCTGGGTGCCCCCGCCGATGCCGCCGGTTGTTTGGGTCAACTCCCAGCGGGCGACCAGGGTAGCGGGGGCCACCGGCTCGATGGGCGTTTTTTGGCAGGCGGAAAGGGCGGACAGGCTGACGAGGGCAGCAGCAACCAGGGGGCGGAAGGATTGGTACATGATGCAGCGAAAAAAAAGGCGGCGAAAAAATGAAAGCGGAGTAGGAAATGCGGAAAGGAAGGACCGAACAAGTGCTGATATCCCCCTGACCGGCCCCCCGGCGGAATGGTTGCGCGGGTGGCGGCCCGGTTTGAAATGTTTTTGTGCCGACTTTTGCCCGCATGGAAAATTCCGTCATTATTGGCTCCGAAGCGCTGCCGGCCCTGACGGCGCTGCTGGCCAGCCCCGCCGTGAGCCGCGTGTTTGTGCTGGCTGACGGCAACACGGCCCGGCAGTGCCTGCCGCTGCTGCGGCCCCACCTGCCGGCCGACTACAAGCTCATCGAAATACCCGCCGGCGAGGAGTATAAAACCCTGGCCAGCTGCGATACCGTGTGGTGCGTGCTCACCGAAGAGCGGGCCGACCGCCACGCCGTGCTGGTGAACCTGGGCGGCGGTGTCGTCACCGATTTGGGAGGCTTCGCGGCGGCCCTGTATAAGCGGGGCATCCGCTTCGTGCAGGTGCCCACTACGCTGCTGGCGCAGGTCGATGCCAGCGTGGGCGGCAAAACCGGGGTTGACTTCCAGGGGTTTAAAAACCAGTTGGGCGTGTTTCAGGAGCCGGCCGGCGTGTTCATCGACCCGCAGTTTCTGCTCACGCTCGACCCGCGCCAGCTCAAATCGGGCTACGCCGAAGTCGTCAAGCACTGGCTCATCGCCGATGCCGAAGCCTTCGACACCAACCGCCGCCTGGGCTGGCTCACGGACGACTGGACCCCGATTATCCGTGAGTCGGTGGCCCTCAAGCAGCGCATCGTGGCGGCCGACCCCTTCGAAACCGGGCTGCGCAAGCTGCTCAATTTCGGCCATACCGTGGGCCACGCCCTCGAAAGCTACCTGCTGCTGCAGCCCGGCCGCGAGGCCCTGCACGGCGAAGCCGTGGCCGCGGGCATCGTGTGCGAAAGCTGGCTGTCGGTGCAGCACGGCCTGCTGACGGCCGAGGAGCTGGATAAAATTGAAACCTTCGTGTTCTCGGTGTTTGCCAAGATTAGCTTCGTGAGCATGGAAACCGAGGCCATTGCCGAGCTGGCCCTGCAGGACAAAAAAAACAGCGGGGCCACCATCAACTGCACGCTGCTGCAAGGCATCGGCCGCGGTGTGTTCAACCAGCCGGTGACGGTGGCCGAAATCGCGGAGTCGCTGCGCTACTACCACCGGCTGCCCTCGTAGCGCTGGTTTTGGTTGGCGCCGGACGCAACATTCTGACATTTTAAAAGCGTGGGCTGAAGCCGGCGCTACTCCCTTATGCACCTATCCTGGCCCGGCGGACCCCTACACGGCACCGCCCAACTTCCGGCTTCCAAGAGCGAAGCCAACCGCGCCCTCATCCTGCGGGCCCTGGCCGGTGGCGGCATCCTCGGCAACCTCTCCGATGCCAACGACACCCAACTGATGCTGCGCCTGCTGGCTGCGGCACCCGACGCGGCCGAGCTCAGCGCGGAAGATGCCGGCACGGTGATGCGCTTCCTGACGGCCTACCTCACCGTTACGAACTGGCGCGGCCGCCTTACGGGCACGGCCCGCATGCAGGAACGGCCCATTGCCGTGCTGGTAGACGCCCTGCGGCAGGCCGGGGGGCAGCTCACTTATCTGCATAACGAAGGCTACCCGCCGCTGGCTATCGAAGGCTTCTCGGCCGCTGACAAAACGGCGGAGCCTACCGCGCTGGCGGTGCGCGGCGACATCAGCAGCCAGTACATTTCGGCCTTGCTGATGGTGGGGCCGCGCCTGCCCGGCGGCCTGTGCCTCACACTCACGGGCCACGTGGGCTCGCGGCCCTACATCGACATGACGCTGGCGCTGATGCGGCGCTTCGGGGCCGACTTCGCAGTCGAGGGCAACGTGCTGACGGTGCAGCCGGGCGCGTATCAACCCACCGATTACGTGGTGGAATCGGACTGGTCGGCAGCCAGCTATTGGTATGCGCTGGTGGCGCTGGGCGCGGCAGGCTCCGAGATTACACTGCCCGGCCTGCGGCGCGAGTCGTTGCAGGGCGACCAGGCCATTGCCCGCATGATGACGCTGTTTGGGGTGGAAACCACTTTCCAAACCGGAGCCGTGCACCTGCGCCAAGTGCCGCTGCGGGTTGCGGCTGAAATACCCGTCCTTGATTTTGCCGACTGCCCCGACCTGGCCCAAACGGTGGCCGTGGTGGCCGCCGCCCTGGGCCGCCCGGTGGAAATGCGGGGGCTGGAAAGCCTGCGCATCAAGGAAACCGACCGCATTGCGGCTCTGCAAACCGAGCTGGCCAAGTTTGGCGGCGACCTGCGCGATTTGGGAGCGGGCCGGTTCCGGGCCGAGTCGGCGGGCTTCGGGGTGAGCGGGCAGCTGGTGGCCACCTACCACGACCACCGCATGGCCATGGCCTTCGCCCCGCTGGCCCTGCGCGGCCCGCTGGCCATCGAGGCCCCGATGGTGGTGCGCAAGTCGTACCCGCAGTTCTGGCGTGAGTTGGCGAAAGCCGGTTTCGCCGTTAGCGAAGCTGATTGAAATAGGCCGCCGACTGCCGCAGCCGGCTGCCGTACCAGCTGAATAATTCGCCGTCGACGATTTCGACCCTGGCCGCCGGGCACAGGGCCTGGAACTCGGCGAGGTGCTTTTCGGCAAACGGGTAAGGCTCCGAGGAGAGGAAGATGCGCGCCGGGGCAGCGGCAATGAGGTCTTCGGCGCTGATTTCGGGGTAGCGCGCCCGCCCGGCGAAGGCGTTGACGAAGCCCGCCCGGTGCAGCATGTCGTCGATAAAGGTGCCCGTAGCGGCTACCATGTAGGGCTTGCGCCAGATGAAGTAGGCGACTGAGGTGGGCGGGGCAGCCGCAGCAGCCAGGGCCAGGACCGCGAAAGAAGCGTCGATTTCGGCTGCCATCGCGGCGGCCTGGTCCTTGGCTCCGGCAATAAAGCCCACGCGCCGAATCATATCCAGCGCTTCGGGCAGGGTGCTGATGTCGCTCAGCCACACCGGATACCGCGCGGCCAGCTGCTCGATGCCGGCCTGGTAGTTCTCCTCTTTGTTGCCGATGATTAGGTCGGGCTTCAGCGCTGCAATTTTTTCGAAGTCGAAGTTCTTGGTGCCCCCCACCACCGTGGCCTGGCTGCGCGCTTCGGCCGGGTGAATGCAGAATTTGGTAGCTCCCACCACCTTCGCGCCCAGGCCCAAATCGAACAGCAGCTCGGTCTGCGAGGGCACCAGCGACACGATGCGCCGCGCCGGCAGGGGCACCGCCACGCGTCGGCCTAGCTGGTCAGTCACGCTCAGTGGCAGGAAGGGAATTTCGGGATGCATCACAGCGCAAATAACGGCTCCCTACTTCCGGCCAAAAAGCCGCGCGAAGAACCCCCGCTTCGCCGGCTTCTCCTTCACTTTCACCTTCGAGAAAGGGGCGGAAGCGACGGGCGTTTCGCGCGGAGCGGGGG
Source organism: Hymenobacter sp. (assembly GCA_025354605.1). GTDB lineage: Bacteria > Bacteroidota > Bacteroidia > Cytophagales > Hymenobacteraceae > Hymenobacter. Next base: position 5,645 of record JANXMN010000046.1, on the reverse strand, counting down.
GGCGCGCGACCGGCTGCGGGCGTACCGGAGCCGTAGCTACGGGCGGCGACGATGGCCGGACCATGGGGCGGGGCGCGCCGGCGGGGGGCTGGCCCACGGCCAGCTCGGGGCCGGGTTGGCCAGCGGTAATCACGCGCATGGGCCGGCTCTCGTTGTGCAGGCGGTCGACGGCCGTGACGTAGTAGGCGTAGGCCTGGCCGGGTACGGCGGTGGTATCGACGAAGGTGGCCGGGTAGCCGGGGGCGGGGCGGGGCAGGGCCAGAATGCGGCGCGGGTCGTTGGGCGTGGCGCGCTCGCTGGCATCGAAACGGTAGAGCACGTAGTAAGTGGCGATGTCGCCGTCGGCGGCGGGCGCGCCCGACTGCCAGTTCAGCGTGACGTAGTGGCTGAGGCGGCGCAGGGTGAGGTTGGCCACGGGCAGCGGCGGCATGGCATCGACCCAGGGCATGGTCGGGATGAGGGCCGGGTACTGAAACAGGTGCTGACGCAGCGAATCGGTAGTTTTGAGTGGATTAATGAGCAGCGACTTGGCCGAGAAGAACACGCTGCCAGGCACGTCGCCGTCGTAGCTGCGGTTGAGGCGCACCTGCCGGGGCAGCTCGCGCGGGTTGCGCCAAGTGGTGTCGGAGCGGGTGCTTTCGAGCATGCGGTAGGTGCCGTGCCCGATGTAGAGGTGGCGGTCGAAGTGGTTGCGCGTCCACCATTCCAGCAGCACGGGGTAGGGCACGAGCTTGAACGTGGTGCTCCAGTAGAGCTGCGGCACGATGTAGTCAATCCAGCCCTGCTCCAGCCACAGGCGCGAGTCGGCGTAGAGGTTGGCGTAGGAGGGCTGCCCGGCGCGGGTGTCGGAGCCCAGCGGGTCGGCCGACTTGTTCATCCAGACCCCGAACGGCGAGATGCCGAATTTCACCCAGCGCTTGGCCGTGCGGATGCTGTCGTGCAGGTCGCGAATGAGGATGTTGACGTTCTGCCGCCGCCAGTCGGCCAGCTTCACAATGCCGTCGGGGTTGTAGTCGCGGAAGGCGGCTTCGTCGTGAAATACCTGCCCGACGGCGGGATAGGGGTAGAAATAGTCGTCGAAGTGCACCGCGTCGATGTCGTAGCGCCGCACTACGTCCAGAATCACGCGGGTGATGTGGGCGCGCACCTCCGGCAGGCCGGGGTTGTAGAGCAGCTGCCCGCCGTAGCGCAGAAACCAGGCCGGGTGCTGGCGGTAGGGGTGGGTGGCGGCCAAGCGGCGCGTCACCGAATCCATGGTGGCGCGGTAGGGGTTGAACCAGGCGTGAAACTCCATGCCGCGCCGGTGCGCCTCGGTGATGAGGAAGGGCAGCGGGTCATCGCCGCCCGAGGGCGCGCGGCCCTGCACGCCGGTCAGCCACTTGCTCCAGGGTTCGAGGGCGGACTTATAAAAGGCATCCGAGGCCGGCCTAATCTGCACGAACACGGCGTTGATGCCGGCGCGCTGGCCCGCGTCGAGCAGGCGGCGGTAGTCGCGCCGGTACTGCTCGGGGGCCTCGCCGCGCTCGTTGGGCCAGTCGATGTTTTCGACGGTGGCAATCCACATGCCCCGCAGCTCGCGCTTGGGCGGCAGGGAAGAAGCCTCCCCGGCCGAACCCGACCCCTGGGCGGCCGCGAAAAAGCTGCTGCTCAGCAAGCCCAGAAACAACAGAAGCCGGCCAGCGGCAAGGAAACGAACCATCAATCGGAATTGGCAACGCAGAAACGCCCGCAAATTACGCCACTTTCAGGTGCCAGGGAATGCCGGCGGGCATTGGGACACGCTTCCGAAGCCTCAGGCCGGGCTGTTTGGGCGGCGCGCCAGGCTCTTTGGGTGGCGCGCCGGGCTTTTTGGGCGGCGCATCGGGCTTTTTGGGCGGCGCGCCGGGCTTTTTGGGCGGTGCATCGGGCTTTTTGGGCGGCGCGCCGGGAAAGAAATCGGTTGCTTTAGGAGCCCGTCAGCTCGGTATCGGTCAGGGGTTGGTCGGGGGTGTCGGGGCCGCCTTCGAGGCCGTTGGTCTGGCTGGCGTCGCCGTAATCGCCGCGAATGCCGGCCCCGTCGCCCATGTGTTCCTGGGTGCTGCTGGGCAGGTTGCCACCGGTTTGCGGCTGCCCGGCGGAATCTTTGTCAGGCGTAGGGTTAACGGTGGCGTCGTTTTCCGCCGCCTGGTCGGGGGTGGAAGCGCTGGCCTGGTCGGGACGCGGGTCGGTGGGGTTTTGCTCGGGGGTGGGCATAAGGAAGGGGAGGAGGGAAGAAGTGAGGGAAAAGGCGGCCGGGCCGCTTGCCGGGTGTACGGCCGGCCGGGCGGCGCGGTTAGGCGCCGGCCGCGGCATTATCGCGGCGGCCGTGCCATCTTGCCACAAACTTTGCGGGCCGCCAACCGGTGCCGCCCCTATTTCCTCACTCCTTTCAACCCCTGCCCAGCCGTGGCCGATACCTACGACGACTTCTACCACCAGAAAACCGATGCCGAGCTGCAGTTCCTGGTCGACCACCCCGAGCTTTACCAGCCCAGCCTGGTAACCGCCGCCCGCAGCGAGCTGCGCCGCCGGGGCAAGCTGGTGGTGCCTGCGCCGCTGCCTGCCATTGCGCACGCTGCCGACTACGTGGAGCCCGCCCGGGGCCTGCCCACCGGCCCGCTCATGCTGGGCCTGGCCGTGCTGCTGCTGGTAAGCTCGGGTGGCTACTACTTCATGCGGACGAAAACCGGGGCGGCCACCGAAGCTGCGGCTCCCGTCAAGCCCAAAACCCCGCCCCGGCTCGAAAGCGTCGAAACTTCCGCCATTCCAAATTATGATGGCCCGGTAGCGACGGCCGTAACGCAGCAGCTTCGGCGCGTGCCCGCCGCCGAGCAGGCCCCCGAAATGGACCGCCGCCAGTACCGCGAGCTGGTCAAGCGGTTCTGGACGGCCGAGCTCCAAACCGAATACGTGTTCGAGCGCGCCCGCCAGGGCAAGATGGACTCCTTCCTGCCCGGCCACGTCGAAACCGCGCTGGCCACCTGGCAGCAGTGGAACAAGGCCACGCTCTACGGCTACAAATTCGGCCCGAAAATGACCCAGCACCTCGATGCTATGGCCCGCGTGGCCCGCCAGCAGCAGGAAGGGCTGGAAGATTTGCTGCTGGTGGCCCGCAACCCTCAGCCCTACGAAACGCCCCGCACCCGCGAGCGCGAAGCCGACGTGAATGACCTGCTCAGCAGCCTGCTCCCAAAATCGCCGGTTACGGGCCGCACCTACACCGTGCTGGTGCGCAAAATGAATCTGTAGGAGCAGGGGTGATGAGTTGAAGTCAAAAAAAGCCCGTCATGCTGAACGCAGTGAAGCATCTCTACCGCTTCGTTAAGTCGTATTGATTACTGCTGCGGTAGAGATGCTTCGGCAAGCTCAGCATGACGGGCCTGTTTCGCGACCATCCCCGCCACAAATAACATCTGGCAGATTGGCCGGTTGCGCAGGCTGGCGCGCTCCTTGCCGCGCCGCGCTCCATGGAAACCTCCGACTCTGCCGCTCCCGGCTCCACGGCTGCGCTGGCGGCCCGGCTCTTCGCTCAGAAAACGGAAGCCGAGCTGCTGTACCTGGCCCAGAACGCCGCCCGCTACCCGCCCGCCGTGGGAGCCGCCGCCGTGGCCGAGCTGAACCGCCGCGGCCTGCTGCCCGACACGGCCCGCCCGCTGCCCCCGCCGCCCGCGCCGGTCGAGGAAACCTGGGGCCAGCTCACGGCGCAATTGCTGCGGGGGCTGTTCCTGCCATCGCGCCGCTTTCTGGCCACGCCGCTGCTGCTCGATTTGTGCGTACTGGTTTTCGGGCTGATGGTGTTCAGTGGCGTGTCGGCCTCCGAGCCCACGGCCCAGCAGCTGGTGCACTGGGGCTCCAACGTGTCGGGCCTCACGCTGCACGGGCAGCCCTGGCGGCTGCTCACCTACCAGTTCGTGCACGCCGGCCTCTCGCACCTGCTGCTGAATATGTTTTCGCTCTGGCTGCTGGGTCTGCTGGCCGAAGACCGGGTGGGGCCGCTGCGGCTGGCGCTGGTGTACCTGGCCAGTGGCGTGGGCGGCGGCCTGGCCAGCCTGTGGTGGCACCACGGCCAGGGCATCAATTCGGTGGGGGCCAGCGGGTCTATTTTTGGCCTCTACGGGCTGCTGCTGGCCTTGCTCATCAGCCGGAAGCTGGTGCTCGACAAGTCGGACCGCCGCGCCATGCTGGGGCTGGTGCTCTATCTGGTGCTCAGTAATCTGATTTCCGGCATCACGGGCAACATCGATAATGCGGCCCATCTCGGTGGGCTGGCCACCGGGCTGCTCATAGCCGGCCCGCTGGCCCTACTCGGGCTGAAGGGCGGCGGAACGCCCCCGGTCAGCGCCGCCTCGGCAGAACAGCCTACCGAACCCAGTGAAGCCCCGCCACCGCCGCATTGAGGCGAATGAAGTACTGCGGCGATAGCAATACTGCCCGCCACAGGACCATAATTCATAACTCATAATTCTTAATTCATAATTGAAAACATGCAGGCTCTCCAACTTGATGCCATCGGCCAGCCCGTGGTGCTGCGCGAAATGCCCACGCCCACGCCCGGTCCCGGCGAAATCCTCGTGCGGCTGCACGCGGCCGCGCTCAATCACCGCGACGTATTTATTCAGGAGGGCAAGTATGCCGGCATCCGGCTGCCCTGCACGCTGGGCTCGGATGGCGCGGGCGAGGTAGCGACCCACGGCCCTGACGTACCGGCCGACGCGCCAGCGGTGGGTGCGCGCGTGCTGCTCAACCCCGGCCTGCGCTGGGGCGACAACCCCCGCGCCCAGGCCCGCGACTTCGTCGTGCTCGGCATGCCCGACCCCGGCACCTTTGCCGAGTATATCGTGCTGCCAGCGCAGTACGTGCGGCCACTGCCGGCGCATCTCAGCTTCGCGCAGGGGGCTGCGCTGCCGCTGGCCGGCCTCACGGCCTACCGGGCGGCGTTCACGCGGGCGCAGGTGCAGGCCGGCGAGCGGGTGCTCGTTACGGGCGTGGGCGGGGGCGTGGCCCTGCTGGCCGTGCAGCTGTGCGTGGCGCGCGGGGCCGACGTGTGGGTGACTTCGAGCGCCGACGAGAAAATTGCCCGTGCCCAGGAGCACGGGGCCCGGGGCGGCATTCGCTACAACACCGAAAACTGGGTGAAAACCCTCATCCAACTGGCCGGCGGCGCTTTCGACGTGATTATCGACAGCGCGGGCGGGGCCGCCTTCGGCCCGCTGCTCGACGCGGCCGCGCCGGGCGGGCGCATCGTCTTTTTCGGCGGCACGCTGGGCAATATCCCCGACCTGCCGCCCGCCAAGGTGTTCTGGAAGCAGCTCAGCATTCTGGGGTCCACGATGGGAACGCCCCAGGATTTCGACGACCTGCTGGCCCTGGTAACGGAAAAAGGCATCGTGCCCGTGGTCGATGAAGTCTTCCCGCTGGCCGAGGGCGAGGCTGCCCTGCGCCGCCTCGAAGCCGGTGCGCAATTCGGCAAAGTAGTGCTGAAAATTGCCTGATGACGCCGGAGAATTGACGCTGTTCTAAACTCCTGAAAAGCCCTGCCGGAACACCTGTTTCGCGGGGCTTTTTTATTGTACTGGAAAGCCTTGAAAAGCTGTTTCATGGGAATGAAAAAGCGGTTTTGGGGGTTT
>JANXMN010000024.1 GCA_025354605.1 Hymenobacter sp. | reverse complement strand
TCGGCATCGAGCAGGCCGGGCACGGCGAAGGCGGCGGCAGGCAGCACAATCTCGTTGTTGGAAGAGTTGTAGTAGGCGTTGTAAGTCTGGGGCGTCATGTTCCACTCGGTGCGGTCCACGGGCTTGCCCAGCTTGTTGAGGGCGTAGTTGTACTGCCACTGGTTGGCGCGCATCACGTTGGCGGCCAGTGAGCTGCGGTCAATGGTCAGGGCCGAATAATCTTTCCACTTGTTGGGGTAGCCCACTTTGGGGGTGATTTTGTGGAGCTTGTCCAGGGCTACTACTTTGGTTGGGGCGCTCATCCAGTCCACTTTGTTGATGTGCTCGCCGAAGGCTGTCACCATATTTTTTACCAGCGTATCGTAGCGGGCTTTGGCTTCAGGCTTGAAATATTCCTTCACGAAAAGCTGGCCCAGCGCATCGCCGAGGGCGTTTTCCTGCATATCGAGCACCCGCTTCCAGCGTGGGCGCATGGCGGTGGCCCCGCGCAGCACCGTGCCGTAGAAGTGGAAGTTCTCGGCCACGAACGGCTGGCTGAGCGTGGGCGCAAACTCGCGGGTCACCTGCCAGGTGAGGTAGGCTTTCCAGGCACCAAGCGGCTCGGTTTTCAGTAGTCGGCCCACCGTCTGGTAAAACTCGGGCTGGCCCACAATCACCGAGTCGAGGTGCTGCGGCCCCAGCGCGGCCAGCCACGCCTGCCAGTTGAGGCCGGGCGTGAGCTTGTCAAGCTGCGCGATGCTCATCTTGTGGTAGTTGGCGTAGGGGTCGCGCAGGGCTTCGAGCTTGCGCGACGACTTCGCCAGAGCCGTTTCCAGGGCCATTACCTGGCCGGCGCTGGCGGCGGCAGCCGGGGCGGCCTGGCCCAGTAGCTGGAAGGTATTGGCCACGTGTTTCAGGTACTCGGCGCGAATGTTTTTGGTGCGCGAGTCGGGGTTGAAGTAGTAGTCGCGGTTGGGCAGGCCCAGGCCGGCCTGGCGCAGGTACAGGGCCATCTGGTCGCTGTGCTTGTCGTCCTGGCCCACGCGGGGGCCAATTAGCGCGTTCACGCCAAGCTGCTGCTCGTGGGCCACCACGGCCGGAATTTCGGCCGGTGTTTTCAGGGCCGCGATGCGGTCGAGCTCGGCTTGTATCGGGGCAAAGCCCAGCTTGTCGGCCTTCACCGAATCCATGCCCACGGCCCAGAAGTCGCCAATTTTCTGCTGATTGCTGCCCGACGCGGCGCTGGCCCCGGCGGCTTCGATGCTGGTCTGGCGCAGGCGGGCGTAAATCTCCTCCTGCACCTTTTTGCCGATGCCCATGCTGCTTTCCGAGGCTGGAATCGGGTTGTTCTTCAGCCAGGTGCCGTTGGCGTAGGCGAAGAAGTCGTCGCCAGGCACTACGGTGGTGTCGAGGGCGGCGTGCAGCAGGTCGGGCTGGTCGGCCGAGCCGGCGGTTTTCAGCGAATTCGACGGGCAGCCGGTCATGGCCATCGCCAGCACGGGCAAGAGGAGCAGCGTTTTCTTCATGCGGAATAATGGGTGGGTTGGGGGCTAAAAGTACGGGTTGGGTCCGGGGGGCAAAGTCGGTGGCGCAAGCCCGGGGTTGCAGAAGCTGTGGTGCGGCCCCGCAGCGCCCACCCTACGGCTGCCCCGCCCGCCAGGCCCGTACCCGCGTCCGCACGTTCTGGCGCAGGTTCAGGTAGAAAAGCGAGTAGTCGGCGATGTGGAAGGAATGGCGCAGCACCAGCTCGCCGGGCAGGATGAAGCGCGGGTAGCCACCAGGCCGGGGCGGCGTTATCCAGAGCAGGCCGTCGTGAATTTTGGCATCCGTCACCTGCGGGTCGATGCGCCGGAAGCGCTGGCCGACCCCGCCCCGGTTGAGGCGGGCGGGGGCCAGCAGCGTGTCCATCGTCCAGGTGAGGGGATTGGTAACGGCGAAATGCCGGAAGGGCGGGAAATCGTGGCCAGTAGCCACCGAGTTATACGTCACGAAGCAGCCGGTTTCGAGCGAGTCGCGGCAGGGCCGGATGGTCTGGTACTCGTTGGCTTTCACCTTGAAGCCAATGAGGTAGGCCGCTACCAGCCGGCGGCGCAGGCCGGGGTCGTGGTCGAAAAACTCGTGCAGCAGGCGCGTGGTGTGGTCGGTGCCCTGGCTGTGCCCGGCAATGATGATGGGGCGGCCCTGGTTGTAATGGTCGAGGTAGTACCGGAAAGCCGTCCGCACATCGGAATAAGCCAGCTCCAGCGCTTGACGGCTATTGCCGGCTGCAGTCGAGTCGAAGAAGGAATAGAGCGTGGCCTGTCGGTAGCGCGGCGCATAGATGCGGGCGCTGGCGTTGAACATGCTGGCCTGCTTGCGAATGGTGCTGCGGTCGGTGTAGCGGTTGAGGCGGGCGTTGGCTACGTTGGCGTTCCAGGAGCCGCGCCAGAAGTACGTGGTGGGGTGCACGAAAAACACGTCGGCGGCGGCCGTGGCCTGCTGGTCGCGCAGGCTGCTTTGCGCGGGCACGGCGTCGGCCGGGTCGGGGCGGTCGGGCAGGGCAGCCCACGCGCTGCCCTGCGCGTAGTCGGGTGCCGGCGACGGGGTATAGGCGGCGAAATCGCGCGCGGGCTTCAGCAGGCGCAGGCAGCTGCCGAGGGGCAGCAGCAGCAAAAGCAGCAGCAGAATCCGGGAAGCAGATTGAAGCACGGGGATTAATGGCTATTTAATGATTCAGTCGAACGTCATAGAACGTCATGCTGAGCGTAGTCGAAGCATCTCTACCTCTTCGTTGAACGGCTCATACGAAGCGGTAGAGATACTTCGACTACGCTCAGCATGACGTTCTCGCTAACCAGTCCTCCTCACCCAGTCGGCGGCCAGTGCGCCAACTCGCGCGGGCTGCCGTCGGGGTTATACAGCAGCGTCAGCGGCTCGGCGGGCCTGGCCACGATATCGGCCAGCGTAATGTGCCAGCGCTGCCACATTTCAGCCAGCGCCTGGGTGTAGGCACTGTTTTCCCAGGGGTTGAAGATGGCCCCGGTCACGTCATCGAGCAGGGCGTCGAACACCAGCGTGGTATCGCCGGGGCGCGGGTGGCGGGGGTAGATGTCGGGCACCACGTGCAGCAGGTGTGCCGCGTAGTACACCCGCGCCTTAAACTCGGCCAGTTGCACCGGGTGCAGGGGCCGCTGCGCATCAGCATACACCTGGCGCATGGCCTGGCCCACCAGCCCGATATCGACCAGGCAGGCCACCAGCACGGTTTTGCCAAGCTTTATGCTGAACACCAGCGTGTTCAAGTCGTCATCGTACTCAAATGGCGTCACGTCTTCCGCCGGGTCGGCTTCGAGCACGAACACCGAGCCGGGTACGAAATCGGCGTATTCGGTGGGCACGCGCAAGCCTTGCAGCAGCTGGAAAAAAGCCTGGAAGCGGCGCACCAGCGCGGCATTTTCGGCCAGCGGGTACTTGGGCTTAATCAGCGGCTCGAACTCGTTGAGCAGCTCGGTGATGAAGATGCCGTAGAACATCTTGCCCAGCCACAGAAACAGCGTGTCGTCGCCGAGGGCGCGCAGGGCGGCGGGGCCGGCCAGGCTGGCCGCTTCCACCCGGCTCTCCAACTCGGCAATGCGCTGGCGGGCGGCCGGGCTGGCGGGCAGGCGCAGGTCGGCCATCCGCACGGTGCGCTGGTCGAGCAGCTGAATGGGCCGGTCGGCCAGCTGGTAGCGGGCCAGCAGCCAGTCGGCAAACACGGGCACGGTGTCATCGGGCCCCACGGGCTGGCCGCTGAGAAAACAGGTATCGGGGCCGAAGCGCATGCCATCGAAGGGGTCGTAGGGCAGCAGGTCGGCGGGGGTAAGGGGAGTCATAAAAGCAAAGCGCGAACTTGGAGCTCGCGTCATCGGGCCGCCGGACGAAACCGGGCGGCGCGGGGACGCGAGCTGCAAAGTTCGCGCTACATGGGTGGGTTTCCAGTTTCGGGTCGCTTGTTTCTGGTTTCAAAGCCAACCAGTAACCAGCAACGGCGCAGCCTATTTTGACAGCGTGGAAGCGGCCCGGATGAGCTGCTTGCTGAGGTTGGTAAGCGGGGCGCTGTAGTCGCCGCCAGCCTCGTCGGCCACCTTGGCGGTTTCGGCGCCGAGGCTGGCCATCACTTCGGCAATGTCGTGCGACCGCGACTTGGGGGCCGAGAGCAACTCCATGAGTTGGCCCAGCTCCTGCTTGATTTTGGCCAGGCCCGTGCGTTCCGTGGCACCAAGCACGGCCAGCCAGCGCTCAACTTCGGTGCGGCCGGCGGGGCCGGAGTTGCCGGGCTGGCTGCTGGTGAGGAAGGTGAGCGTATCGTCGAGGAGGGCGGTATTTTGCTGGTCGCTCACGGTCATCGGAATGGCGGGTGTAACGGGCGTTTGCGGAGTGGCGGCGGTCGAATCCATAAAAAGCGGGGTAATGAGAATGCGTAAAGCCTATACCCGGTCGGCGCGCAAAAAGTTGAGCCGGGACCAGGGTGGCCACCAGCGCCGGACGGGTTACCTTTTGGGCTCCGGCTTCATTAAGGGCAAATCTCACCCCCAACCCCTAAAGTTAACTCCCATGAAATTCTCCGCTAAAACCCTGCTCCTCGCTGTTGCCGTTGCGTTCGCCGCCACCGCCTGCGAAACCAAAACCGCCGAAACCACCACCACGACCCCCGAAGGCACCACGACCGTAACGACCGACACGGCGATGGCTCCAATGTCGGCTGAAGAGACTGGCGCTAAAATGGATGCCGCTGGCACCAAAATGGAAGGCAATATGGAAGCAGCCGGTGCCAAAATGGATACCAAAATGAACGAGGCCGGCGCTAAAATGGACGCCGCAGGGGCCAAAATGGACGCCAAAATGGATGCCGCCGGCAACAAGATGGATGCCATGGGCAACGCCGCCGCCAAATCGGCCGAGCAAACCAAAGCCAACATGAAAGATGCCATGAAGAAGTAGTCCGGCCCGCCGGCCGACTTGCTTTAATTAATCGAAAAGGCCCCGTGCAGTGCGCAAGGGGCCTTTTTTGTTTTATGCATTAATCCTAAAGAACGTCATGCAGAGCGCAGCGAAGCATCTTGCCCGCCACCACTAATCCTGTCGATTGGATTACTGCTGCGGTAGAGATGCTTCGCTGCGCTCTGCATGACGTTCTTTATTTTGCGCCGCTACATGCCAACTGTCCGCTTAGACACTACGCGTGGGCCAGCTCCAGCAGCACTTCGTAATAGGGCCGTTTCAGAATACGGGCCTTGAGCCAGGCGTAGAAACTGATAACCTGCAGGTCTTCGCGCTCTTCGGAAATGAAGGGCGGCAGGTGCATCACGCGGTTGCCGAAGGTGCGCTCCTGGGTCACGTCCGGGTTTTCGACCACCTCGCGCACCAGCGCCAGATAGGTCAGCACCGGCTGATACACGCCCCCGGCGGGCACGGCCGGCGTGTCGTCGGTGGCAGGCACCGTCGGCAGCTGCTCCCGAATGGTGCGCTCCAGCGCGCGCAGGCGGCCCAGGGCCACTTCGGTGTTGCCCAGCTCTACCTGAATCAGCATCTCGCCGATGTTGCGGTTCAGCATCCACTCCAGGCCCAGGTGCTGCTCCAGCCAGTGGTCGGTGCGGCCCAGGCTGAGCAGGACCTGGTTGGCCTTGACAAATTTGCCTTCGGCGAAGTAGTGGAAAGTGAGCTGGAAGCGCACCGCCAGGTCGTCGCTCTGCGCCAGGGGCTTGGGATTGGCCAGCAGGGTTTCGAGCAGGACGATGCTTTCGGGATTGCGGCGCAGAAACGAGTAGTTGGCGGCCAGCAGCAGCGTGAAGCGCGGGGCGAATTCGCCAAACTGCCGGCCCGGCCCGCTGGCCAGCAGCCTCTGGGCTTGCTCCAGGTACGTCACCGATTCGGCGAAGCGGCGCGAGCGGTACAGGGCATGGGCCAGCATGTAAAGCAGCTTGAGCTGCGGCCCGCGCTGGGCCGGCGCGAAGCCGTGGCGGCGCTCCATCAGCTTGTAGCAGCGCTCGATGAAGGCGGCAAACGAAGCGAAATCGCGCCGCACCAGCATGGCATTGCGCGTGATGGACATGAGCCGGCTCAGTAGAGAGGGCGAGCGGGCAAAGGCTTCCTGCAGGTCGTACTCGGCCAGCACCTCGCGCAGGATGTCGTCGGCCGGTACCAGGGCGCGGCCCTTGCCGCGCGACTGGCGCAGGCGCTGGCGCAGCACGCTGTCGGCAATGTTGGCGCGCTCCTGCTCGTCGGCGGCTTTTTTGTTGAGGCGGTAGCGGGGCAGCACCTCGTCGAGCGGCTCGGCGTGGGGCGAGCCAGCGTACTGAATCTGGAGGCTGTATACGGCGTTCAGCGGCTCGTACTGCTCGCTTTCGAGGCCAACCTTTTCGGCCTTGCGCAGGGTGCTCCAGGCCAGCCGCGGAATGCCGGCCTCGAACAGGTACTGGGCCAGGGTGAGGTGCCCGCGCACGGTGGCCGCGGCCGTGGTATCGAGCTGGCGCTGGCGCAGCAGCAGGTAGTCGGTGAGGTGGCGCATGAGGCGCTTGCGCAGGGCGTAGTAGGCTACGACGTTGGGCTCGTCGGGGTAGAGCTTGGCAATTATCTGCTCGGATTTAAGCTCCGTGGCCTGCACCAGCAGCTCGTAGAGGCGCGAGTCGAGCCGGCCGTTGATTTTGCGGCGCTGCCGCTGAATGAACACCCCGAAATCGCGGCGCTCATCGGCGTTGAGGGTCAGCAGGGTCGTGCGCAGGTCATCCATGCGGCCAATTTACTGCGCGGCCTGTCGCCGGGCGAGCGTAATAATAATATGGCGCTGCAAAGTCGGAATCATACCGCATAAAAAGCTAATTACTAATTGGTTTTGGAGAGAAATATATTTTCTATAAAGTCTGTGATATCTAAAAGTTGGTTGGCATGCCAAAGGCCGGGCGCTTCACCTTTGTGCATCGTCTCACCTCAATTACATTCAAATGCGCCCAACTATACTGCTGCTTCTGCTGGTCCTTTTGGCTGGCTCCGCCGCCCAGGCCCAGGACCTGCTCACCAAGCGCAACGGCGAAGAGCTCTCCGTGAAGATTCTGGAGATTACGCCCTCCGAGGTGCGCTACCGCCGCGCCGACAACCCCGACGGCCCGCTCATCAGCCTCTGGCGCTCCGACGTGTTCATGATTCGCTACGCCAACGGCACCCGCGAAAACCTGTCGGGGGCTCCGCTGCCTCCGGCCGCTGCCGCAACACCCGCCCCGACCGTTCCCGCCGCCGCTCCGGTCGCCCCCATAGCCGCAGTAGCCCCGCTAGTTCCGGCCGTAGCCCCAGCAGTAGCGGCTCCTGCACCTGCTGCATCAGCTGCTACTGCTGAGGCCACCCTGCCGGTTATCAGCAACGACTCGCCCGACGATGCCCTGCTGGGCAAGGGCGTGAGCCTCGACGGGCCGCGCATCGGCTTTACTTACCTGGCCGGCGACCGGCTGCTCGATAAGGCCCGCGAAAACCTGCCCGGCCTCAATCCCTTCATCACGCAGTTTGGCTGGCAGTTCGAAACCCGGTTGTTCCGCATGCCCAACGGCCTGAGCGCGCTGGCCGAAGTGGTGCCCCTGGTGGGCGGCCTCGACCAGGGCCGCTTTATCCCCAGCCTGAGTGGGCTGCTGGGCTTGCGCACCGGCAACGGCTTCGAAATCGGCATGGGCCCCAACGTGACGCCGGTGGGCACCAGCGTGGTATTCGCCCTCGGCACCTCGTTCCGCTCCAACGGCATCAACTTCCCCGTCAACGTGGCCGTGGTGCCCGGCAACGGCGGGGCGCGCATCAGCCTGCTACTGGGCTTCAATGCCCGCCACCGCTAAGCCCGGCGGCTTTCTCTGACTCCTTTTCCTTTTCCATATTTCCCTTTCTCCATTTCCAACCGCTCTTTCTGCTTCTGCCGCCTTCCTTTCTACATTTCTTTTCCACATTTCCACACGACCTTTTTCTGCTCCTTCCTTTCCACAATCCTTCCTTTCCACTGCCTCCAGCCTGCCCGTGAGGACTCGTCGAGACATCCATTGGCGCAACAATAAAAACCCCGTCCGGATTTTCCGGCGGGGCTTTTTGTTTCGCCTGGCTACCGATTAGCCGTCGCCGACTCAGGCCGAGAGGGCCGCGCTGTCGGCTACGGCAGGGTTGGCCTGGGCGGGAGTGGTCAGCAGCCACTCGTTCAGGCGGGTGCGCAGCTCGGCGGTGGTCAGGTTGCGGTACACTTCGCCGTGGTGCACCAGGCTCATGGCCCCGGTTTCCTCGCTCACCACCAGCACCACGGCATCGGTTATTTCGCTCAGGCCGATGGCGGCGCGGTGGCGCAGGCCCAGCGAGGCGGGCACATCGGGGTTTTCGCTCACCGGCAGAATGCAGCGGGCGGCCAGCAGGCGGCCGTTGGCCACAATCACGGCCCCGTCGTGCAGGGGCGAGGTTTTGTTGAAGATGGCCAGCAGCAGGCGCTTGCTGATTTCGGCATCGAGCCGGTCGCCCGACTCGGCAAAGGATGAGAGGTCGGACGCTTGGCTGAAGCAAATGAGCGCCCCGGTGAGCTTGGTCGAAAGGCTTTTGGCGGCTTCCACGAATGGGCTGATGGCCAATGGAGCGGCCTCTACGGGGCGGCCCCAGGTCCAGCCGCGCATGCGCTCCAGGGCGGTGGCCTTGCCCACGTTCAGCAGAAAGCGCCGGATTTCCTGCTGAAACAGAATGATGCTGGCCAGCACGCCCACGCTCATAAACTGCCCCAGAATCTTGCTCAGCAGCTCCATGCCGGTGGCCTTCACCACCAGGTAGAGCAGGTAGAACGACACCAGCCCCAGCGCCACATTCAGCGCCACCGAGCCGCGCAGCAGCTTATAGAGCTGGTAGAGCAGCATCGTCACCAGCAACACGTCGGCCGCGTCAATCCAGCCAAAGCGCAGGAAGTTGATGGGAAAAGGGCCGGACATGGGCAGTGGGAGAGGGGGAAATTGCAAGGATGACTGGCGCGCACAGGTCGGCCCTTCAAATTACGGCCTTTATTCGGCTACCGGAAAGGTTTGCGCAAATAAATCGATGGTCTGGCGGGCTTCGGCCACATCGTGGGCGCGCAACAGGCGCGCGCCGCCCTGCAGGGCCACCATGTGCAGGGCCGTGGTGCCGTTGAGCGCCGCGTCCGGCCCGAGGCCCAGCGGGCCATACACCAGGCGCTTGCGCGAGAGGCCGGCCAGTACCGGCAGCCCCAGGGCGCGCAGCTCGGGCAGGCGGCGCAGCAGCTCGTGGCTCTGGGCCGGAGTTTTGGCGAAGCCAAAGCCGGGGTCGAGCATCACGTCGACCACGCCGGCCGCGCGCAGGGCCACCAGCCGGTCGCGGAAGTGGCGCAGCAGCTCCAGCACCAGGTCGTCGGCGTAGTCGGTGAGCTGGCTCATGGTTTGGGGGGTGCCGCGCAGGTGCATCAGCACGTAGGGCACGCGCAGGCGGCCCACGGTGGCAAACATGTCGGCGTCGAGGGTGCCGCCGCCCACGTCGTTCACTAAGTCGGCCCCGGCCCGCACGGCGGCCTCGGCCACCCCGGCCCGGAAAGTATCGGCTGAGAGAAAGGCAGCCGGAAATTCGCGGCGCAGGGCTTTAATGGCCGGGAGCAGGCGGCGGACCTCTTCTGCGGCGGGCAGGTCGGCCGCGCCGGGGCGGGTACTATACGCGCCAAGGTCGAGCACGGCAGCTCCGGCTTCGAGCATGGCTTCGGCGCGGGCCAGCAGGTCTTCTTCCGAAGCTACCCGACTGCCGGCGAAAAAAGAGTCCGGCGTGAGGTTGAGAATGCCCATTACCTGCGGCCGGCGCAGGTCGAGCAGGCGGCCGTGGGGGCTGAGCAATGAGTGAATGGGTGAATGGGTGAATGGGTGAATGACGGGGGCAGGCATACGGGGTGGGTAAGTAAGGGGGCTCAATATCCAACGGGCGGGGCGAACTTGCGCACGTGAAGAAGGTGCCGCGCTCATTCACTCATTCACCCATTCACCCATTTACCCATTGGAAACCCCCGAACACTACGACCTGCTGCTGGCCCGCTGCCGCACCCTTTTTTTGGCCAAGACCCACGACTACGGCACGGCTTGGCGCATTCTGCGCCTGCCTTCGGTTACGGACCAGATTTTCATCAAGGCCAACCGCATTCGCACCATTCAGGAAACCGGCGTGCAGCTCGTGGCCGACGACGTGAACGAAGAGTTCGTGGCCATCATCAACTACTGCCTCATTGCCCTGATGCAGCTGCACCTGCCCGCCGGCACCCCGCTGGATATGCGGCCCGAGGCCGTGGCCGACGCTTACGACGCCGAAGCTGCCGAAAACCGCCGCCTGCTGCTGGCCAAAAACCACGACTACGGCGAAGCCTGGCGGCAGATGCGCGTGGCCAGTATCACCGACTTAATACTGATGAAGCTGCACCGCGTGAAGCAGCTCGAAGACATCGGCGGCGCGGCCCTGGTGAGCGAGAGCGTGGAGGGCAGCTACCGCGATATGCTCAACTACGCCGTGTTTGCCCTGGTTCTGCGGGGGGAAGCGTAACACGCAACCTTTACCGCGTCGGCGGCAGCATGCTCTGGCACCGACGCGGCAAAGGCTGCGTGCTACGTTAAGGCGAAAGTCTTGGCGCCGACGCAGCAAAGGCTGCGTGCTACGTTAGGGCGAAAGTCCTGGTGCCGACGCGGCAAAGGCTGCGTGCTACGGCATAACCCCGGCCTCTATCTCCGCGTTTTGCCCGCGGCTTACCTTTGCTCCCTATGTCAGTTCCGAACTCCATTGCCGCCGTTGCCCCTGCTCCGCACCCCTTGCGCACCCTCACGCGGGTGTGCTGGTTCTTGTTGGGGGCCTTGTTCATCTTCTCGGGCCTTATCAAGCTGAACGACCCGGTGGGCACGGCGTACAAGCTCGAAGAATACTTTGAGGTATTTGCGGCCTCGATGCCCAGCCTGGCCGGGTTCTTTTTGTGGTTCAAGGGCAGTGCCCGCACGCTGTCCATCGTATTGAGCTCCCTCGAAGTCATTCTGGGGGCGGCGCTGCTGCTGCGCTGGCACCTGCGCCGCACGTTGTGGGCACTGTTAGCCATGTTGGTGTTCTTCGCCTTTCTTACCTTCTATTCGGCAGCCTTCAACAAGGTGACGGACTGCGGCTGCTTCGGCGACTTCATCAAACTCAAGCCCTGGACGTCGTTTGGCAAGGATGTATTTCTGCTGATTCTGTGGGGCGTTATTTTCACGCACCAGCGGTTTCTGCGCCATTCGTTCGTGAAGGGCATATTCGGGGTGATGACCATGACCTTTGTTTCGGCTATTGCCATCGGCATCGGGGTGCGGGCGCTGGGCCACATGCCCTATTTCGATTTTCTGCCCTACAAAGTGGGCAACGACATCGGCCAGCTGATGAAGGGCCGCGCACCGCTGCGCTACGAGTACGAGATGGAGAAGAACGGCAAAACCGAAGCCTTCACCACCTACCCCGACTCGACCTGGACCTACAAGAGCATGAAGGCCCTCAACCCCGACGACGGCCCCAAAATCACCGATTTTCATGTGTGGAACGACGAGGGCGACTTCACCCCCGAGCTGCTGCGCGGCAACAAGCTGGTGCTGGTAGTGCAGGACGTGGACAAGGCCGACCGCGACCGCTATAGCCAGATTAACAAGCTGCTCGACGACGCCAAAACCTCGCGCCGCAATATCACCCCGCTCATCATCACCAGCAGCAGCCCGGCCGAGTTCGACGTGTTCCGCCACAGCGCCAACCTGGCCGTGCCCTTTTTCTACGCCGACGCCACGGTGCTGAAGTCGCTGATTCGCTCCAACCCCGGCTTCGTGCTGCTGAAGGACGGCGTGGTGAAAGGCAAGTACCACTACCACGACATCCCCAGCATCGGGAAGGTGGAGGAGAAGCTCCAGTAGCATCGTAGCCCGCAGCCTTTGCTGCGGCCCACCCGCCCGGTGTCATCTGCCTTCTCGTAGCCCGCAGCCTTTGCTGCGGCCCACTCGCCCAGCGCTATCTGCCTTAGTTCATCCGCAGCAAAGGCTGCGGGCTACGTTGCCTAATATGCTCTCCTTCATCCTCCGTCGCTTAGCACAAGGCCTACTGGTGCTGGCGGGCGTGGCGTGCACGGTATTTCTGCTCTTCAACGTGCTGCCCGGCGACCCGGCCGCCCTGCTGGCCGGGCAGCGCAGCGACCTGGCCACCAAAGCCGCCATCACCGCCGACCTGGGCCTCGACCAGCCCCTGCCCGCCCGGCTGGCCAGCTACCTCAACGACGTGTCGCCGTTGGGCCTGCACCCGCGCGACTCGGCCGGGGTGGCCCGCTACGGCGGCGTGGCGCTGCTGCCGCTGGGCCGCCGGGCGCTGGTATTGAAGAAGCCCTACCTGCGCCGCTCGTTCCAGAGCAACAAGGACGTGCTGCGCATTCTGCTCGATTATTTCCCCGGCACCATGTGGCTGGCGCTGGCGGCTATGCTCATTGCCAGCGTGGGCGGCGTGGCTTTTGGCGTGGCGGCCGCGTTGCGCCCCCAGTCGTGGCTCGACCGGGTGCTGGTGAGCACTTCGGTGCTGGGCATCTCGGTGCCTTCGTTCGTGGCCGCCATCCTCATCGCCGTCACCTTCGGCTTCTACTGGAGCCACCTCACCGGCCTGAGCCTGACCGGGCAGCTCTACGAAACCGACCCATTTACGGGAGCGCGGCACCTGGTGCTGCGCAACCTGCTGCTGCCGGCCGTGGCCCTGGGCATCCGGCCGCTGGCCATTATCACGCAGCTCACCCGCTCCAGCATGCTCGACGTGCTCGGCCAGGACTACATCCGCACGGCGCGGGCCAAGGGACTGAGCCGGACTGCCACGGTGCTGCACCACGCCCTGCGCAACGCCCTGAACCCGGTGGTCACGGCCGTGTCGGGCTGGCTGGCCTCGTTGATGGCGGGCGCGTTTTTCATCGAATACATCTTCAACTGGAAAGGCTTGGGGACCGTGACACTGCGCGCCGTGGAGAACCTCGATTTTCCGGTGGTGATGGGGGCCACGCTGTTCGTGGCCGGGTTGTTCGTGCTCATCAACATCGTAGTCGACGTGCTGTATGCCGTGCTCGACCCGCGGGTGAAGCTGGGGTAGGTTGCGTTTGTCATCCGTGTCTGTATGCCCCAACCTCTCACTTCCTCCGACGAAACCTCGCCCCGTAGCGGCTCGGGCCACTTGAGCCTGGTGGGCCTGCCCGGCGCGGGCAAAACCACCCTGGGCCGGCAGCTGGCCGCTCACTTCAACCGCCCGTTTTTAGACCTAGACGCGGCCATTGAAGCGCGGACGGGCCGCAGTGTGCACGCCATTTTCGCCGAGGAGGGCGAAGCCAGCTTCCGGGCGGTGGAGGCGGCGGTGCTGCGGGCGGCGCTGGCCCACCCTGGCCCGCCCCTGGTGCTGGCCACTGGTGGCGGCACGCCCTGCTTTCACGACAACATGACCCTGCTCAATCAGGCCGGCCCCACGCTCTGGCTCGACGTGCCGGTGGCAACGCTGGCCGCCCGCCTGCCGCCCGACGAAGTCGCCAAACGGCCCCTGCTGGCGGCGGCCGGCGGGGCCGAAGCCTGGCTACGCGAAACCCTGGCGGCCCGAAAGGGGTTTTATGCCCGGGCGCTGCTACGCTGCTCGGTGGCCTGCACGCTGCCAGCGGTGCTGGCCCGGCTGGCGGCGGCCGGATTTGCCCGGCCCGGCGCATTGCCGCCCGTTTCGTAATTTTGGTAATTGATTCGTTCGACGTTTGTTATCGCCTATGCAATCCGTATTCACTGAAGAGCCGCTCGTTGCCCCGGTTACCACGCCCGAGCCGGCGGCCGTGCGGCCCAAGCACAAAGGCTCGGCGCAGCTGTTTAAGAACCCGGTGCTGGAACGGCTTTCGCACACCCACATTGCCCTGCCGGTGAGCATTTTTGCCGCTACGGGCATCATCAGCATGTATTACGGGCTCACTCACGGCTTCATGACGGGGCTGGGCGCGCTGGGCCTGTTCCTGGTGGGGCTGCTGGCGTTTACGCTCGTCGAGTACGTGGTGCACCGCTACCTCTACCACATTCCGGCCACCTCGCCGGGCCGGGCCAAGTTCCAGTACACCATGCACGGCGTGCACCACGAGTACCCCAAGGACAAGACCCGGCTGGCGATGCCGCCCATTATCACGGTGTTCGTGGCCTCGCTGCTGTTCTTTATTTTCCGGCTGGCGTTCCAGTCCTACGCCTTTGGGCTGCTGTCGGGCTTCACGTTCGGCTACGCCATGTACCTATTCGTGCACTACGCCATCCATGCCTACTCGCCCCCCAAGAACTTCCTGAAAGTGTGGTGGACGCATCACAGCCAGCACCATTACCGGCAGGACGAAGTAGCCTTCGGCGTGAGCAGCACGCTCTGGGACCATATTGTCGGCACCATGCCCGACAAGAAGTAGCTGGAGTGACGCAGCCGCTGAAGAAGCTTAGGCTTCTCGTTTCTGGTTTCTCGTTTCCGGTTTTCAACTGGACCGCGGCAACAGACAATCGGAAACCAGGAACCAGAAACCAATAGAAAGGCGCGGCCCCGTTCGGGAGCCGCGCCTTTTTGGCGTTTGGCAGGTAGGCGAACTAGGGGCGCGGGCCGCGCATCTTGTTCACGATAAAGAACAGCAGCGCCACTACTACAAACACGCCGATAATGCCCGTTATGGCACCTGCCTTGAAGATGCCGGCAATGGCGTCGCAGCCGGTGAGGGTTGTGGTCAGCACACACAGCAACAGAAACAGGGAAATCCGGGAAGTAGTCATGGCGTGAAAGAAAGAAGGGTGGTGAAAGAATAGCCGGTAGCGCTGCCCCCGGTTAGGGCCTGATACTGCCAAGGTCAGCAAAAGGTTGAGTTTGGCGCTGTAGTGCTCACGGCTACCGTACTTTGGGGTATGAAAAAACGGTTGTTTCTGGGATGGCTAGTGCTAATAGCCGGAGTGGCACAGGCCCAAATACCTACCACCACTGCCCACCTCGATGCCACTGCTCATCAGCAGAGCGTGCTGAAGTTCCAGGCTGATTTGAATGCGGAATTCCGGAATCCGCAGGAGTCGCCGCTGTCGGCGGCTGAGCGCCGGGCTTTTACGGGCCTGCCGTTTTATCCGGCCGACTACCATTACTACGTGGAGGCCACGCTGGTGCGCGATTCGACTTCCCAGCCGTTTGAGATGCCCACCAGCACTGCCCGCCGGCCGCCGTACCGCAAGTATGGCGAGCTACGATTTGTGCTCGACGGCCAGCCGCAGCACCTCAGCATCTATCAGGACCTTAGCTTGCTGAAGCGCCCCGGCTTCGATGACTACCTGCTGCTGCCCTTTACTGATGGTAGTAACGGACACGGCAGCTACGGCGGTGGCCGCTACCTCGACCTGCGCCTGCCGCCGGCCGGCTCCCGCGTAATGCAGCTCGATTTCAACCGGGCTTACAACCCATCGTGCGCCTACAGCTCCAGCTACTCCTGCCCCGTGCCGCCGCCCGAAAACCGACTGCTCGTGCCCATTCCCGTTGGGGTTCGTAGCAACCATTGATTCATAATGGTTAATAATAAATGGTTAGAAGTTAATGCTCGGTACTTATCCGTCGAGCATTAACCCCTAACCATTTATCGTTAACCATTAGTAGAGAGGCCTACCAGCTGCCGCTGGCCCCGCCGCCGCCGCTGCTGCCGCCGCCGAAGCCACCAAAGCCGCCCCCGCCGCCGCCGCCACCCCAGCCACCACCGCCGCCGAAGCCGCCACCGCCGCCGCCAAAGCCGCCACCGAAGATGAGGGGGGCGATGAAGCCGCCGCCCCGGCCCCCGCCGCCGCCCCGGCTGCGCATCATAAAGAACACCAGCACGAGCACGGCGATAATCAACCAGAAGGGGATACCCCCGCCGCCGCCACTGCCCTGGCCCTGTGGGCGGGCATCAGCCGGGTCGGCCTGATACTCGCCCTTGGCCAGGGCAATGAGCTGGTCGGTGGCGCGGTCGAGGCCGGCGTAGTACTGGTTTTGCTTAAAGGCGGGCACCAGCGTGTTGCTGATGATGCGCTTGGCGATGGCATCGGGCACGGCACCTTCGAGGCCGTAGCCGGTCTGGATACGGGCGCGGTGCTCCTGTTGGGCCACCAGAATCAGGATGCCGTTGTTTTTGCCCTTGCGGCCGATGTGCCAGCTTTCGTACAGCTTCTGGGCGTAGTCGGCAATGTCGTCGCCGTCGAGGGTGGGTACGGTGACGACGGCAATCTGCGACGATATGCTGTCGTCGTAGGCCACTAGCTTGCGCTCCAGGGCCTCGGCCTCAGCCGGCTGGAGCAGCCCAGCCAGGTCGTTGACGAGCCGCGGTGGGTTAGGCTGCGCGGGGATGTTCTGGGCCGGGGCGCGCAGGGCCAGTAGCAGCCCGAGCAGCAGCAGCAGCCGGGGCCACGGGGTGCGGCCTGAACCGCGAACCGGAGCCTGCGCGCGGGGCATCAGCGAAGCAACTTCAGCCACGGAATTTTTCATGCGTCGGATGAGGGTTGGTCGCCGCCGATGGAGATGGCATCGTCGAGCTCGTTCTCGTCGGTGGCCGCGTCGTAGGGGAAGTAGCGTTTCAGCTGCTCGCCCACCATGCGGATGCCCCGCTCCAGCCCGGCCACGTACTTCTCGCCCCGGAAATGCTCCAGCACGGTTTCCTTGGTGGTTTCCCAGAAGTCGTCGGGCACCGCGGCGTTGATGGCGGCGTCGCCCACCACGGCAAACTGCCGGCTTTCCCAGGCCAGGTAAAACAGCACGCCGTTACGGGCGGCCGTCTTGTGCATGTTCAGCTCGGCAAATACTTGCGCAGCGCGGTCGAGGGGCTCGGGCGTGGGGCAGGTGTCCTCCAGGTGCACCCGGATTTCGCCCGAGGTCTGCCGCTCGGCTTCGCCGATGGCAGCCACCAGGGCCGCATCCTCGGCGGGAGTAAGGGGGCTTTTCATTTAACAATTATCATTTAACATTTAACAATCATCATTTAACAGCTTGCTGATGAGAGCACCCAACAGCAGTTTAGCTCCTTTAGCCGAACTGTTAAATGTTAAATGATAATTGTTAAATGACTAAAATTGAACGGTTGGCGCTTTGCTGGCGGCCGGGTCGGCCTCGAAGTAGGGCTTGGCCGGGAAGCCGAACATGCCCGCGAACAGGTTGTTGGGGAAGGAGCGGGTAAACGTGTTGTAGTCGTTCGTCACGGCGTTTAACTTGTTGCGCTCCACGTTAATGCGGTTTTCAGTGCCCTCAATCTGGGCCTGCAACTCCTGGAAGTTGGCGTTGGCCTTCAGGTCGGGGTAGTTCTCCGACACGGCCAGCAGGCGGCCCAGCCCGGCCGACATCTGGCTCTGGGCTTCCTGGAATTTCTTGATGTTCTCGGGGGTCAGGTCGTTGGCGTTCAGCTGCACGCTGGTGGCCTTGGCGCGGGCTTCAATCACGCTCGTGAGGGTACCCTGCTCGAATTTGGCGGCGCCTTTCACGGTATTCACCAGGTTGCCGATGAGGTCGTTGCGCCGCTGGTAAGCACTCTGCACATTGCCAATCTGGGATTTCACGGCCTGGTCGCGCTCAACCATGCCGTTGTAGCCGCACGACGACTGGGTAAGCAACAGGGCCAGGCCCGCGAAGTAGAGAAGAAAACGTTTCATGCTCGAAAATTTGAAGGGTTGAGTGTTGAAGAATAAGAAAAAAGCAGCCGCGAAGGGGTGCGGCCAAACCCCGGGCTGCCCCCTGCGGTTGAGCCCCGGTGCGGCAAAGTACGCAGGTTCGCCCCTGCGGTTGTAGCTTGCCCTGACGACGCGGCGCGGCCCCGGCTCTTTGCCGGGCACTTCGCAGCGCATCAGCCAATTACTCTATCTGAAATTTTTGCCGTGAAAGCCGTAATTCCCGTTGCCGGTATTGGCTCGCGCCTGCGCCCCCACACCCACACCCAGCCCAAAAGCCTGGTGCCGGTGGCCGGCAATACCATCCTGGGCCACCTCATCGACCGGCTAACCGCCGCCGGATTCACCGAGTTCGTGTTCATCGTGGGCTACCTGGGCGATAAAATCGTGCGCTACGTGCGCCGCGCCTATCCCGAGCTCCAGGCCACCTTTGTGGTGCAGGAGCCCCGCGAGGGCATCGGCCACGCCCTGTGGCTGGCCCGCGAGCAGTTTCGCCACGACGAGGACGGCGTACTCATCCTGCTCGGCGACACCATTGTCGACGTGGACCTGCCGGCCCTGCTGGCCACGCCCGGCTCGGTGCTGGCCGTGAAGGAGGTGAAGGACCCGACCCGCTTCGGCATCGTGGAAACCGGCCCTGGCGGCCGGGTGAGCAAGGTGGTGGAGAAGCCCAAGATTCCGAAGTCGAACTTCGCCATGGTGGGCCTCTATAAGCTGGCTTACCCCGAAAAGCTGGCCCAGGCCCTGGAGTGGCTGCACGATACCGACGTGCGCACCCACGGCGAGCTGCAGCTCACCGACGCGCTCATGCACCTCATCGAGGAGGGCGAGGTGATGACCACCTGCCCGGTGGACAACTGGTTCGACTGCGGCCGCAAGGACACCCTGCTCGAAGCCAACGCCCGCCTGCTCAACCGCCCCGAGTTTCTGGAGGGCCGCGCCTACCCCGAGTTTCCGGATGCCGTGATTATTCCGCCGGTGAGCATCGGCCGGGGCTGCCAGATTTCGCACTCCATTATTGGCCCCAACGTGGCCATCGGCGACAAAACCATCATCCAGAACTGCATCTTGAGCGACTCCATCATCGGCACCTACTCCGAGCTGCGCTCGGCCGTGATGCACGACTGCATCGTGGGTTCGGATGCCTCGTTTCGGGGTATGAACCACTCGCTCAATATTGGCGACAATACGGAGATTGATTATAGTTGAGGGGATAGGGGATAGGGAAAAAGGGTATAAAGTAGAACGTCATGCTCATCTGGCGTCCGCTTGTCGAAGCATCTCTACCGCGCAAGTAAATTGATTACTGCTGCGGTAGAGATGCTTCGACAAGCTCAGCATGACGTTCTTCTATGACGTTCTTCTATGACGTTCTTCTATGACGTTCTTCTATGACGTTCTGCCGTCTTTTTCAGGCTACCCTGCTGGATAATAATTATTGGGATATACCGTTAAGCCGCCGAAGCCCGGCCGGGTGGCTGGGTGCTACTTTCCATTCTTTTATTGTGTACACCCATGCCAAAGGTTAAGAACAACATCGTCACCCAGGGGCTGAGCGGAATGCTCGGCGGCCAGCTCGTATTCCGGCAAACGAGCCGGGGCACCGAAGTGAGCGTGGCCCCGCAGGCGCCCAGCGGGCCACCCTCGGCCGGGCAATTGGCTCATCAGACCCGCTTCCAACAGGCGGTCATCTACGCTAAAGGCCAGGCCCACGACCCGGCCGTGCAAGCCGAGTACGCCGACGAGGCCAAGGCCCAGGGGCTAAGCGTATTTAACGTCATCCTGCGCGACCACATGCAGGCACCAAACATCACCGACGTGGACTTGAGCCAGTACACGGGCAAGGTGGGCGACCTTATCGGCGTGGTGGCCAACGACGACCATGCCGTGCGCAGCGTGCACGTGAAAATCGAGAACAGCGACGGCAGCCTGGTAGAGGAAGGCGACGCCACTCAGCAAGCCGACCCCAACCAGTGGCAGTATAAGGCCACGGCCCGCAACGCGACGCTGGCCGGCGATAAAATCACGGTGACGGCGACCGATAACCCCGGCCACAGCGTGAGCAAAACCCGCACCCTGTAAATATCCTATCGGCGCGGCGGCCGGCTCACCAACCGCCGGAGTATAGGAGAAGTATAAGGGAAGTATAGGAGCCCCCTTCTCAGCTCCGGCTGACGGGCCGGTCCCGAACGCGGAAACGTGCTATTGGCGGCTGGCCCGGCGGGCCGGCGGCGCGAACCAAAAGAAGCCCCGGCTGCGCGTGCGGCCGGGGCTTCTTTGGTGAACGGGAGGCTGCGCGTTAGAAGCCATTTGGAACCTCTAGAAACACTTCTGAATACATCCGTTTGCAGGATAGTGAGTGTTTATGCAGCGCATTTCAATCCAGTATTTCGTGCACGTTGGTTCATGAACGAGTTTCTGGAAATCCATTTGTGACGGAAGGCTGTTTCGGAACCTCTGCGAGCGAGTCGGAGTGGTTGTTGGCATAAAGGGGGATTTGGTTTCTCCAAAATAAGAATCAGTTAATTCTGTTAGAACTTACGCAGTTGCCGGATTTTCTTAGCCGCAAAGCGGCGGCATATTGGTAGTAAC
>JANXMN010000011.1 GCA_025354605.1 Hymenobacter sp. | reverse complement strand
AATGCGTCTGCGCCCACAACTGCGGGTCGCAGAAATGCGTCGAAATACTCATCCCGCAAGCTACTACCCACCCCCCGTAAGGCCCCACAAAAAACGCCGACCTGTTGGCCGGCGCTTTTTGAAGATGTGGGTAAGGACAAGCTTATCGGCAGGGCTTTTTCTTTTTGCTTTGGTCTCGCACTCTTGCCGATAGCGGCGCGTCACCGGACACCATTAGGCAAAGGGACAACCACCGTCCTTTGTCGAATCAGACATTCATCCACTTGTACAAGTTGCCGGCAATTGTCGAGCAGGGCATCGTCTGGCTACCACGGCAAAAAATAGCGTGGCACCCCCTTCGCATCTTCGCGGTCGCCTTTCCCTCTACCCGCGTGCATCTGAATGAACCGGAACCCAGATTGGATTAAGCAAAGCCACCGGTACCAGCTTTTCGACCAGGCAAAACGCTTGGGCCAGATATTAGAAGCTGGCGGCTTCCATCACATAAAGGCATTTTGCTTTGCAACTGCGGGTATTTACTCATACTTTGACCACGCCTAGGCTCTATAATTGGCTAATAATCTGTAGATTTGCGATAACAAGTCCATTATAATTATAAGCTGGCAATGACGAAACGCATACTTGTTTTCGCTTTTTGGGTTTTGATGCTGCTGCCGGCGCTGAGCTGGGCACAAGAAAACCGCATCACCGGTCGTGTGGTGGATTCCAAGACTAAAGACCCCGTGCCCTTTGCCTCCATCTCGCTTCGCGAGGAAGGCACCGGCGCGCTCACCAACGAATACGGCTACTTTCAGCTGGCCGGCCTGGAAAAAACAACTCAGGACTCATTGGTTGTAATGACGATGGGCCATGACCGTGCGTCCATTTTTATCAAGCGCGGGAACACCGAAGACCTTATCGTGGAGCTAAACAAGCGCTTCATCGAGTTGAAGGAAGTGAAAGTGCAGGGCGGCAAGGTTAAAAACTATGAGATGGGTTCGAGTAAAAGCGAACCAGGTGAAGGCATTATCCAAGGGTTACCTGGAAGTCAATATGCTTTTTATGTAAAAAACGAAAAGCAGAAGAAACTCGGTAACATACGGACCGTCTCGTTCTACATCGGCGAAAACGGGTTTCCCCGCGAGCCCTTCCGCGTGCGCATCTACAAAGCCGATGGCAACTATAACTCACCCAACACCGACCTTCTGACGGAAAACTTAGTGGTTTCGGCTTCCAAGGGGGGCGAGTGGTACACCATTGACCTTACTACTTACAACATTCCTGCGCCGGAAGAAGGTTTTTTTGTGGCAATGGAATGGATTGTTTTAGGAGATACATTCTACACCACGAACTTCATGGACAACTACACGCCCTACGGCCAGATTATGCGCCCGACGTTCGAGTTCAAGGAAAGCCGGACGTGGAGCTACACCATCGGCAAGGGCTGGAACCTGCTCACGCTGGCCAACGGCCAGGGCCGGCGCTACAACGCCATGATTAAGGCCGAAGTGGACATGATTAAGTAACAGAGCACAGGAGTCCAGACTCCAGCTTTCGTTAAAAAAGAGCCCCGCTAAACAGCAGGGCTCTTTTTTTATACTTCAGCCTAGGTAGCGTTGCCACTCTGAAGACACCATTTTTCAATAATGCGCCAAGACGCTCCCTTCCCATTGGGAGTTGCAAGTGGCGTTGCGCCAGAGCAGGCGCGCCCTGAGAGGGCAGTGATTAGGCATCGCCTTCCACCGTGGCTCCAACCGACGGCCTTCACCTTGCACACTGCTGCCTACATACGGACGGTGCTATGTACCTACCCGACTCCAATTCATCCAGACCAATCAAGGCTGGGTATCCCCAGGCGCGGGCCAGCCTGCCCAATGGTAACCGGGCATATTGGTGGTCCTTGCAGAAAGCGGCCTGACTACTGAATCAGCCGAAGCAAAAAAGGTCCTGCGCATGCGCAGGACCTTTTTTGCTTCGGCTGTTAACTCAAAGCTATTTTTTCGTTTGGGCGACAATCCACTCGCGAATGATTTCTTCGGTTTCAGGCGAGAAGTTGGGTTGCTGCTGGCCATTGATAATGGGCCATTTGGTCTGGTCGGGCTGGAAGAGGTGATTGACTCCGATAAGCTTGTGCACGGTCACGTTCTTCTTGCTGGCTTTGAGCCCTTTTTCCAGGGCTGTGATGTTAGCGTCGGCGTTAACGGTGAGGTCGGCGGTACCATTGAGCAGGAGCACCGGGCACGCTACGGCAGGCAGCTTCTCGATGGGATTGAAAGCCAGGAAATAGCGATAATGCGGCGAGGTCATCTCGGCGGCGCTAGCCTGAGCGGTGGCATTATCGACGGCAGCATTATTCTGCTTCAGCATGTTGGCCACGATGGCCTGCGCCTGCGCATTGTCGGTGGTTTGCCGGATGATTTCGAGCATGGCCTGCTGACGCTTGGTAGCCGCGTCAATCTGGGCGGCTTCGGTGCCGAGAGTACGCAATGTGGTAGCTTGCTGCTGCACCACAATTTCGCGTCCGGGCAGCCCATAGGCGGCCATCGTTACCACGAAAGCGGGCGGCAGGGGCTGCGCGGCGGCCAGCAGCGCTACGTTGCCGCCTTCGCCGTGGCCTACCAGGCCCAAGTGGGAGAGGTCGATTTCGGGGCGGGTGCGCAGGTAGTTGAGGCCGGCCTGTGCATCGCTTACCAGGTCGGCGGTGGTGGTGGCGGGCGTACCGCCCGATTTGGCCACTCCCCGGTCATCGAACCGAAGCACGGCAATGCCGCGCCGGGTGAGGTAGTCGGCCAACATGCCCAAAGGGGCGAAGTCGCCTACGGTTCCGTCGCGGTCGTGCGGGCCGCTGTCGCTGAGCAGCACCACGGCCGGGAATGGGCCCGGGCCAGCCGGAATGGTGAGCACACCGGCGAGCCGGGCGTTCACGGTGAGGTTGCTGAAAGTGGCTTCTTCTTCGCGGTAGGGCGGCGTGAGGCGCACGTTCTTGGCATTCATGGCCGGGACGGCCGTGAAGGTCAACGTCATAGGTGTTTTGAAGCCGGGGGCTTGCCACATGCCAACCATCTGCTTGCCATCAGGGCTGAGCTTGCCGATGAAGCGACTGGCGGCCTCCTCGGCGTAGAGGCGAATGGTATCGCCTTTAAGCTCCGTTTTCACGTTCATGCGGCTCACTTTTTGGAGCGGCACGTCGAGGGTGCAGAAATATTCGCCGCCGGTCAGCTTTACGAAACGGAAAATGACTTCGAGCTGGCCGCCAGGCACCTTAAGCGGGCCTTTCCAGAGGCCATCAAGGGGTGGGAGGTCGCCGTCGGCAACACGGGCAGTATCGGACCCCGCGCTAGCCCGAACAGTTCCGGCCAGCACCAGCGTCAGGCAGCAGGCCGCCAGCAAGCGAAACAAACGAAACGTACTGATTTTCATACAATAAAAAGGAAACAAAGGCTAAGCCGCAGCTCCCCGACTATTCGGGACGGGCTAAGCCAACTGTAAAGTAGCAAAATAAATACCTTGCCAACATTAGGCATACCGACAAAGTGTTAAAAAAAAGCTTTCGTTTCGGTGCCAAAACGGAAGCTTTGCTCAAATAAAGCAGCCGATTAAAAGCCGAAGCGACACGAAACCTTCAGTTGGTGCAACTGGGGTCCATTTCACCCGACTACCGCCCCTGCCGGTTTTGCAGGGTTTACTCGCTCACGAACACGCGCTTCACGCGCTCGCTCACGTTGGTGAGCAGCTCATAGGCGATGGTGCCGATGCGGGTGGCCAACACGGGCAGCGGCAGGCCCGCGCCGAACACCACGGCGACGTCGCCGGCGCGGGCGGCCGGGATTTCCGTCACGTCGACCATGCACATGTCCATGCACACCGAGCCGACCAGCGGGGCCGGCTGCCCGTGGATGAGCACTGTACCCGTGCCGTTCCCAAAGCGGCGGTCATAGCCGTCGGCGTAGCCGATGGCCAGGGTGGCGATGCGGCGCTCGGCGGAGCTGGGCTGGCCCCGGCGGCCGTAGCCCACGGTGTAGCCCGCAGGCAGGGTTTTAACCTGCGAAATGGTGGTGCGGAGCTGGCTGACGGGGCGCAGGGCGGCGGGGTCGGCCGTGTTGCTGGCATCGACGCCGTAGAGACCGATGCCCAGGCGCACCATATCGAACTGCGCCTCCGGGAAGCGCAGGATGCCGGCCGAGTTGAGCGCGTGCTTAAGCACGAACCGACCCAGGGCGGCCTCGATGGCCGTGGCCATGCGGCGGAAGGCGACCAACTGCTGCCGGGTGAAGTCGTCGTGGGCGGGGTCGTCGGCGGTAGCCAGGTGGGTCATCAGGCTGGCCACGGGCAGGTGGGCGGCGTGGGTGCGCAGGCGGGCCAGCAGCGTAGGTAGGTCGGCTTCGTCGAAGCCCAGGCGGCGCATACCGGTATCGAGCTTCAGGTGGATGGCGGGAGGAGTATTGGGTGCTGGGTGCTGGGTGGTCGGGAGTAGATAAGCGGTAACCGGAAAGGTAGCTAGGTACTCATCGAGCATCTCGAAGGAGTAGATTTCGGGCTCCAGCCGGTAGCGGCGCAGGGTTTCAAAAGCATCGGGAGCCGCATTCATCACCATGATGGGCAGGCTGATGCCAGCTTCGCGCAGGGCAATGCCTTCGTCGGCGTAGGCTACGGCCAGATAGTCGGCGCGCTGGAATTCGAGCAGGCTGGCTACTTCGTAGGAGCCCGCGCCGTAAGCGAAGGCTTTTACCATCACCATGAGCCGGGTGCCGGGCTGGAGCTGACGGCGGTAGTGGCTCAGGTTGTGGGCCAGGGCATCGAGGTTGACTTCGAGCACGGTGCCGTGCTGCTGGGCCTGCAGTGCCGCCACGATGCGCTCGAAGCCAAACCGCCGCGCGCCTTTTATAAGGATGGTTTCGTGCGCAAAGTCGGCGGGGTTGAGTTGGGCCAGGAAAGCTTCGGTACTGGGGTAGGGTTGAATGAGGAATGAAGAATGAGGAATGAGGAATTGAGCATCCAATGCATCTTTTGCCGCATCTGAATCAATTCTTAATTCGTCATTCTTCATTCTTAATTGAGATGAAATCTCCTCCCCGATGCCTACTACGCGGCTGACCCCGGCGGCCGGCAGCAGGCTGGCCACCCGGGCGTACAGCTCGGTACTGCTGAGGCCGGATTCGAGCACGTCGCTAATAATGAGAGTGCGGCGGCCGGGGCGGCTCTGGCGGGCCAGGGCGTTGAGGGCCAGGGCCAGGCCCGCGAGGTCGTTGTTGTAGGTATCGTCGAGCAGGTAAGCGCCGTGGCGACCCAGCTTCATCTCAAGGCGCATGCCCACCGGGTGCAGGCGTAGCAGGCGGCGCTGGATTTCGGCCGGCTCGACTTGCCGGTGCAGGAGCACGGCCAGGCAGTGCAGGGCGTTTTCGAGGGAAGGCTCGTCGGCGAAAGGCAGCGTGAAGGAGACGGCGAGGCCGGTAGCCGGGTACTCGGCGCGCAGGTGCGTGGCGGTGGCGGCACCGGCCGCGCCGGAAGCGGATGCCGAGACGTCTTCGAGCAGAAAGCGCAGGTCGGCCGGCTGGCCGGGCTGGCGTGTCCAGCAGACACCGGGCAAGCGCAGCTCGGCCACCGCGGCGGCCGTCAGTGGCTGGTCGGCACAGTAAAAGAGCCGCGCAAAACCGGGCTGCTGAAACAGCCGCAGCTTCTCGCGCAGCTTCTGTTCGGGCGAAGCGAAGCCGGCATCGTGGGCGGTGCCCAGCGTTGTGAAAATCCCCAGGGTGGGCTGGATGACGGCGGCCAGTCGGGCCATTTCGCCTACTTCGGAAATACCGGCCTCGAAGATGCCCAGGGTGTGGCGGGCGGGGTTCAGCTCCCATACGCTGAGGGGCACACCCACCTGCGAATTGTAGGAGCGCGGCGAGCGGCAGATGTCCTCGTCGGGGCTGAGCAATTGGGCTAGCCATTCCTTGACAATGGTTTTGCCGTTGGAGCCGGTGATGGCCAGCACCGGGCCGGCGAACTCGGCCCGGTGGGCGGCGGCCAGCGCCTGCAGGGCGGCCAGCGGGCTGGCTACGGCCAGCACGCCCGCGCCGGGGTAGGCAGCCAGGCCGCCGGGCAGGGCGGCACCTACTTCTACTACAAACAGGCGCACGCCCTGGGCGTACAGCTCGGGCAGGTAGCGGTGGGCGTCGTGGCTGGGGCCGCGCAGGGCGAAGAAGGCCGCGCCGGCCGGGCGGTCGGCGCGGCGGCTGTCGAGCAGCAGGTGGCGCACGGCGGCGGCGGCCTCGGCGGGGGCTTGCAGCAGGTGGCCACCCAGCAGAGCGGGCAGCGCGAGAAACGAGGGGGATGGCATGACGGGGCAAAGGTCTGGTAAAAATGGTAGCATGGATGCTACGAGTCCGCGCGTGGGAGGACGTAGCGAGTCCGCGCGGGGTATCGTCCGGGTATCGTTCAGCCGCGCGGATGTAGCGTGGACTCTGCGAGTCCGCGCGTGGGAACGCTGGGACGGTCGTTCAGCCGTGCGGACTCGCAAAGTCCACACTACAATTCCATTGCGCGACGGGCATTGGAGCATATATCTGCAATATTTTGTAAATCGAATCTAACTTCTCACTTTTTACCTCCTTTTTTCATGGCTATGAATCTTCCTTCTCTCCTGCATCGGGCCCGCCGCTGGGCTCCGATGGCGGCGCTGGCGCTGGGCGCGTGCGCGGCCAAGCCTACGGCGGTGGTGACGGCCCCTGCCCCGCCACCGGCTCCGCTGATGACGGCGGCCGCGCCCGCGGCCCCGGCGTTTCAGATTCCGGTGGAGTATTACATCCTGCCCAATGGGCTGCGGGTGGTGCTCTCGCCCGACCACACCGCGCCCACGGCCACGGTGGCCGCCTACTACCGAGTGGGCTTCCGCACCGAGCCGCGCAACCGCACGGGCTTCGCGCACCTGTTTGAGCACCTTATGTTTCAGGGCTCGCAGAATCTGGGCAAGGCCGAGTTTATTCAGCTGATTCAGAAGAACGGCGGGGCGCTGAACGGCTCCACGCGCTTCGACTTCACCAACTATTTTGAAGTAGTGCCGAGCAACAAGCTCGAAACCATTCTGTGGGCCGAGGCCGACCGCATGCGCGGCCTGGCCATCACGCAGGCCAACCTGACCAACCAGCAGGGCGTGGTGAAGAGCGAGGTGCGGGTGAACGTGCTCAACCAGCCCTACGGCGGCTTCCCGTGGATTGCCATGCCCATGAAAGCCAACAAGAACTGGAGCAACGCTCACAATTTCTATGGCGACATGAGCGACCTCGACGCGGCCAACCTGGCCGACGTGAAGGCGTTTTTCAAAACCTACTACGCGCCCAACAACGCCGTGCTGGCCGTGGTGGGCGATTTCGACCCCACTGAAGCCCGCGCCTGGGTTGAGAAGTATTATGCTGCTATTCCGGGGGCGCCGCAGCCGCCGCAGCCCGACATCAGCGAGCCGCGCCAGGAGCAGGAGCAGCGCTTTGCCCAGGACGACAAGCTGGCCACCAAGCCGGCCCTGGCCTTTGGCTACCACATGCCCGAGCGCAACACGCCCGAGTATTACGCCATGATTATGCTCGACCAGATTCTGCTGCAGGGCAACGACAGCCGCCTCTACCAGGCCCTGGTGCAGCAGCGCGGCTACGCGGCCAGCGTGAGCGGGGGCATCAACTATCTGGGCAACCAGTTCAACTACAACGGCCCCATGCTGTGGATGGGTGACCTGGTGCACGACCCGGGCGTGCCCGCCGACTCGGTGGTGCACGTGCTCGACCGCGAGGTGGCCCGCCTTAACAGCCAGGGCATCGACCAAGCCACGCTGGATTTGGCGCTGGTGAAAATCCGCTCGGCATTCTACGACCAGATGAGCGGGTCCGACAACTTCGGGCGGGCCGACCTGCTGGCCGCCTTTGCCCTGTTCGACAACGACCCGGCCCGCATCAACCGGCTCGAAGCCGAGTTCCGCAAGGTGACGCCCGAGGTGATGCGGCGTACCATTCGCGAGTACCTACGGCCTGGCAACCGCACCATTATTACCGTCAACCCGCTGGCCAAGGGCTAGCCCACTTTCCGTATTTTATCATGAACAAGCTTCTTATCGCCGCCCTTGGCCTTGCCTTCGCTACGGCCGCTGCTCCCGTTGCCCGGGCGCAAAAAGCCTCCTCCAATGTCCCCACCAAAACCAAAGCCCGTAAGCCGGCCGCTAAAACTACGGCGGCTACCATCCAGCGGCCCCCCGTGGCCAAAGAGACGCCACCGCCCGGCAGCACCCCGCGCGACTTCGCCCTGCCGGCCCGCGAAGATTTCACCTTGCCCAACGGCCTGAAGGCCCGGTTGGTGCCCTACGGCCAAGTGCCCAAAACCACAATACTGGTGGCCGTGCAGGCCGGCAACGTGCACGAGGCGGCCAGCGAGGTAAACCTGGCCGACCTGCTGGGCAGCCTGCTCAAGGAAGGCACAACCTCCCTTTCGGGCGCGCAGTTGGCCGAGAAAGTGGCCCGCATGGGCGGCTCGCTCGATGTATCGGTGACGGCCGACCAGACCCTGATTTCCGGCTCCTGCCTGAGCGAGTATGCTCCCGAGCTGGCGGCCCTGCTGGCCGAGGTGGTGCAGCACCCGAGCCTGCCCGCCGCCGAACTGCCCCGGCTGAAGGCTGACCTGAAGCGCCAGATGGCCCTATCCCGCGCGCAGCCCGGCACGCAGGCCCGCCTCAAGTTCAGCCAGGCTCTTTACGGCAGCCACCCCTACGGCCGCCTTCTGCCCACCGATGCCCAGATTGACGCCCTGACCATCGAGCAGGTGCAAAACTTCTATAAAACGCAGTACGGCGCGCAGCGCACCGCCGTGTACGTGGCGGGCCGCTTCGACGCGCCGGCCCTGCGCCAGGCCCTGACTATGGCCTGGCAGAACATGCCCCAGGGCCCGGCCCCGCTCATCGCAGTGGCCCAGCCCCTGACCAAAGCCGATTTGCTGACCCAGGACCGCCCCAGCGCCCCGCAGTCGACGCTGGTGGTGGGCCTGCCCGTGGCCGACCCTACCAACCCCGACTACATCCGCCTGCGGGTGACGAACTCGCTGCTGGGCGGCTCGTTCGGCTCGCGCATCACGCGCAACATCCGCGAGGACAAGGGCTATACTTACTCGCCCTACAGCTACACCGAAACCCACTACCACGCGGGCGCCTGGAGCCAGAATGCCGACGTGACTACGGCCGACACCTACAACTCGCTGCACGAAATCATGAAGGAAATTGAGCGGCTCCAGCAAACGCCCCCTTCGGCGGAGGAGCTGCGGGGCATTCAGAACTTCGAGAGCGGCATGTTCGTGCTGCGCAACTCCAACCCCAACGGCATCATCGGCCAGCTCAACAACCTCGATTTGCAGGGGCTGCCCGAGACTTTCCTCACCGAGCAGGTGAAGAACATCAACGCCGTGACGCCGGCCCAGGTGAGCGCTACGGCCCGCCAGTACATCCGCCCCGAAGCCATGACCGTGGTGGTAGTGGGCGACCAGAAGGTGATTGCGCCCCAGCTGAAGAAGTTTCAGGCCGAGCGCAAAAAGGCGCTGTAGGCCGGCACAGGATACCAGAACGTCATGCAGAGCGCAGTGAAGCATGACGTTCTGGTTTTTAAATATCCTCCCCCCGCTCCTCCCCCACTCCCTCCAAAGCCCGACCGGCCGATTACCTTTACGAGCTCTGCCTGCCGTCGCTCCGCATGAAATTGACTCGCTTCTTCTTCGGCCTATGCCTGGCCGCGTTGCTCGCTACCTGCGCCCGGCATCCCCGGCCCACGCGGCTGTCGATTTTCGACGTGGTTATCAATCACGTCACGCTCGTGGACGTGCGCACGGGTCAGCTCACGCCCAACCAGGTGGTCGCTATTTCGAAGGGCAAAATTGTGGAGGTGCAGGAGGCCGACAAGGACAGCTACGCCGCCAAGCAATACGTGAACGGCAATGGCCGCTTCCTCATTCCGGGCCTGTGGGACATGCACGTGCACTTCCGGGGCGGCGACAGCCTGGCGGCGGCCAACAAGAAAAGCCTGGCGCTGTACCTGGCCCACGGCATCACGACGGTGCGCGACGCGGGCGGCGACCTCACGCCCCAGATTTTTGAGTGGCGCAAGGAAATGGTGGCCGGGCGGCTGCCCGGCCCGCGCATCTTCACCTCCGGGCCGAAGATTGACGGCCCCGGCGCCACCTGGCCCGGCTCGCTCGAAGTGGAAACCCCGGCCCAGGTGCGCCACGCCATCGAAACGCTCAAGGGCATGCACGTCGACTACGTGAAGCTCTACGACAGCAAGATTTCGGGGCCGGCTTACCTGGAGGCCATCCGGCAGGCCCAGCGGCGCGGGCTGAAAACCACGGGCCACATGCCCTACACGGTTACGCTGGCCGAATCTATCCGGGCCGGGCTCGACGCGACCGAGCACCTGTACTACGTGCTCAAAGCCTGCTCGGGCAAGGAGGACAGCCTCACGGCCGTGGCGCGGGCCAGCCAGGGCACGGCGAAGCCGCTGGGGCTGTTTGCGCTGCTCCCCGCCGTGAACAGCACCTACGACCCGGCCGCCGCCGCCAATATCTTCGCCCTCATGGCCAAGCGCCACGTCGCCGCCGTGCCCACCCTGGCCATCGGCAAAACCCTCACCGAGCTGGCCGAAACCAATCACGACCGCGACTCGCTGCTCAACTACATCGACCCAAAAATTCAGGCCACCTACCGGCGGCGCGCCCTCAGCGCGCAGCAGCAGTCGGCCGAGGCGCGGGCCTTCAGCCACCAGCTCGAAACCCGGTTTATGAGCTTGGTGGCCCCCATGCACACGGCCGGCGTGCTCATCCTGGCCGGCTCCGACAGCGGCCCGTTCAACTCTTACGTGTACCCCGGGGCCTCGCTGCAACAGGAGCTGGGGCTGCTGGTGCAGGCCGGCCTCACCCCGCTCGAAGCCCTGCAAACGGCCACTATCAACGGGGCGCAGTTCATGGGCGTGGCCGACCATACCGCCGCCATCGCCCCTGGCAAAGATGCCGACCTGGTACTGCTGACGGCCAATCCGCTGGATAACATTGCCAATATTAAAAAAATCGACGCGGTGATTTCCCGGGGCAAAGCTTACCCGGCGGCCTCACTGGCCAACCTGCTGCGGGCAGTGCGGAACAAGTAAGCATTACCGGAGCCGCTTAGCAGCCGCTGGCTGGCTTTCACAGGCCCTTCTTTCCAAAAAATGCACCGGCCGCACTGGCCGGTGCATTTCTTTTTTTGGCCGGCCCCGCCCTCCTTCTCAGAATCTCCTGCTTACGTTCGTCTAGATGGCCTAGATGGCTCGGGGCTGCGCCCCGTGCCGCTTGTTTGCGGGCCTCTGGCCCACTTCGGGGAAACGATTCCGAAGCTTTTCCCCAACAACCCCCGGCTAGAAGCTTGTGAGAAATGGCAGGCAGGTTTGGTGAATAATAAGCACACCTGACGCGCTGCCAGTTTGCAACCGAAAGCTTTGGACATGATGCCACTAGGGGCTAATAGCAGTATGAAACCAGTAAATAGTATCAATAATTTGTTCTTTTTAATATTTATTTTAAATAGCCCAAACATTTGTTTAACGTTGCATGTCAAAACATCAAACAAATCTCATCCTTTAAACCCCAAGGCACCCATGACAACCTTACTAACCTCTATTGTCGACATCCGGGTTGATGACCCCATTGCCTTCACCTTTTTCACGGGGTACATGGCCATGCTAGCAGCCTCCGTCTTCTTCTTCGCCGAGCGGGGCGTGGTGGAGGGCAAGTGGAAGCTGTCGCTGCTCGTATCGGCCCTGATTACGGGCATCGCGGCGGTGCATTACTACTACATGCGCGACTACTACCTGGCCACCCACTCAACCCCTACCGCCCTGCGCTACATCGACTGGACCCTGACCGTGCCGCTGATGTGCGTCGAGTTTTACCTGCTCACCAAAGCCGCCGGAGCTAAAATCGGGCTGCTCTGGAAACTAATTTTCGCCTCGGTGTTCATGCTCGTGACGGGCTACATCGGCGAGGCGTTCTCGAACGGCAGCGGCAGCCAGTCCATCCTCTGGGGCACGCTCTCGACGCTGGGCTACATCTACATCGTTTACACGGCTTGGTTCGGCGAGGTGGCGAAGCTGGCCCAGGCCAGTGGCGACGCGGCCGTTATCAAAGGCATCCGCTCGCTGGGGTGGTTCGTGCTCGTGGGCTGGGCCATCTATCCTATCGGCTACATGTGTATGCCGGGCAACTTCCTAAACACCCTCTTCGGTATGCAGCCTTCGAGCGTCGACTTGTTCTATAACATCGCCGATGCCATCAATAAAATCGGGTTTGGCCTGGTGGTGTACGGCATTGCCATCTCGGGCAAGAGCGCCGCGCTGGTGCACGAAACCATGCCCACGGCCCCGTCGCGGACTACAGTACCGGCCTAACCTTCCGGCAGGGTCGGCCCTTAGCCCGGAAAAAGGGCCACGGCCCGACCCTGCTGACTACCTCATTCCCGCCCTCCACAAGCACTACGCGGGGGGCGGGAATGAGCGTTTTGGGCAGGACCCGC
Source organism: Hymenobacter sp. (assembly GCA_025354605.1). Taxonomy (GTDB): domain Bacteria; phylum Bacteroidota; class Bacteroidia; order Cytophagales; family Hymenobacteraceae; genus Hymenobacter. The sequence continues at coordinate 7,563 of JANXMN010000011.1, read as the reverse complement.
CCGACAGCTTGCTGCATCGAAAACGCGCCTGGGAATGCTCCCGCCAATATTATGCTCCCGCTGATTTCTCTTCCAGCCACCGCCGAAATGCCCGCGCCTTCGCCCCGCCGCTACTCCTACGCGGCGGTGCTGGCAGCCGTGGCCGTGAGCGGACTGGCCCCCGGGGCCGCCGCCTGGCTGCTGGCCCCGCTACTGCTAGGGGGCATGGTGGTGCTGGGCGTGGCCCACGGGGCCTGCGACCAATTTGTGGTGCCGGCCACCCACCCGGCGCTGGCGCGGGACCGGGGCCGGTACTGGGCCGGGTTTCTGGCGGGCTACCTGGGGCTGGCCGCTGCCGTGGGCTTGCTGTGGTGGTGGCAGCCGGCGGTAGCCGTGGCGCTGTTCTTTGGGCTCACGGCCTGGCACTGGGGCTCGGCCGATGCCCCGGCTCAGGCCCGCCACCGCTACCAGTGGCTGGCCCACAGCCTGCTGCGCGGCACCCTGCTGTTTGCCGTGCCACTGTGGCACTGGCCCACCGAAACCCTGGCCATCGTGCGCGGATTGCTGGCGCTGGGCGGGGTGGCGGCCTTGCCTACTACGGTCGACGTGGCCCCGCTGGCCGCCGGACTGCTATTCGCGGTGCTGAGCGGCCTGGTGCTGCTCTGGCTAAGCTACTACCGGCAGCAGCAGGGCGAGCTGGCCCGCACCGACGCCCTGGAAACCGGGCTGCTGCTGGCACTGCTGCTGCTGCTGCCTCCCGTGCTGGCGGCGGGCGTGTATTTCGTATTCTGGCACAGCCTGCAGCACGTGCTGCGCATGAACCAGCTGATGGACCATGTTCCGGCCCGACCCCGGCGCAGCCTGGGAGCCGAACTGCGCTTCTTTCTGCGGCGCTCGGCCCCGCTGCTGCTCATCAGCCTGGGCGGGCTGGCGCTGGTATTTGGCCTGGCCTGGGCTTGGGCGGCCAGCGGCACCGTGCTGGTGAGCCTGGCACTGCTGGCCGCTTCCATCGTGACGCTGCCGCACGCCCTGCTCGTCACGCTGGGCATGGACGCTTCGCACTGGCGGCGCACCGGCGCGACCGAGGGCTGAAAGCCGTTGGAAGTCATCTTGGGCGGGCAGCTACTAATCCGGGTTGAAAGAGGCCGGGGTCGCCAGGCTCCGGCCTCTCTCGTTTTTCAATACCCGTATTGTCATTCTTTGATGTGTTGCGGCAAGAAACCATCGTGCAGTTAGCTGGTTATAAGCATAAAGCGTTTGTGTTTTTCTATTTCCGCACGTCCTTTTCCTGTCTGTTCCATGACGTACGCCCTACAATTCTCTGGTTGGCTGGGGCCTTTGCTAACCGGCCTGCTACTTACGCTGACGGCCGGGGCCCAGCCCATCGTCACGGGCCTGGCACCAGCGGCGGCGGCGGCTGGGGCCACGTTAGTCGTCAGTGGGTCGGGGTTTTCGGCGACGGCGGGCCGCGATGTGGTGACATTTGGGGCCGTGCGGGCCACCGTTGTGGCCGCCACGGCCACCCAGCTTACGGTGCAGGTACCCCTGGGAGCCTCGTCGATTACGCCGGTCACGGTTACCGACCTGCTGAGCCGGCAGCAGGGCTCGTCGCTGGTATCGGCCACGCCGTTTTTTACGCTGCGCTTTGCCGGGCCGGGGCTGAACGCGGCCTCGTACCAGGCGACCACCTACCCCGTAGCCACCGCACAGATTATTGGCATTTTGGCGCAGAATATCGCAGTCGCGGACTTCAACGCGGATAACTACCCCGACTTTGCCATCGTGGCCGACGGACAGCTGAACCTACTGTTCGGCGACGGGCAGGGCGGCTATGGGCTACCCGTGCGGCTGGCCGCTGGCATCAGCCCCCAGAACGTGCAGGCCGCCGACGTGGATGCCAACGGTGCCCCCGACCTGCTGGTGACGGCCGCCTCGGGCCTGTTCCTGCTGCGCAGCCTGGGCGGCGGCAATGGGTTTTCCAGCGCCGCCCCGCTCAACCTGAACGGCCGGCTCCCCGTGGGGCCACTCGACGTGCAGGACCTGAATGCTGACGGGCGACCCGACCTGCTGGCCCTCACTTCGGCCAGCAGCACCCAACCAGGAGTGCCCGTGCAGCTTGTCGAGCTGCGCAACAACGGCACCGGCTTCGACGCCCCGACGCCGCTGCTCACCGAGCGCCTGCTGGGCAAGGTCGTGGCCGATTTCAACCAGGACGGCCAACTGGACATTGCTTTGCTCGGCCCCGACCAGTTCGTGAGCCAGCCTCCATACCGGCTGCTGCTACTGGCCCGCAATGCCGCCAACACCGGTTACGATGCGCCGGTGGTGAGTTCGCTGAGCAATATCTTGTCGTCCCAGTCGCCTTTATTGGCGGACGACAACCTGGACGGGCAACCCAACGTGGTCGTGAATGGGCAGGCCAGCGGCGTAGCGGCCACGGTGGTGGCCCAACGTACCGCCGCGGGCTTCGCCGTGCAAGGCCCGTTTCCGGCCGTTTCGCCCAGCGGCGGCGACCTGCAACTGGTGGCCGATGCCGACGGCGATGGCCTGCCCGACCTGCTGGGGCGCATCACGGCTGCTTTGGGAGGGAGTGGGGGCTTCGCGGTGCTGCGCGGGCAAGTGGGCGGCGGCTTCGGTCCGCCCATTGCCTACAACCTGGCGGGCACTGCCTTCGTGGCCGGCGACTTCGACCTGGATGGCCGCAGCGACCTGGCCGCCTACGACCCCACCAGCGGCAACCTCATCGTGTACCGCTACACCGGCCTCAGCCCGAACACCAACAACCCACCCACCCTCAATGCCCTGGCCGACCTGACCGTCGACGAGGACGCGCCCTCGCAGGCAGTGGCCCTGGCCGGCATCGGCAACGGCGGCGAGGCTGGCCAGGCCGTGAGCATCACGGCCGTGAGCGACAACCCTGCTCTGGTGCCCAATCCCACCATTGCCTACTTCAGCCCTACCAGCACCGGCACGCTGCGCTTCCAGCCGGCTCCGGATGCGTTCGGCACCTGCCTTATCACCGTCACGGCGTCGGACGGGCAGCCGCAGTACGGCACCGTGGTCCGCACGTTCCGGGTGACGGTGAACCCGGTGAACGATGCGCCCACGCTCGACGCCATTCCGGATGCAGTGCTAACCCAGCCCATTGTGCCGGGCGGCACCTTGCAGATTGCGGTGCCCCTATCGGGCATTACGGCGGGAGCCGCCAACGAAAACCAATTGCTGACGCTCAGTGCCACGGTGTCGCTGGTCGGCCCCGGATACCTTTCCAACGGCACGTTTGCCTACACCAGCCCCGCCACTACCGGCCAGTACAACTTGATAATAATTGCAACCCCGCCGGGGCTGTACGCCACCGTCACCATCACCGTGAACGACGGGCAAGCCACCAACGGCACGGCCAGCCGCACTTTTCGCGTGTTCTACAATCCCAACGGTGCCACGGGGCTGCCCACCACGCCGCCCACCCTCGACCCCATTGCCGACGTAACAGCCAACCGCGCCTTGCCCACGCAAGTGGCCGTGGCCCTGGCCGGCATCGGCGACGGCGACCCCAACCAGGTGCTGCCCCTCACGGTGACGGCCAGCAGTTCCGACCCGACCCTGGTGAGCCTGGGCGCGGTGAGCTACAGCAGCCCGGCCGCCACGGGCACCCTGCCGTACGTCATCGGCAGCACGCGGGGCGGCACGGCCACCGTGCGCGTGACGGTGAGCAATGGCCAGGCCCTGAACGGCAGCATTACCCGCTCGTTTCGGGTGACGGTGCCGGCGGCTCCGGTCGTCAGCGGCACGCGCGGGGGCACGGGCAGCGAGCCCGTGGTGCTGTTCCCGAACCCCGCGCCGGGCGGGCGCTTCGCCGTGGCGGGGACCGGGCCGGGCCCGCTCAGCGTAACAGTGCTGGACCTGAGCGGCCGGGTTATCGTCCAGCGTCAGCTGGTGGCGGGGCCGCAGCCGCTGCAAGTGGAGCTGCCCCCCACCGTGCCGCCGGGCGTGTACGCGGTGCGCGTGCGCACGGCCGGCAGCACGGTGGTCCGGCGGCTGGTGGTGGAGTAAAAGCCCTGGGGAAGAAGTAGCTGTTCAGGCGCCATCCTGGGCCGCCTGACTTCCTGCTCGCTGGCCCTAAAACCCGTACCCTACCCGGAAGCCCGTACCCAGCTTCTGCCCGCTTTGCAGGGCGGTGTAAAAGTCCACCCGCAGCACTTTCAGCAGGTGCTCGACGCCCGCGCCCAGCTCTACGTACTGCCCGGCCTGGGGCGTGGTGAGGTAGTTGAGGGAAACCACTTCCTGTAGTTTCAGCCGGCGGAAGAGCGGGACTTTGTTAAAGATAAAGCCGTTGAAGTGGTGGTCGTAGTGGGCTTCGAAGTAGGAGCGGCGGGTGCTGAAGCGGTAGTAGTCGAGCAGCTGAAACTGGTCGAAGCTGCCGGTGAGCAGGGTCTGGTTGCCGGCGAAGTGGCGGTAGTCGATAAAGGTGAGGTTCTGGCTGGCCCCCACGAAGCCGCCCACCGTGGCGCGGAAGCTGCTGGTGCCCAGCAGGCCCAGCGGCAGGCTGTGGCGCACGCCGGTTTGCAGCAGCAGGTAGCGCACGTCGGCCCCCAGCACGCCCGGCACGGCCAGCCGGCCCTGCACGTTGAAGGTGGGCCAGCGCGAGCCCAGGTTGAACTTGCCGTCGGGCCGGCTGATGTAGCGCTGCCCGGGCTTGTAGTCAGCCGAGAAGCCCAGCGTGAGCACGCGGCTGCGGCCAAAGCCGGTAGCGGCCAGCTCGTCGCTCACGGGTTGGTTGGGGGTGAAGGCCCGGCCCGGCACGTCGTGGATGAGCCGGGCGGTGGTGTTGACCAGCTCATGGCGGTCGAAGTAGCCCACCACGGTGCGCAGGTTCAGGCCGTTTAGCGGCTCGAAGGCAAAGCCCAGCTCGGCCCCGTCGCGGCGGTAGAGCTTGGCGTAGTTGCGGTTGTCGAGCAGGGTATACACGGCGTTGATGGCCGGCGTAAGCTGGGAGTTGCGGTCGAAGTTCTCGATGGTGCGGCCCGCCGTCAGGCTCAGCAGCCGGCGCTGGCTGGGGTGCAGCTGCCAGGCCAGCTCCAGGCTGGGGTTCAGCGCGCGGCTGCTGAAGCCGTAGCGCAGCGTGGGCGTGAGCGTGACGTAGCGGCGGTCTTCCGTGCGCTTGCTGTACACCAGCTGCCCGTTCAGCACGGCCCCTTCCACGGTGTTGTACTGGAAAATCTGGCTCAGCGGCTGCACCTTGTAGGTCTCCTTTTTGAAGCTGTTGAGCCGGGTGTAGCCGCCCACCAGCAGGTCAATAGGCTCGAACTCGTTGCGCTTGCGGTCCATCGAGTCCTGGTAGGGCCGCGAGCGGCGGATAACCTCGGTGCTGTCCTTCACCTGGTAGTCCTTCAGCTCCTCGGTGGTGAGGGGCACCGGGCGCACGCTGGCCCAGTAGGCGGTGTCGCGCTCATTCACACCCTTCTCAATCAGCTGCACCTCGCCGCGCGGCATGCTGGCAAAAGGGTCATTTTTGAGGGAGTCGCGCCGGGCGAGCTTCACCTGCCGGCGCACCTGGGCGTTGAGGCCGCGCAGGTCGGGCTTGCGCTTACGAATCTGGGCGGCGGTTTCCTGGCCGCCGGGGCCAGCCTCCTTGCCCTCGACCACCACCGGCGGCGCGGCCTTGGGGATGGGCGGCGTGGGGTACGTAGCCACCACGTTCGCGTAGTTCGAGAGCACCGCCGTGAGGTCGAACGAGCCCTTGAAGCCCAGCCCCGAGAGCATGGCCCGGGCCTGCTCCGACTGCATCACCCACACGTTGGGGTTGCCGGGGGCCGGCGCGTACTGCTGCCGCAGATGAATCTCGTCGACGTAGTCGATGTGGGCTTCCTTATCGAGGGTGAAATCGACGGAATGAATGCGCCAGGTGCCGTCCACGATGTAGATGTAGCCGGAGAAGACCGGGTCGGTGCGCCGGCGTGGGATGACGTGGATTTTGTGCACCAGCACGCCATTCTCGGAGCTGCTGCCCACCAGCTCGTACTTGTAGAAGAGCATGGCGTTGGGCGCGATGGGCGACACGAAGCCCCGCTCGCTGAAGCCGGGCTTCACCAGCGTTTCGTAGAAGGTGAGGTGGCGGCCGGCGCTGGCCCGGTTGAAGCTCAGCCCGCGCGAGTCGCCGCTCACGCGGCTGGAAATCATGCGCTCCTTCACCACGTCGGGCTGGGTCACGCTGATGTCGGACAGGCTCTCCGACAGGTAGAAGATGCCCTTCTTGATATCCGGCCCAATCTTGAACAGGCCCATGATTTTGGCCGGCGTGTCGAGAATGCGCCCGATGCTCTTGATGTAGATGCGGGCCCGGTAGGCGGCCACCTCGCGCCGGTGGTAGGCCCGCCACTGCTGCGCCTGCTGAATAATAGCATAGGCCGGGTCGCGGTCCGACGACTTCACCAGCACCTCGCCCAGGCTGTACTGCTCGGCCTGCAGGGCCACGTTCAGGGTCAGGAGCGAGTCGCCGCCCGGCACCCGCACCGCCTCAATGCGCGGCTTGTAGCCCACGTACTGAAACACCAGCTCGTACTGTCCGGCCGGCAGGCGCAACTGGTAGCGGCCCTGCTCGTTGGCCCCGGTGCTGGTGGCGGCCCCGCGCACGGCCACGTTGGCAAAGGCCAGCGGGGTTTGGTCGGCCCCGCTCACGAGGCCCTTCACAACGCCGGCCCGCGCCCCCAGAGGCAGCCAGCTCAGCAACACTACAACCGCGAAAACACGTACCGAAACCAACGACATAAGAGCAGCGAAAGGATAACTTCAGGTCGGACCAAGTTACGACCCTACTGCAACAGATGCCGTTTGCCGGCCCGGGGGTTGCCTGGTGCCCCGCCCAAACTATTCCGAAACGCCGGCCGCCGGTTTGGTGTTACTTGTTTTCCTAAAACCCATCCCGATGTTCAAAAATCCCGATAAAGCGCCCAAGCAGTACACCCCCGGCGAGGCGCTGCAAAAAATCGCCGCCTTCTGCGCCTATCAGGAGCGCCACCAGAAAGAGGTGGAGCAGAAGTTGAAATCCTACGGTCTGGATGAGGATGAGGCCGGCGAAATCATTATCCGTCTCAGCCGCGAGAAGTTACTCGACGAGCAGCGCTTTGCCCAAGCCTTCGTGCGCGGCCACTACCGCCAGAAGAAGTGGGGCCGCCGCCGCATCGTACAGGAGCTCAAGCAGAAAGGCATCAGCGAATACTGCATCAAATCGGGCCTCAAGGAAATCGACGGCGACGAATACTACCAGAACCTAGTGGACGTGATGGAGAAAAAAGACCGCCAGGAAAAGGAGAAGAATCCGCGCGTGCGCCGCATGAAGATTTCACAGTACCTCACCGGCAAGGGCTACGAGCAGGACCTAATCAAAATGGCGCTCGATGACCTGGGCAAGGTGCCGGAGGACGAGGAGTAGCGTGCGGCCGTGGCACGCAGCCTTTACCGCGTACACGAGCGTAGCGAGTAGGCTATGCCGGGCCAGATGCCAATACTCGCTGCGCTCGTATACGCAGCAAAGGCTGCGTGCTACTGTTTCGGCCCTACTTGCGGCAGCACTAGTTGCTGGCC
>JANXMN010000002.1 GCA_025354605.1 Hymenobacter sp. | reverse complement strand
CGGCAAGGTCATCGTGGGGCAGGATGAGGTGGTGCGATTGGTGCTGACGGCCGTGTTTTCGCAGGGCCACAGCCTGCTAGTGGGCGTGCCCGGCCTGGCCAAAACCCTGCTCATCCAAACCATTGCCGACTCGCTCGACCTGTCGTTCAACCGCATCCAGTTCACCCCCGACCTGATGCCCTCCGACATCGTGGGCTCGGAAACGATGAACCAGCAGCGGGATTTTCACTTCGTGAAAGGCCCCATCTTCGCCAACATCATCCTGGCCGACGAAATCAACCGGACACCGCCCAAAACCCAGGCCGCCCTGCTCGAAAGCATGCAGGAATACGCCGTGACGGTGGCCGGGCAGCGCTACCCGCTGGCGCGCCCGTTTTTCGTACTGGCCACCCAGAACCCCATCGAGCAGGAAGGCACCTACCCGCTGCCCGAAGCCCAGCTCGACCGCTTCATGTTCAACATTGAGCTGGGCTATCCCAGCTACGCCGAGGAGCTGAGCATCGTGAAGCAAACGACGTCCAACATCAAGCCGACTGTGAATAAGGTGCTGCACGCGGCCGACATCCAAGCCTTTCAGGAACTGGTGCGCCGCGTGCCGGTGGCTGATAACGTGGTGGAATACGCCGTGAGCTTGGTGCACAAAACCCGACCCAACACCGAACGCGCCGCGCCCCGGGCCACTCAGCTGCTGGAGTGGGGGGCCGGCCCGCGCGCCTCGCAGCACCTCATTGTGGGGGCCAAGTGCAATGCCTTGCTCAATGGCAAGTATTCGCCCGACATCGAGGACGTGCGCGCCGTAGCCGTGCCGATATTGCGCCACCGCCTAGTGCGCAACTTCAAAGCCGAAGCCGAAGGCATCAGCGTGGAGCAGATTGTGAAAGAGTTACTTTAATTCATTTAACAGTTATCATTTATCATTTAACAGGCGGATATTTCTCTTTCTGCCTGCTAATTGTTCAGTGATAAGCAGTCGGTACGACTGTTAATTGTTAAATGATAATTGTTAAATGAAGAATGGAAGCCCAAGCCTACTACCAGCAATTTGAGCGCAACGTGCGTATCATCCTCGATGCCCTGGCCGCTGGGCTCGACCTGCGCACCACAGCCCTCGAAACCAGCCTGCCCCTGGAGGTGTATGTGCTGTGCGAGGTGCTGAACCAGGGCGCCGGCGAGCAGTTCACCCTCACGGCCAGCGGTGTGGCCCGGCTGGCCGAGTTTCAGCAGCAGTTTATGAAGCACGAGGGCCAGACGCTGGCCGCCATGCAGCGCGTGCTGGCCGACAAGCGCGCCACCCTGCGCACCCCCGAAGGCCGCGTGCTGACCAAGGAAATGCTTATTCGCCGCCTGGAGTTTTTCAACGAAGCCGCCCGCCAGGTGAACGTGATGCGCACCCAGCAGGCCCTGGGCAGCCCCAGCCAGTACGTTTGACGCTGTGCTTAATGAGGAATGAGGAATGAGGAATTTTCGCTTACTCCCAACACTCCCTCGCTTTGCTTTGTACATGAGGAATGAGGAATTTGGAATGGCCCCCTAGGGTAATTCCTCATTCTTCATTCCTCATTCTTCATTAAGATGCTGCCCCGCGCTCCGCTCTACACTGCCCGCCTCTGCCTGCGCCCTTACGAGCCGGCCGACGCCGACGTCTTCTTCGCGCTGCTGCACGCCGACCGGCCCCGCTTCCAACCGTCTTTCCCCGACCGCCTCCAGGCCGTGCGCTCAGCCACTGATGCCCGCGTTTCGCTGCGCAGCTTCGCTGACGACTGGCGCACTGGTCGCTTCTATGTGTTCGGCATCTGGCACCGCGCCACGGCCGAGTACGTTGGCGACATCTGTCTGATGCCCCAGCAGGCGGGCCAGGCCGAAATCGGCTACTACCTCGCGGCCGCCGCCGAGGGTCAGGGCTACGCTCGCGAGGCCCTGGCCGCCATCGTCGAGTTTGGCTTCGCTGCCGTGGGCAGCCAGCGCCTGCTCGTGCGCTGCTTCCTGGGCAACGAGCGGGGGCAGGCCGTGGCCCGCGCCGTGGGCTTTGTGCTCGAGCCACCGCCCAAGCGCCCGATGTGGTTTCGCAACTCCGACGCGCTGAGCCAGATTCTCCGGTTTTGGCTGAAGCGCGACCAGTACGATACCGGGCGGCGGGGCTTCGATTCAAACTAGCGCATAGTTTCCCCGGGTTCCATACCGGAGCAGCGTCCTTACGCATGCCCCAAATGCCCTTACGCATGCGCCACGAGGCCTAATCTGGCGTAGTTTCGGGGGTCGTGTTTGCTGGTATCCGGAGGTGGGGCGGCTACTGCCCCACGCGTACGCGCCGGGCCACGTTGCTCAGCAGCCAGTCCTGCCGAAAATTGAGATACATACCGAAGGAGTAGTCCAGCAGCCGGGCGTTGAAATCGTACACCGGCTCGACGCGCGCCGTGAGCGCCGCCGCGTCGGAAATGCGGAAGTCGCGCAGCAGGCGCAGCATCAGCACGCGGCGGAAGGGGTCCACGAACCGGGGGTCCGACACCGAGCGGGAGGCACTCTGGTAGTAGTCGCCCCCCAGCGGCGAAATAAAGCGCGAGCCCTGCCAGTAGCTGAGCATCACGTCCAGGTAGCGGGTTTCGAGGGTGGTATTTAGGTACAGGCCCCGGCCGTATTTGTAGGGCAACTGCCCATGAGTAAAGGAGTAGTCCTGAAAAGCCAGTCCGTAGCCGTCGAAGCGCATGGCCCGCACGGTTGGCCCGGCCAGCTGGTAGCGCGCCGTCAGGCCCAGGGCCTCGTTGAATACGGTGAGCAGCGGCCGGTCGAGCGTATCAATCTGCCCGCCGTGGTGGATGCCCGTGAACTGAAATGGCACGGTCACGTGCCAGCGGCTGTGGTCGGGGCTGACGCGGTAGCTGGTGCTCAGGCCGCCAGCTACTTCCTCCTGGTAGTTGCTGTAGCGGTACTGTTGGCGCTGCCAGTCTACCCACTCGTCCACGAATAGCCGCTTGCCCCGAAAGATATTCTGGATGCCCTCCTCCAGCGGGTTCAGCATCACCCGCTCGAAGTTGAACATGGGCTCGATGTACTGGTGGTGCAGGTTCGCGCGGATGTTGCCCAGAATCACCTGCTGCTTGCCGTGCGTCCAGGTGGCCCGGAAGGTGGGGCGCACCTGCTTCAGCACCGGGTTGCCAAAGTCCTTCCACAGAAAGATGCCGCCTTCGAGGCGCAACTCTGTGGTGGGGTAATACACGAGTTGCGGGTTCAGCTGCGTGCCGTAGAGCGTGTAGCCGTCGACAATTTTGTTGAAGTATTCGTTGTCTTTGAAGAAGACGAAGGCATTCATAGAAACCCGCAGCTCGCCGGCGGCAGCAGTTTCTTCCAGTAGCTGCTGCTCCTTTTCTTTTTTCAAGGAATCGGCTAATGCCTCATTGCCGCCATCTGGGCTCCGGGAGATATAAACGTACTTAGGTTGGCCGGGCCGCGGAGATATAAACGCCCGATTATCCACCTGCGCGCGCGCTTCTCCCACTCCAATTAGCAGAGCCACAAGGCCAACTAATATTTTTAGATTAATCCGCATATATTTCGCCTTTCACCGGCACCAAACCACTGGTCGTTCTGTTAGAAAAAGCCGCCGTAAAAGGGCCCGTCCGGGGCTTTTACCAAAGAATACATTTATTCGATTGCGACCCGGCCAAAACCGTTAACTTTACCAAACCTAACCCCTTTTTCCCAATTACCCCGCATGGCACTAGCTACCAAATCGGCCCCCAAGGCCGAAAAAGCCGAGAAGGCTGAGAAAGGCGAAGTCAACACCGCCGCCGAAAAAATGAAAGCTCTCCAGCTCACCCTGGACAAGCTCGACAAAGCCTACGGCAAAGGCACCGTGATGAAGCTTTCCGACAACAAGGTGGCCGACATTCCGAGCATTAGCACCGGCTCGCTCTCGCTCGACATTGCCCTCGGCATTGGCGGGGTGCCCCGCGGCCGCGTCATCGAAATTTACGGCCCGGAATCGTCGGGTAAAACCACGCTCACCCTGCACATGATTGCCGAGGCGCAGAAGAAAGGCGGCATGGCCGCCTTCATCGCCGAGCACGCCTTCGACAAAACGTACGCCGAAAAGCTCGGCATCGATACTACCAACCTGCTCATCGCCCAGCCCGACAACGGCGAGCAGGCCCTCGAAATCGCCGACCAGCTCATTTCCAGCGGTGCCATCGACATCATCGTGATTGACTCCGTGGCCGCCCTTGTGCCCAAAGCCGAGCTGGAAGGCGACATGGGCGACTCGAAAGTGGGCCTGCATGCCCGCCTCATGAGCCAGGCCCTGCGCAAGCTCACCGGCACCATCAACAAAACCGGCTGCTGCTGCGTGTTCATCAACCAGCTGCGCGAGAAAATCGGCGTGATGTTCGGCACTCCCGAAACCACTACCGGTGGCAACGCTCTGAAATTCTATGCCTCGGTACGTCTCGACATCCGCCGCATTGGCCAGATTAAGGAAGACAAGGACAACGTGACCGGCAACCGCACCAAGGTGAAAGTGGTGAAGAACAAAGTGGCCCCGCCCTTCAAGGTGGTCGAGTTCGACATCATCTACGGCCAGGGCATTTCCAAAGTCGGCGAGATTGTCGACCTCGGCGTCGACATGGGCATCATCGGCAAGTCGGGCTCGTGGTTCAACTACGGCGAAACCAAAATCGGCCAGGGCCGCGAAGCCGTGAAAACCCTGCTGCTCGACAACCCCGAGTTGGCCGCCGAAATCGAGAAGAAAATCCGCGACATGGCCAAGGGCGACGACGCCGTCATCCCCGTGGACATGAGCATTCCCGAAGACGGCGAAGACACGCTGTAAAGGGAATTAGGAGTTATGAATCAGAAGACAACGTGTTCTTATTCATAACTCCTAATTCACAACTCATAACTTAAAAAGCCCGTTGCTTTTCGCACTTGTCCTTACCCACATCTTCAAAAAGCGCCGGCCAACAGGTCGGCGTTTTTTGTGGGGCCTTACGGGGGGTGGGTAGTAGCTTGCGGGATGAGTATTTCGACGCATTTCTGCGACCCGCAGTTGTGGGCGCAGACGCATT
>JANXMN010000598.1 GCA_025354605.1 Hymenobacter sp. | reverse complement strand
GTGCTGCTGGGCCGCCGCACTTGGGTGGGCCTGCGCTACAGCCCCGGCCCGGCCCGCCGCCAGTCGGCCGTGCTCTCGCCGGCCGATGCCGCCACCTCGGCCGCTTCGCTCAACGACGTGACGCGCCGCCGCCTGGAGCTGCTTTATGCCAAAGACTATGAGCCGGGCATGGACCTGCGCGTGCTCTGGCGCTGCCGCCGCGGGCTGGATGTCTGAACCGTGGTTCAGACTACCTTTGCTTGGCCATTCGCCCTTTGTTTTTATTGCGTTTATGTCTGATACTGCCACGCTGACCGCCGTTTCGCCGCTTTCCGACCGCCTGCTGGCCATGCAGGAATCGGCTACCATTGCCATGGCCAAGAAGGGCCGCGAAATGGCCGCCCAAGGCATCGACGTTATCAATCTGAGTTTTGGTGAGCCTGATTTCCAGACGCCGCAGTATATCAAGGATGCCGCCAAAAAGGCCCTGGACGATGGCTACACCTTCTATACGCCGGTGCCGGGCATCCCCGAGCTGCGGCAGGCCATTTGCGATAAGCTCAAACGCGATAACGGCCTCGATTTTCAGCCTGCCCAGATTGTGGTGAGCACTGGGGCCAAGCAGGCCTTGGCCAACGCCGTGCTCAGCCTGGTGAACCCCGGCGATGAGGTCATCGTGTTTGCACCCTACTGGGTGAGCTACCTGGAAATGGTGAAGCTGGCCGATGGTGTGGCCGTGCCGCTGGCGGGTGCCCTCGAAAATGACTACAAGGCCACCGCCGCCCAGCTCGAAGCCGCCATCACGCCCCGCACCAAGCTGCTGATGTACTCCTCGCCCTGCAACCCCACCGGCGCGGTGTTCAGCCGTGAGGAGCTGGCGGCCATTGCCGACGTGCTGGCCCGCCACCCGCAGGTGTACGTGCTGGCCGACGAGATTTACGAGTACATCAATTTCGTGGGAGAGCACGTGAGCCTGGCCCAGTTCGAGGCCGTGGCCGACCGCGTGATTACCGTCAACGGCTTCTCGAAGGGCTACGCCATGACGGGCTGGCGCTTGGGCTACCTGGCCGCCCGGCAGGATATTGCCACGGCCTGCGACAAGATGCAGGGCCAGATTACCTCCGGCACCTGCTCCATCGCGCAGCGGGCCGGGGTGGCGGCGCTGGCCGGTGGCCGGGCTTCGTCGGATGCGATGGCCGCGGCCTACCGCCGTCGTCGCGACCTGGTGCTGGCGCTGGTGCGGGACATTCCGGGCCTGCACACGCCCACGCCCAGCGGCGCTTTCTACATCTTTCCCGAAGTGTCGGCCTTTTTTGGCCGCACTGCTCCCGACGGACGCCCCATCCGCAATTCCTCCGACCTGGCGCTGTTTATTCTGAATGACGCGCACGTGTCGTCGGTATCGGGGGAGGGGTTTGGCGCGCCGGAGTGCCTGCGCTTCAGCACCGCCGCCGCCGATGAGCAGCTGACGGAGGCCTTCCGTCGAATCAAGGTGAGTTTGGCGAAGCTGAAGTAGCTCCTCCGCTATTCTGCGTTTAACCCCGCGCAACCTTCCAGAAATTAATGTCTGAGCACATTAACCGGGTCGCGCTCAAAGGACGGATTGCTTCGTCGTGCCTCCTCGCAATGACATTAACTGACCTATTTCAGCAGTTCAACAACCTGCGCGTGCTCATTATCGGCGACGTGATGGTGGACGCTTACGTGTGGGGCCGGGCCACCCGCCTCTCACCCGAAGCGCCGGTGCCGGTGGTGCACGTGGCTCGCACCGAAAACCGCCTCGGCGGGGCTGCCAACGTGGCTCTGAACGTACAGGCCCTCGGGGCCACGCCGCTGCTGTGCGCCGTGATTGGTGCCGACGCGGGTGGCGACCAGCTGCTCCAGCTGCTCCAGGAGCACGATTTGCCCGACGCGGGCATCATCCGCAGCGCGGCCCGGCCCACTACCCTAAAGCAGCGCATCCTGGCCCACGGGCAGCAGCTGCTGCGCATCGACTCGGAAGTGGAAACCGACCTGAACGCCGACGAGGCGAGCCAGCTGCTGGCCGCCTACGACGACCTGCTGACCCGCGCCGACGTGGTGGTGTTCGAAGACTACGACAAGGGCGTGCTCAGCGAGGCCATTATCACCGAGTGCATCGCGCGGGCGCGGCAGCGCGGCATTCCCACGGTGGTCGACCCGAAGAAGAAGAACTTCCTGGCCTACCGGCACTGCACGCTGTTCAAGCCCAATCTGAAAGAGCTGCGCGAGGGGTTGAAGCTGGAATTCGGGACGCCCGACGTGGACCGGGCCGGCTTCGAGGCGGCGGTGGCGCGGCTGCGCGAGGTGCTCACGCCCGAAATCGTGCTCGTCACGCTGTCGGAATACGGCGTGTTTGCCCAACAGGCCGGTGAGAAAACCTACCTGCCGGCTCACCTGCGCACGATTTCGGACGTGTCGGGGGCGGGCGATACCGTCATCAGCATCGCGGCCTGTTGCGTGGCGCTGGGCCAGCCGGCGGCCTTTCTGGCGGCGCTGGCCAACCTGGGCGGCGGGCTGGTGTGCGAGCAGGTAGGCGTGGTGCCCGTGGAGAAACAGCTGCTGCTGGCCGAAGCGCGGGAAGCGGGCTTGTGAAAAGGGTGCCTTAAGCCCTCTAACGGGCTCGTCGAATTGTCATGCGCCTACGACGGGCACTTTGGCCATTACGTATGGCACTCGGAGGCATACGTATGGCACTTGGGACCATACGTATGGCACTTTGGCCCTTACGTATGGCACTCGGAGGCATACGTACGGCACTCGGAGGCATACCTACGGCACTTTTACCCATACCTATGGCATTTTGGTCCATACCTACGGCACTTCAGCCTATACCTACACGCCACGGACCCGCTGCTAGGTTCGCTAAACCGTCAGGGGCTAGGCTTTCTTCAGAAACTCGGTTTTGAGCACCATCGTGCTGCCGCCGGCGCGGCCTTCGATTTCGGCGGCGCTGTTGGTGAGGCGAATGTTCCTGACCACCGTACCGCGCTTGAGGGTGAGCGAGGAGCCCTTCACTTTGAGGTCTTTGATGAGGGTGACCGAGTCGCCTTCGGCAAGCAGGGTGCCGTTGCTGTCTTTAACGTCCATTGGGGTTGGGTAGGGGAGAAGCCGCGCGGCCTAGCGATGCTTGAGCACCAGATATAGCAGAAAGAAAACCGGGGAGAGCGTGGTGAGCGAAAACAGCGACACCAGTACCGTTTGCGCGGTGGTGCGGTCGGGCTTGCGCAGAAACCAGCGCCACATGAAAAACTGGAGCAGCAGCAGGGCCGCCAGCGTGAGGTAGAAAACGGGGCTGAAGGTGGCGGGCATGATTAGCGGCTTTCGGGCGGGAAATTGGGAAACCAAATGCCTCGAAACATGATGAGGCCGATGTTGGGGAGAACGTGGTTATGCTCCAACTCTTCTAATCTTATGACTGTGCGGTGCTCGAAGGCGGGCAGCGGCTCACTCTTGAAAAGTTTTTCTGAAACAAGTCTAATAGCATCTTCTAAGCTGTAGGCGGTTACACCAATGCCTAGGGCGTGACTATTTGTGGCGTTAAAAGTCAGCCAGTATTTGGTCAGAGGAGCATTCTTCATTGAAGCAGTAAACACGACTGACTACCCCCGCCAGGCCTTAACCGTTTCCACGAAAACGCGCACGTTGTCGGGGTTGGTGTCGGGGTAGACGCCGTGGCCGAGGTTGGCGATGTGGGGGCCGCCGGCGAACTGGCGCAGCATGGCTTCGGTGGCGGTTTTCACTTGCTCGGGGGTGCCGTAGAGGGCGCAGGGGTCGAGGTTACCTTGCAGGGTTTTGGTGCCGGCTTGCTGGCGCACCTGGGCGGGGTCCTGGTTCCAGTCGAGGCCTATTGTGCGGCAGGGCATGGCGGCGAACTCGGGCACAGCCCACCAGGTGCCCTTGGCAAATACCGTGACGGGCGCGAGCGGAGCCAGGGCTTCGCAGATTTCGGCGATGTAGCGGGCCGAAAACTCGGTGTACTGCGCGGGCGGCAGGATGCCGGCCCAGGAGTCGAACACCTGCACGACCTGCGCGCCGGCCGCCACCTGGGCTTGCAGGTAGGCGATGGTGGTGGCCGTGATTTTATCGAGCAGCGTATGGGCCAGGGCCGGCTCCTGGTACAGCATCCGGCGGGCCTTACTGAAGGTTTTGGAGCCGTGGCCCTCCACCATGTAGGCCAGGATCGTCCAGGGGGCCCCGGCGAAACCGATGAGCGGCACCCGGCCGTTCAGGGCTTTTTTGGTGATGCGCAGGGCCTCCAGCACGTAGC
>JANXMN010000520.1 GCA_025354605.1 Hymenobacter sp. | reverse complement strand
CTCGGCGGGCGTGCCGCTTGTGAAAGATGGCCGGCTGGTGGCGATGCTGTGCCTGCACACCCGCGCCCCGCGCCCCTGGACCGCGCCGGAGCTGGCGCTGCTGCAGGAAGTGGCCGAGCGCACCTGGGCCGCTGTGGAGCGGGCGAAAGCGGAAGCAGCGCGGCGCGAAAGCGAAGAAAAATACCGCCGAATCTTTGAGAACATGGACCAGGGCTTCTCCTTGCACGAGCTTGTCGTGGATGAAAGTGGTCAGGTGACCGACGTGCTTTTACGGGAAGTAAACGCGGCGTTTGAACACCACACCGGCATCCAGAACGCGCAGGGTAAAAAGGTAAGTGAAATCGTGCCCCAGCTGGAACCGGTTTGGCTGGAGGCCATGACCCGGGCGTATCAGCGGGGCGAGACGCAGCGTTTCGAAGCGTATAATGCCGATACCGACCGCTGGATTACGTCCCAATATTCCCGCCTGGGCGGAGCCGGAAGCCGACTGCTGTCGACCCTTTTCACCGACATCACGGAGCGGAAGCAACGGGAGCAGCGCCAGGAATTTCTCCTGAAACTGAGCGACGCCCTGCGCCCGGGGGCCGATAGCGCGGTCCTGGAACGCGCCGCCGTGCAGGTGCTGGGCGAAACCTTGGGCGCCGACCGGGTTTTCCTGGCCACCATGCAGGCCGACGGCACCTCTTGGAGCGTCCGCGAAGAATACACCGCCGGGCTGCCGGGCGCTAACGGGAGCTACCCGCTGTCGGAGTTCCAGCGCAAGCGCCTGCCGCAGTGGCAGGCCGGGCAGCTGTCGAGCGTGGCCGACAGCGAAGCCGACCCCACGTTCAGCGCCGCCGACCGGGCCGCCTACGCGGCCTTTGGCCTCCGTGCCGCCATTGGCGTGCCGCTGGTGAAAGGAGGCCGCTTTACGGCGCTGCTGTGCGTGAACCAGGCCACGCCCCGCCGCTGGACTGCCGCCGAATTGGCGCTGACGAGCGAAGCGGCCGAACGCATCTGGGTGGCCCTGGAGCGCGCCCGCACCGAAGAGGCACTGCGCGATTCGGAAGAGCGGTACCGCCTCCTGTTCGAGTCGATTGATGAAGGCTTCAGCATCATCGACGTGCTGCTAGACGAGCGGGGCACGGCCGTTGACTACCAGTTCAGGGTCGTCAACCCGGCGTTTGCGCGGCAAACGGGCCTGCCCGACGCGGTGGGCCGGCGGGGCAGCGAGCTGACGCCGGGCACGGAGCCGTACTGGCTCAATACGTACGGGCAGGTGGCCCGCAACGGCGGGCCGGTGCGCTTCGAGAACTACCACGAAGGCACCCGGCGCTGGTACAGCGTGTACGCCGTGCGGGTGGGCGGGCCGGGCAGCGGGCAAGTGTGCATCGTCTTCGCCGACATCACCGAGCGCCGACAGGCCGAGGAAGCCCTGCGCGCGTCGGAGGTGAAGTACCGCACGCTGTTCGACTCCATCGACGAGGGCTTTTGTATTTTCGAGTTGCTTTACAACGACGAAGGGGCCGTAGTGGACTGGATTTACACCGAAGCAAATCCGGCGTTCGAGCGGCAGACCGGCTACCATAATCCCATCGGCAAACGCATCAGCGCGTTCCAGCCTGACCTGGAACGCTCGTGGTTCGAGCGTTTTGCCGAAGTGGCGCGCACGGGTGAGCCGGTGCGTTTCGTGCAATACACCGAAGCAATGGGCATTTGGTACGACGTGTACGCGCTACGCGTCGGGGCAGCGGGCGGCAACCGCATGGCGTTGGTGTTCAACGACATCACCGAGCGCCAGCGCCGCGAAGCCCACCTGGCTTTCCTGGCCGAAATCAGTCAGGACTTGGTCGTACTGACGAATGCCGACGAAACGATGGCCGCGTTGAGCCGGAAAATTGGCGGTTATTTCAAGGTCTCACGCGTCAATTTCGCCGCCATCGACGAAGCCGCCGAAACCGCCGTTATCACGCACGAATGGCACGCCGCGGGTCTTACAGCCATCGCCGGCGAGCGGGTGCACCGCCTCGGCGATTTCATCTCCGACGAATTTTTCCAGGCAACGCGCGCCGGAGAAATGATGGTCGTCCGGGACACGCGCACCGACGCGCGCACCGACGACGACGCGTACGCACCGAACGCCGTCCGTTCGTTCGTTACCACGCCGTTTGTTCGCAGTGGGCACTGGCTGGCGTTGATGAGCATTTCTGACCACGCCCCGCGCGACTGGAGCCCCGACGAGCTGGCGATGCTGCGCGAACTCACCACCCGCGTCTGGACGCGGCTGGAGCGCGCCCGCGCCGAAGAGGCGCTGGCCGCCAGCGAGGAGCAGTACCGCTCGCTCTTCGATACCATGGCCGAAGGCTTCGCCATTGCGGGGGTGGTGCGCGACGCGGCTGGCCGGCCGGCCGACCTGCGCTTCCTGGACGTGAACCGGGCGCTGGAGCAGCAGACCGGCCTGGAACGCCGGGCGGTGGCGGGCCGGCTGTTGTCGGAGGTGGTACCGCCGGCCGAAGTAGCCCGGTGGATGGGCCTCTTCGCCGGGGCCCTCGACAGCGGCGAGCCGCGCAGCTTCGAGGAGCAAAGCGGGCAGCTCGGCCGCTGGTACGCCACCAGCGTGTACTCGCGCCGCGGTGGCGAGGAGGTGGCCTGGTTCTACCGCGACATCACCGAGCGCAAGCTGGCCGAGCTGGCCCTGCAAGCCAGCGAGGCCGAACTGGTCCGGTTCAACACCGGGCTGGAAGCGCAGGTGGCCGAGCGGACCCAGCAGCTGCAAGCCAGCCGCAGCCTGCTGCAATCGGTGTTCGACGCCTCGCCCACCGCCATTGCCGTGATGCGGCTGCTGTACGATGCGAGTGGGGCGGTGGAGGATTTTGAGTTGGTGCTGTTCAACGAGCTGACCAAGCACGTCGTGGGCCGCGACGACTTTTTGGGGCAGCGTTTCTCGGAAGTGTTTCCACAAACAGCGCCCGCCGGCGTACTGGCCCGGCTGCGCGAGGTGGCGGCCACCGGCACCCCGGCCGATTTCGAGCAGCACTATGTGGGCGAAGGCATCGACGCATGGCTGCGCCTGATTGCCGTGCGCCACGACGACCTACTGGTGCTCAACGCCGAGGTCATCACGGCCCGCAAGCAGGCCGAGCAGGAGCGCGCCAAAACCCGGCGCCTGCTGGAGCAGGCCGAAGCCGTGGCCGGCCTGGGCTCGTGGGATTACGACCTGCGGAGCGGCGAGTTTTTGTGGTCGGACGGCATGTACCAGCTTTTTGGGCTGCCCCTGGGCCAGCCGGTGCGCCCCGAGGTGTACCTGGAGTTTGTGACCGATGAGGACCGGCCCCGCGCCGAACAGGTGGTGGCCCGCCTTTTGGCCGGCACCGACAGCTTCGAGGAAACCCTGCGCCTGCGCGTGGGCGAGCAGGTGAGGACCGTGCGCATCAAAATAGTGGTGCTGCGCGACGAGGCCGGCCAGCCCGTGCGGGTGCTGGGTGTGGACCTCGACATCAGCGAGCTGCATCGCCTCGAAGCCGACAACCTGCGCCTGCGCCTGACCCAGCAGCAGGCCCTGTTCGAAGCCGTGCAGGCCGCCCAGGAAGCCGAGCGCAAGCGCATTGCCGAAAGCCTGCACAACGGCATCGGCCAGATTCTGTACGCCACAAAGCTGCGCATCGACCGCCTGCCCGCCCCGCCGCCGGGCACCGACCCGACCCTGACGCAAGCCCGCGCCGAAGCCGACCAGCTGCTGGGCGACGCCATCCGCCAGACCCGCGCCCTCTCGCACGAGCTGGTGCCCCTGGTGCTGGAGGAGTTCGGCCTGGCCGCCGCCTTCAAGGACGTTTGCGGCAAAATGAGCACGCCCCGGCTGCGCCTGCGCGGCTACGTCGAGCTGGACGACGAGGCCGCCCCGCTCGCCCCGCCCCTGCAGATGGCCCTCTACCGCATGGCCCAGGAGCTGGCTCAGAACATCGTGAAGCACGCCACCGGCGCCACCCACGCCACCCTGGAGCTGGAAACCACGCCCGGCTGGGTGCTGCTGCGGGCCGAAGACAACGGCCCGGGCTTCCCGGCGAGGCCGGGCAAAAGCCCCGGCCTGGGCCTGCGCAGCATCCGCGACCGGGTGGCCCTGCTCGGCGGCCAGCTCGAAACCGGTTCCGTCCAACCCCACGGGGGCTACGTACGCATCCGCATTCCCTTACCTATTTCCCCCAGCCATGACCCGCCTCTTTCTCGTTGACGACCACGCCGTGCTGCGCCACGGCCTGCGCGCCCTGTTCCAGCAGGAAGACTGGCTGGAAGTAGTGGGCGAAGCCGAAGACGGCGAGCAGCTGCTAACCCAGCTGCCCACCACACCCACCGACGTGGTGCTGCTCGACCTGCACATGCCCGGCCTCGACGGCCTGGCCACCACCCAGCGCCTGCGCGCCGAGTACCCGCAGGTGCGCGTGCTGGTGCTCTCGATGGTGGACAACGCGCACGCCATTGGGCAGGTGCTGGCCGCCGGGGCCAGCGGCTACATCCTGAAAAACGCCGGCCACAACGAAATCCTGGTGGGCGTGCGAACCGTGGCCGCCGGCCGGCGCTTCCTATGTTCCGAGCTGGGCCTGAGCATGCTGGACAAAGTGCTGGCCGACACCCCCGAGCCGCCCGCCAAGCTGGCCAGCGGCCTCTCACCCCGCGAGCAGGAAGTGCTGCGGCTGGTGGCCGATGGCCTGACCACCGCCGAAATTGCCGACAAGCTCTTCACCAGCAAGCGCACCGTGGAGTCGCACCGCCAGAACATCATGGAGAAAACCGGCACCAAAAACACGGCCGCTCTGGTGAAAACCGCCACCAGCCAGGGCTGGTTGAACTGAACGGTGCCGCGCGTTGCCGGGGCGGCCGGGGCAAAAGTCTTTCGTGCGGACATCGTGCGGACGATTGACCCCGCATGAAAAACAGGCTCCCTTTGTGCTGTCGCTGGCTCATACCCCCAGTGGCCGCCACACACATGGAGCCTGTCGTTTTTTCACCCGTTCCCTACGCCCAGCTGCTCGAAGGCCTGCGGGTCATCTTCCGCCACGAAGCCAACCAACGTCCCGCGCCGGCCACTGGCACGTCCGACGCCCCGGCGGCCACCGACCTGCTGACCGTGCAGGAGGCTGCCGAGATGCTCGACGTGTGCCCCCAAACCGTCCACGAGTGGAAACGCCGCGGCTTGCTCACCTACCACAAGATGGGCCGCCGCACCTACCTCAAGCGGGCCGAGGTGCTGGCCGCGCTCAAATCCGAGAAGCGCACCGTCAAGGCCGGGAAGGGCGCCGGCCGTGCGTAGCGTCGCTATTTCTGCGCTGCGGCCCCTTGGTTCAGGAACTGCCGCACCTCGTTGTAGTCGTGGCCCAGCAGTTCAATCACCTCCTGCAGCCGGTCCATCAGGCGGGCCGCCGTGTGGTCGGGCTTGCCCGGAATGTTCGTTGAGAGGTAGCCCCGCACTATCCACAGTTGCTGCAGGTCCACCACCGGCAGTGTGTAGGGCTTAAACGCCGGATTGTCCGAGTACAGCTCAAACGTGCCGCGCCGGTCGGTAATCACCGCCGGGATGCGCTTGAGCAGCAGGTTTTCCAGCGTCACAATCACGTAGCACTCGTCCGGCTTCAGCAGGTCCAGCCGGTCCACGTGTTTGCACACCACAATGTCGCGGTGCCGGAACGTCGGGTGCATGCTGTCCCCGTCCACCTCAAACGCCCGGTACTCCCCGTACTCAAACCCCGGCAGGTCATACGATTTCATGTCCTGCAGGTATACCGCCTCGTTGCACAGCGTCGGATAGCCCGCCTGCACCGACAGCGGCACCAGCATCGTGTTTTCATTGCCCGTCCGGTCCACTGTCACGGTATGAATCTGCGCGTTGCTGAACACCGCCCGGTGCGGCTGCATCGCCGGCTTTGGCAGCTCGATGGCATCAGCCGGTGCCAGCGCGGCAAGCTGCGCTCCACGCAGCATCGGGCCTTGCCCCATCAGCAGCCACTCCGCCGAAACCTCGGGAAAAGCCGAGAGCAAATCAGTCGTCGTTTCGTACGACGGCTTCACGTCCCCGCTGAGCACTTTGTACAGCTTTGAGGACCGGGCGTAGCCCAGTTTCTGGTTCGCCTCATAGGTGCTAAGGCGGTAATGCTCAAAAAGCTGCTTGATGCGCCCACCGGTGTCCCCGTCTACTCCGGCTGGCATTTCTTTTTTTGGGTGTTGCTCAACAGATTCCATAAGTGTGCGCCGTTTTTAGTGTACATTAGGCAGATTATTCCGCATTTGTGCGTTAATTGTTGTACAAATTCTTACAAATACACGTCATAAATAACAAAATGTACGTTATGAATAACAAAATGGAATACAGGAATAACAAAATGGAAAAAAAGGACTGCAAAATGGACGAAGAAGACAACAAAATGGACAACCCCGACCACAAAATGGAATAGCCGCCCACCCTCCACGAGCTGATTAAAGCCCTCGGCGACCGCACCAACGTGGTCGGCGACGCCTTGCGCCGCCTCATCGAGCAGGGCCACACCTACACCCGCTCCGCCATCTACACCACTATCCAGCGCGACGGCCGCAACAACCCCGTCATCGCCACCGCCGTGCTCGACGCCATCCAGGCCGAAAAGGAAGCCCGCGCCGCCTTCGACGCCCGCCGCCAGGCCCTGGCCGCCTAACCCACCCCGCCCACCGATTTCCCTTGCTCCCAATGCCCCCAAAAAGGCATTGCTGGCACCGCTTTGCCCATTGCCACCTAGCTCTATCCACTCATGTCCCAGCCCTTATCCGCAGTTGTCCCGGCTGCCCCACACGATGCTAACAGCCATCAGCTAACGGCTAACAGCTAAAAAAACTATGAACTACGTGCAGCACACCCGCGCCGCTCACGAGCGGCTACGCACCCAGGCCGGGGCCACCCCGCACCACGTCAGTTTGTATTGGGCCCTGTTTTT
>JANXMN010000573.1 GCA_025354605.1 Hymenobacter sp. | reverse complement strand
CGATAACCTGAGCACTGCCCGCGAGTGGCTGCACCGCATGCAGGCGCAGGGCTAGCCAGCGCGCTCACCTATGCGAAAGGGCTGGCAATTTGCCGGCCCTTTTTA
Source organism: Hymenobacter sp. (assembly GCA_025354605.1). GTDB lineage: Bacteria > Bacteroidota > Bacteroidia > Cytophagales > Hymenobacteraceae > Hymenobacter. The sequence goes on along the minus strand of JANXMN010000573.1, from coordinate 6,918 downwards.
TTTTCCCCCACCCAGCCCCGGCCCGGACATGCAGATGCCCGCCTGTTCTGTTGCCCGGCCCACACCTGCTTTTTTATGGAACTGAAACTGGAGCTCATCCCCGTGCCGGTGGCCGATATTGACCGCGCCAAGGCCTTTTATACCGAGCAGGTCGGCTTCCGGCTCGACCATGACGTGCGGCCCAGCGCCACGGTGCGCGTGGTGCAGCTCACACCGCCGGGCTCGGCCTGCGCCATTGTGCTGGGCGAAGGCATGGCGGGCATTATGATGCCGGCCGGTTCGCTGCGCGGCCTGCACCTGGTGGTGGCCGACATTGCCCAGGCCCGCGCCGAGCTGGCCGGGCGCGGCGTGGCAATGGGGGCCATTCAGGATATGGGCGGCATCAAATACGCCGGCTTCAGCGACCCCGACGGCAATACCTGGACGCTGCAGGAAATTCCGGGGCGGCAGTAAAGTAGCGTGGCGACTGCCGCTGCCCAGCTCGCTTTCCACCCACAAGTGGCCGCCCTGCGTGGTGATGGACTCGCGGGCAATGTTCAGGCCCGAGTTGCCGCGGTAGCTGGCCTTGTCGGGCAGCTGGGCGAAGGAGCGGGCTGACACGGGCCCGCACCACCATGGCCTCGCCCGGCGGCAAGTAGCGGATGGCGTTGGCCAGCAGGTTGATGTTTATGCTGGAGAGCGGGGTTTTCAGCTCGTGCGACACCGTGGCCGGGAAGTTTGACTTCACCTGGTCGACCGTTTTGAAGTCGGACACGTTGCGTAGGGTCAGGATGTGGCCCACGAATTCGGTTTTGTCGGCCGCCTCGTTGAAGAACACCAAATCATGCACGGCGAGCCGTTAGAAGGCTTCTTCGCCGCGTTGGACAATGTGCAGCAGCGGAGCTTCGGCCGCGGCAACTTCGCGGTTGGGGGCATCGAGGGGGGGCGCAGCATGGCTTGCAGCAGGTCGTTTTCGAGGCGCATGGTGGCGGCGGGGCGGCTACTTTATCAGTTTTGCCAGGGTGGCCCCCAGTTCGGCACCATGCAGGTTCACGGCCACGATTTTGCCGTCGGGGCCGACCAGAAAATTTTGCGGGATGCTCCATACGGCGTAGCGCTGGGCAGCTGCGTTCTTAAAGCCTTTCAGGTCCGAAACCTGGGTCCAGGCCAGGTGGTCGTCGGCAATGGCTTTCACCCATTTCGCGCGCGACTTCTCATTATCAAGCGACACGCCCAGAATGTCGAAGTTGCGGCCCTTGTACTGGTTGTAGACTTTGGTCACGGCCGGGTTTCCGGCCCGGCAGGGGCCGCACCAGCTGGCCCAGAAATCGACCAGCACGTACTTGCCCCGGTAGTCGGCCAAGCTCACCTTTTTGCCCTCGGGCGTGTTCTGGCTGAACCCTGGGGCCAGCTGGCCGATGCCAATGCTCTTGAGCGCCGCCACCATACTGCCGTAGTCGCGGCCTTGCGGCGTGTTTTTCAGGGCCGGGCTCAAGGCCTCGTAAAGCAGCCCCACAGTAGCATACCGAGGGCTCTCCCACATACGCATTCCCAGTAGGGCATCCAGGCTCACGGTGGAGTTGGGATTCGCTTTGACGAAGGCATAATTAGCCTGCACCATTTCCTTGTTCAGGGTCTCGTAGCGCGCCTGCGTCTGCTCCTTGAAACCGAGAGCTTGACGCTGAGCCTCAGACAGCTTCTGTACTTCCGTGCTCACGGCCTGCATCCGGGCCAGAATCGGCTTCAACGCGGCATCCAGGCGCAGGTAGTCGGTCATGGTCGGGCCACCCATGATGGTGGCGTGGGCCAGCGAATCGGGGCTGGTGATGGTTACCATGCCCGGCTCCAGGTAAATCCGGGTGATGTCGCCGAGCAACCCGTCCACGCGCACGTGGCCTGTGCGACGCAGCTTCAAGTCGGCAATTGCCGGCACCGTGCCCTTCCCTTTCAACTCGAAGGCCCCGTTTTTCAGGGTGGCCGAATCGGTTATCGTAAACCCTTGCTGCAAGTATATTTTGGCCGGGGCATTCAGCGTCTGGCCCAGCTGGCCTTTTATGGTGCAGACAAACGGGGTTTGGGCCGGGGCCAGCGTGGGCAGGGCCAGCAATGTGAGCAGTAGCAGCTTCTTCATAAGGCAGGAATTGTTGATGGAACGTTTTCAGCAAGTTCGCCGGCCATAGCCAACGCCCCGCCAATTTATCTCCAACGCCGCCCCGTCTCCCAAAGTATTTCCTGCGCCGGCTAAGCAGGGTACCAGCCGCTGAAACCTGGCCCGGCGCTACATGCCGTGCAGCTTGCGGGTGAAGTCGCCGTACATCACCCAGTCTTCCCAGCGCTTGCGGTGGGGGGCTACTTTGCGGCGCAGGTACTTCTCAATCATCAGGCCGGCGGCGGGCGCGGCGCTGGTACCCCCGAAGCCCGAGTTCTCGATGAACACGGCAATGGCAATTTTGGGGTCGTTGGCCGGGGCGAAAGCAGCGAAGGTGGCGTGGTCGAAGCCGTGGGGGTTTTGCACGGTGCCGGTTTTGCCGGCCACCGAAATGCCAAACTGCGCCAGCGAAGCAAATTCGCCGGTGCCGCCGTCGCCGTCCACCACCAGCTGCATGCCGGGGATGATGTACTTGAACAGCGCCGTATCGACGGCCGTGTAATGGCGCTGGCGAAACTGCGGCAGCGGCCCGCCCAGCCCAATGCTGCGCACGAAGTGCGGCGTGATGTACCAGCCCCGGTTGGCAATGGTGGCCAACACGTTGGCCATTTGCAGGCCGGTGATGCCAATTTCGCCCTGCCCGATGGCCAGCGAATACACGTTGCGGAAGCTCCAGCGCTGCTGCCGGTTGCGCTTCTTGTCGAAGAATTTGTGGTCGTAGAACTCGGGCGACGGAATCAGGCCGCGCTTCTCCTGGCTCATGTCCACGCCCAGCTTCTCGCCCAGGCCGAACGACTTCACCATTTTCTGCCACTGGCCCAGCCCGATGTGGGCGTCGTCGTACTTATTGTTGGCCTGCCCGCGCACCACCGCCGCCCGCAGCACCTGGTAGAAGTAGGGGTTGCAGCTCTGCTTGATGGCAATGCTCACGTTGCGCGGCGGCTCGTGGCGGTGGGTGCAGCGCACCAGCTTCTGGTTGCACTCGAAGCCAGTGTTGGGCGTGACGACGCCCAGCTGCAAGGCCACCAGCTCATTCACCAGCTTGAACACCGAGCCGGGCGGGTAGGTGGCCATCAGCGGGCGGTCGAACAGCGGGCGGTCGGGGTTGTTGAGCAGGGCCATGTAGCGGTTGCCCGAGCCCTTGCCCGTCAGCTGCTGGGGGTCATAGTTGGGCACCGATACGAAGGCCAGGATTTCGCCGCTCTTCGGGTCGATGGCCACCATGGAGCCGCGCCGGCCGGCCAGCAGTTTCTCGCCGTAGGCCTGCAATTCGGCGTCGATGCTCAGGTGCAGGTCCTGCCCGGCCAGCGAAAGCGAATCGAACTCGCCGCCCCGGAACTTGCCCTTCTCGATACCGCGCACGTTCACCATCTTGTACTGCACGCCGCGCCGGCCCATCAGCGTGTCCTCGTAAAAGGCCTCCACGCCCGAAATGCCCACATTTTCGCCCGCCTGGTACCGGGCGTAGCGCGGCTTCTCCAGAAACGCCGGCGTGATGGCGCCCACGTAACCCAGCGCGTGCGCCAGGCTGGGCGTGCGGTAGGCCCGCGCCATGCGCGCCTGAATGCGGAAGCCCGGAAAGTCCATCAGGTTGTCCTGAATGGCGGCCAGGTCGGGCGTGGTCAGGTTCTGCACCACCGGCGAGGGCTTGATGCGCGAATACCTTTTGGCCGCCTGCAGGCTGGTCCGCAGCTGCTCCTGCGGAATCTGGAGCAGCGCGCAGAAACGGGCCGAGTCGAGCTGCTTCACCTCGCGGGGCACCACCATCAGGTCGTATACGGGGGTGTTCTGCACCAGCAGGTGGTTGTTGCGGTCGTAAATCAGCCCCCGGTACGGAATCTGCACGATGCGCTGCAAAGTGTTCCGGTCGGCCGCCAGCTTGTAGGTGCCATCGAGCACCTGCATGAAGAATAGCCGCGTCAGAAACACCAGCACCACCACCAGGAAAATGCCCTGCACAACGTATTTGCGGCCTTCGAGATATTGCATATGTAGCACACAGCCTTTGCTGCGTCGGGCGAGAGAACAAGTACCGCGCAGCCGTTGCCGCGACAGGCGAGAGAAAAAAACTATTCCACCGCATCGCGCGGGGCTAACGCAGCAAAGGCTGCGTGCTACGGCACGACTACTGCCGCCCCCGGCGCACCGGAAAAAACAGCAGTTGGATAATTAACAGCGCCGCGCTGGTAAAGAGTGCGCTCACTACAGTTTTCCCCAGCGTGACGCCGAAATGACGGAAGCTGCCCAGCTCCAGCACGAAGAAAGCCGTGTGGTGCAGCACCACCAGCAGCAGCATGTACACACTGAACCACTGCCAGCCCATCTGGTGCACGTTCACGGTGTCGGCGCTGTCGTAGCCGTCGCGCGGCGTGAGGATGCGCAGCACCCAGGGTCGCAGAAAGCCCAGCAGCACCGCCGCCGCCGCGTGCAGCCCCCCGGTGTCGTAGAAAATATCCATCGCCAGCCCCATCGCGAAGCTCAGCAGCAGCTGCACCACAATGGGCGTGCGCAGCGGCAGAAACAGCAGAAACCCCAGGTACAGAAAGCACCAGCCCAAATCGAACAGGGCCAGCCGGCTAATCAGCAGCACGTGCACCCCCGCGTAAAGCGCGAAGCGCAGCAGCTGCACCACGATGAAACGCAGACCACTCATTGCGGCGGCCCTCCTTTCTGCTTAGTCGCCGGCGTGGCCGGGCGGGCAGTTGCCGGGGCGGCGGGGCTGCCAGCGGCCGGCTTTGGCTTCCCTGTGCGCCCAGCCGCTGCTGCCGCGCCCTGCGTGGTGGCCGGCTTGGCGGAGCGCCGGGTTGCGGCAGTACCCGTGGTGCCTGTCGTTGCCGTCGCCCCTCTCGCAGCAGGCGTGGCACCGGGTGCGGCCTGCACCGCCGACTGGCCCACTGGCAAAGGATGCAGCGTGTGCGCCTCCAGCGTATCGCGCTCGGCCTTGTGGCGGTTGCTCACCACGTACACATAGGTCAGGTTAGTGAAGTTGATGCCCAGCTTGACCCGAATGGTCCAGAAGTTTTTGTCCGGCTCCTTCACGAACGACTCGACGGTACCAATGAAAATACCCTCCGGAAACACCGAGTTGTAGCTCGAAGTCACCACGGTATCGCCCGGCACCAGTTTGGTTTCGCGCAGCACGTTGTCGAGCAGGGCATGGGTGGGGTCGTCGCCCAGCCAGCGAATGGTGCCGAAGGTGCCGTCGCGCTTAATCTTGGAGGCAATGCGGGTTTGCGAGTGCAGCAGGCTGGTCACGGTGGCGTAGTGCTCGCTCACCGCCTTCACCCGGCCCACCACGCCGCCGGCGCCCACTACGCCCCGGCCGGGCAACACACCATCGGCGCTGCCCACGTTCAGGGTGAGGTAGTTATCCACATTATGCAGCATGTTGTTGATAACCCGGGCTGGAATCAGGGGATAACCCGGGTCGCGGGCCGGCAGCTTCTGCTGGCCCAGCACCAGCGTATCGGGCCGCCGCGCCGGCCGCACGTAGCGAATGCGCCGTAGCGTATCGCCGGGCGCGGGCGGCACGGCCACCGAATCGGCTTGGCGGTGAGCCGAGTCGGCGGGGTAAAGCTGCTGGCGCAGGGCGGCGTTTTCGGCCACCAGCTGCTGGTTCACCTGGGCTAGGTGGAAGTAGTCGAAAATCTGGGTGCGGCGGGCCAGCACCACCCCGGCGTAGCCGTTGGCCGAGTTAAAAAACGCCGCCCGGTGGTACGAGCTGTTGGTTACGAACAGAAAGAGGCTTACGATTTCCAGCAAGCCAAACACCAGCGCCCCGCGAAAGCGAAAAAGGAAAAGAAACAGGTTTCTCATTTAACAATTAACATTTATCATTTAACACCCTGAATGGATTGCAGGCGCTTCAATAGCTGGCAGTTACCGACTGTTAAATGTTAATTGATAAATGTTAAATGTCCCTAGGTCAGCAGCACGCTGCGGAACGCCTGAATATCCTTGATGGCCTTGCCCGTGCCGCGCACCACGGCCCGCAGCGGGTCTTCCGCAATGTGAATGGGCAGCTTGGTTTTGGCTGCCAGCCGCTTATCGAGCCCGCGCAGCAAAGCCCCCCCCCCGGTGAGGTGAATGCCGTTTTCATAAATGTCGGCCGACAGCTCGGGCGGCGAAATTTCCAGGGCCTTCAACACGGCCTCCTCAATCTTGGCCACCGACTTGTCGAGGGCAATGGCGATTTCCGAAAAGGTCACTTTAATCACCTTCGGAATACCCGTCATCAGGTCGCGGCCGCGCACCTCGTGGTCGGGCGGGGGCATGTCGAGCTCGGTGAGGGCCGCGCCCACTTCGATTTTGATGCGCTCGGCCGAACGCTCGCCGATGAGCAGGTTGTGCTGCCGGCGCATATAGTCGAGAATGTCCTGATTGAAGACGTCGCCGGCCGTTTTAATCGACTGGTCGCACACGATGCCCGACAGCGCGATGACCGCGATTTCGGTGGTGCCGCCTCCAATATCGATAATCATCGAGCCCACCGGCTGCTCCACGTCAATGCCAATGCCGATGGCAGCGGCCATGGGCTCCTGAATCATCCAGACTTCCTTGGCCCCGGCGTGCTCGGCGGAGTCCCGGACGGCGCGTTTCTCCACTTCGGTGATGCCCGAGGGAATGCAGATAACCATGCGGTGCGAAGGCTGAAACAGGCGATTGCGCGTGTCAATCATTTTAATCATGCCCTTAATCATTTCCTCGGCGGCGTGGAAATCGGCAATTACGCCATCCTTCAGCGGGCGGATGGTGCGGATGTTGTCGTGCGTTTTCTCGTGCATCTGCTG
>JANXMN010000567.1 GCA_025354605.1 Hymenobacter sp. | reverse complement strand
CGAGGATGGCGCGGCGGGTGGAGGGCATAAGCAAACAGGAATAGGCAGTCAAACGAAGCCGTAAGAAGCGGGTTGTTTTAATAAAAACGGTCATGCTGAGCTTGTCGAAGCATCTCTACCGCAGTAGTAACTAATTACTCTCGCGGTAGAGATGCTTCGACAAGCTCAGCATGACCGTTTTTATTAAAACAACCCGCTTCTTACGGCTTCGTTTGACTGCCTATTCCTGTTTGCTTATGCCCTCCACCCGCCGCGCCATCCTCGCCGACCTGCCCGCCATTCTGGCCCTGGTGCGCCGCGTGGTGCCGCTGATGCAGGCCAGCGGCAACTTCCAGTGGACGGATGATTACCCGAACGCGGAAGTTTTCACCAACGACATTGCCCGCCAGCAGCTCTGGGTGGCCGAGCTGGACGGTGCCGTGGCCGGCGTGGCCGCCCTCACCCAGGACCAGGATGCCGAATACGCCCAGGCCGACTGGGACGTGACCGTGCCCGCCCTCGTCACGCATCGCCTGGCCGTGGACCCCGCCGCCCAGGGCCGCGGCATAGCCCTAGCCCTGATGTCCGAAGCCGAGCGGCAGGCCGTGGCGCAGGGGCTGAGCGTATTGCGGGTAGATACCAACTCAGAAAACACCGCCACCCAAAAGCTATTTCCCAAGCTGGGCTACCGATTCGCGGGCGAAATCACGCTGGCTTTCCGGCCGGGGCTGCGCTTCTTTTGCTACGAGAAGCGGCTGGCGTAGCACGGCAGTGGCCAGGGTACAGTTTTGCGGAGGTCAACGCCCCATACTTTGCCACCATGACTGATTCGCTCCGCCTGAGTTTCGTGCTGCTGCTGCTCAGCCTGGGCATGCTCTACAGTGTGCGCCGGGGCAAGCTGACCCTGACCGCCGCCGCCACGGGCGGGGGGCTGGGGCTGCTGATTTATCTGGGCGGCGGGCTGACCGGGCTGGGGCTGCTCGGGCTGTTTTTCGCGCTGGGCACGGCCGCCTCGGGCTGGCGCGGGGCCGACAAGCGCCGCCTCGGGTTGGCCGAGGAAAACCAGGGCCGCCGCACCACCGGGCAGGTGCTGGCCAACGCCGGCGTGGCCGCCGGGCTGGGCCTGCTGGCCTGGCGGCGGCCCGAGCTGGCCCCGCTTGCCTGCCTGATGCTGGCCGGCAGCTTTGCCGCCGCCACCGCCGACACGCTTTCCTCGGAGCTGGGCAACGTGTATGGCCGCCGCTACTACAACATCCTCACCGGGCGGCCCGATACGCGCGGCCTGAACGGCGTGGTGAGCCTGGAGGGCACGGCGCTGGGGCTGGCCGGCAGCGCCGTAGTGGCGGCCGTTTATTGCCTAAGCTTCGGCGGCGGCGGGGCAATTTTCGGGGTGCTGCTGCTGGCCGGCACGGCCGGCAACCTGCTCGATTCGATGCTGGGAGCCACGCTGGAGCGGCGCGGCGTGCTAGGCAACAACGCCGTCAACTTCCTCAATACCCTGGCCGGGGCGCTGGTGGCGGGCGGACTGGGGTGACGTTTGCCGGCACTTCGATATCTTGCTGACTATTTATTTTCCAAGCCATTGCCAAAAATCAATGGCCAACCATTCCTTTGCGATATGCTGCTTTTTACGCCCGCCGCTTCTACAGTCCTGGCTTCCCGCTTTTGCCATTCGTACTGGCGCGCTGGGCTCGGTGGATTGCTAACTTTTTGCCTCAGCATCGGCGGCACCCAGGCCCAGGTCCCGGTACTACTAAACCGTCAGCCCACCCCCAATACCTCGGCTGCCAGCCAGGCGGCCAGCGTGGTGCTGACGTTCTCCCAGGCCATTGGCGCGGCCTCGGCGGGCAACGTGCGGGTGCTGGGCAACCAGTTGCGCGGGCAACGGCCGGGCACCCTGCTGGGGGGCGGCACTCCGACCCTCACCTTCGACCCGGCCCAGGATTTTGCGCCGGGCGAGTTGGTGAGCGTGGCCATTCCCGGCACGGTGCTGGGGAGCTCCGGCAGCCCGGTGGCCCGACAGGTCTACCAGTTTCGGGTGGCGGCCGGGGGTACCGGGCAGGCGAGCTTTCCGGCCAGCACGGGCGTCTTTTTTTCGAACCCCAACCAAACAATGGTCCTGGGCGACCTCGACAACGACGGCGACCTGGATGTGGCCGTGGGCGACCCGGGTACGCCCATTGCCCTGCGCCTGAACGCGGGCAGCGGCACGTTCACCTCGGCCCCGGATGTGCCCCTGAACACCTCGGCCCTGGCCCTGGCCGACGTGGACGGCGACGGCGACCTCGACCTGCTGGCGGGCACCTCGGGCCCCACCGGAGCGGTGGTCAGCGTGCTGCTCAATAACGGGGCCGGCAGCTTCACCATGGCGGGCAGCACGCCCGTGGCCGCCCCGGCCCGCAAGCTGGCCCTGGCCGACCTCGATGCCGACGGCGACCCCGACCTGCTGGTGGTGAATGACAACGGCAACGTGGATGTGCGCCTCAACAACGGCGCGGGCAGCTTTGCCGGCACCGGCACCATCTACCCCAGCCAGAACCAGGCAGTGGGACTGACGGTGGGCGACGTGGACGGCGACGGCGACCTAGATGTGGCCCTGGCCTGCCCGACGGGCTCCCAGGCCGTGGGCTACGTTACCATCAGCCTGAACAACGGTGCGGGCGTTTTCGCCAATGCTCCGCAGCTGACGGCCGGAATCGACCCGAACCAGCCCCAGTTGGGCGACCTCGACAACGACGGTGACCTGGACCTGGTCGTGAACAACCGGGTTGGCCTGACCGTGATGACCTACCTGAACAACGGTACCGGTGCGTTTGGCCCCGCCGCCGAGGTGGCAATGGGCGGCACCGACCTGGTACTGGCCGACCTTGATGCCGACGGCGACCTCGACCTGGCTACCAGCATCGGTGCCCGGCTCAACGATGGGCGCGGCAATTTCACCGGCCGGGCTCTGCTGCCCACTGCCCTGGCCAGCCCGGCCCCGCAGCAGGTGGTGTGCGGCGATATTGATGGCGACCTCGACCTCGACCTGCTGGTGCTGGGCATCAGCAACAGTACCGCTACCCTGCGGGTGTACCGCAACGAAACAGGCGCGCCGCCCACCATCGCCTACTTGGCCCCGGCGGCCGGGCCGGTGGGCACTACCCTCACCATCCGGGGCCGCAGCTTCACCGGTGCGCGCGCCGTGACCCTGAACGGCGCGGCCCTGCCTGGCTTTGTAGTGAATTCGCCCGAGCAACTTACCGTTTCGATACCTGCCGGGGCCACTTCGGGGCCGGTGGCCGTAAGCACGCCGGCCGGCACGGCCACCTCGGCCGGCAGCTTTACGGTAACGCTGCCCATCGCCATCACCGGCGTGAGCCCGGCGCGCAACAGCCCGACTACCGCCGCCGGAGCCGCAGTGGCCGTGAGCTTCGCGCAAGCCATTACCAGTGCTTCGGCGGCGGGGCTGGTGGTGCACGGCACCCAACGCCGGGGCCGGCGGCCGGGCACGCTCTCGGGCGGCGGCACGGCCACCCTCAGCTTTGCCCCAACCCAGGGCTTTGCCCCCGGCGAGCTGGTGAGCGTGAGCGTGCCGGCCAGCCTGCAGGGCACGGCCGGCGGCAACGTGCGGCCGCAGGTATATCAGTTCACGGGGGCGGCTCCGGGGCCGGGCCGGGGCGTGTTCACCGGCAACACGGGCGCTGGCAACCAGACCAACCGGGTAATAGCCGCAGATGTGGACAACGATGGTGACCTCGACCTGGTGCTGGCCGACCTGGACGGGCCTAACGTCAGGCTGCAGCTCAACGATGGCAGCGGCAACTTCAGCGCCGGGCAAAGCCTGGCGCTGCCAATGTTTACCAGCGACCTGGCGGCGGCCGACGTGGACGGCGACGGCGACCTCGACCTGCTTTGCACCGGCAGCTCGGCGGCGACCAGCACGGCCACCGTGCTGCGCAACAACGGCGGCACGTTTGCCAGCACCGGCAGCTACCCCATGCCCGGCAACATGTACCGGCTGGCCGTGGGCGACCTCGATGCCGACGGCGACCAGGACTTGGTGCTGGCGCTGGCCAACGGCGACAGCGTACGGGTGCGGCTGAACGACGGGACGGGCGCGTTCGCGCATTCGTACGCCGTTTTCGTGGGCCGCAACCCGCAGGATGTCGCGCTGGGCGATGTCGACCAGGATGGTGACCTTGACGTGCTGGCGCTGCTACCAGACGGCGGGCTGAGCGTGCAGCTCAACAACGGCGCGGGCTTTTTCCCGCGCCTCACGCCGGGGGCCACCAGCGGCAGCACGGTGGGCGTGCCGCAGCTGCGCATGGCCCTGGGCGATGTGGACGGCGACGGTGACCTTGACGCGGTGGTTCCACTCAATACCAGCATCGGCATCCTGCTCAATGATGGCAGCGGCCGGTTTGTGCCGGCCCCGCCGCTGGCGCTCGGCTACCTGCACTATGCCGTGGCCCTGGGCGACCTGGATGCCGATGGCGACCTCGACCTGACGGTGACCGAGGCCACGACGGGGGCGGGCAACACCGGGGCCATAATTGTGCGCTTAAACGACGGCAATGGCCATTTTTCGGGTACCCAGGCGGTGGCCGTGGGGGCGTCGCCCCGCCACATCATCCTGGCCGACGTGGATGGCGACGGCGACCTGGACCTGGCCACCCCCACGTTCTCGCTCAACGCCGCGCGCGTCGACGTGCGCTGGAACGAGCGCGTGGACATGCCCACCCTCACCAGCTTTAGCCCCGGCAGCGGGGTGGTGGGCACCCCGGTAGTACTCACCGGCACGAACTTTACCGGCATCAGCAGCGTGCGCTTCAATGGCACGGTGGCGCCGGGATTTGTGGTGAACTCGGCCACCCAGATTACCGCGACGGTTCCTGCCGGGGCCACCTCGGGCCCGATAAGCGTGAGCAACGTGGCCGGCATGGCTACTTCGGCCACCAGCTTCACGGTGCTGACGCTGGTGAGCGTGGTGGGCCGCACGCCCGCCCGCAACAGCGGCACGGCCCCCACCACCGCAACCGTGACGGTACAGTTTTCGCAGCCCATTACGGCGGCCTCGGCGCCGGGCCTGGCGGTGTTTGGCAGCCTGAGCGGGGGTCGGCTGCCCGGAACCCGCACCGGCGGCGGCTCGGCCACCCTGGCTTTTACGTCCACGCAGCCGCTGGCCCCCGGCGAGCTGGTGAGCGTGACCCTGCCGGCCACGCTGCAAAGCGGAGCCAGCAGCGTTTTTCAGCCCCGCACCTACCAGTTTCAGGTAGCCACCGGCGGCCTGGGGCAGGGTAATTTCATCGCCGGCCCCACGGTAGCCCTGCCCACCGCGCCACTGCTGACAGCCCTGGCCGACGTGGACCAGGACGGCGACCTGGATTTGCTGGGGCTGTCGTCGGACGGGGTGGCCGGCACCGTGCGCGTGCGGATGAACGACGGCAGCGGCAGCTTCCCCACCAGCCGGGACTTCCCGCTGGGCACCCTGCCCAGCGACCTGGCCGTGGCCGACGTAGACAACGACGGTGACCTGGACCTGCTGGTAACCGAGAACAGCAGCGGCAGCCGAATCTACGTGCGGCTGAACAACGGCAGCGGCAGCTTCGCGGGCACCGGGCTGGTGACGCTGCCCGGCAACGGCATCAATGGGCTAGCCACCGGCGATGTGGATGCGGACGGGGACCTCGATTTAGTAGCGGTGGGCTTCGATGGCAATGCCTACGTGCGCCGTAACGACGGCCAGGGCAATTTTTCGGGCTCGGCGGCGCTGTTCGTTTCGGTTGGCACCGCGGGGCACACTTCGGTGGCCGACGTGCAGCTCCGCGACCTGGACAACGACGACAACCTGGACCTGGTGCTGGCCGACTACAGCGGGGCCCAGGTCAGCATCTGGCGCAACGATGGCAGCGGGCAGTTCGCTATCTTCAGCAGCGTTGCGGTCGCGAATGGGGCTTTGCTGGTAGAAGCCCGCGACCTGGACGCCGACGGCGACCTGGACGTGGTGGCGCTGCAGCCGAGTGCCAACGCCAATGCCCCCACCCTCATCACCGTGGCCCTGAATACCGGCAACGGCACCTTCGCCCCCGCCACCGTGCTCTCGGTAGCTACGCCGGAAAGCAGCCTTGCTGTGGGCGACATCGATGCCGATGGCGACCTCGACCTGCTGGCGTTCGGCTATTATTCGAACATCATGCACGTGCTGCGCAACGATGGCCGCGGCAGCTTCGGCAACGTGGGCAGCCAGCCGCTGTCGTGCGGCGTGGCCGTGCTGGGCGACCTCGACGGCGACGGCGACCTCGACCTGGCCGGTAGCGGCCTGGCCGCCGCGCCGGCGGCGGGAGTGTGCATCGCGTTCAACGGGCCACCGCCCACCATCAGCAGCTTCTCGCCGGGCAGCGCGGCACCGGGCACGCCCATTGCGATTACGGGCCTGGCGCTGTCGGGGGCTACGGCGGTTACCTTCAATGGCCGGCCGGCGGCTTTCACGGTGGCATCGGCCACCCGAATTACGGCCACCGTGCCAGCGGGGGCCAGCACGGGCTTCGTCGTAGTGAGCACGCCGCAGGGCACCGCCACCAGCCCAACGCCCTTTTCCGTGCTGCTGGCAACGCGGTCAGAATCCTTTGCCGGGCTTACGCTGTATCCGCAGCCGGTGCACGAGGTTCTCACGCTGGCCGGAGCCGCCGAGGCCGACATTCGCACGGTGGTCCTGCGCGACCTGCTGGGCCGGGCCTTGTTGCCGACGCAGCGTCTGCCCGCCAGCCAGCAGCTCAGCCTGGCCGGGCTTAGCCCCGGCGTGTACCTGCTGGAGCTGCGCACCGGCACCGGCGCGGTGCTGGTGCGTCGCATCAGCAAGGAGTAGCGTGCCGGTTGCTGGTTGGGAAATCCCGATATTGCAGCCCCATCCCACCCACCCGATTCCCACCCGTCCTTCATGCTGCTGTTCGACCGCCTGCGCGCTGCTCTCCACCGCCTGCCCGAAGGCGGGCCGGCCTACCGCCAGGCTTTCCGCCGGTTTCGGCGCGACTTCCCCGAGTTTGCCAGCACCCACGCCCTCACGCAGCTGCGCCGCCGTGAGCTCAGCCGGCTCGATACTGCCGGCCACGCCTACCTCGACTACACCGGCGGGGGCCTTTATCCCGACAGCCTGCTGCGCCGCCACCACGCCCTGCTCAACCGCCACGTGTTCGGCAACCCCCACAGCTCCAACCCCTCGTCGCAGGCCATGACGGCGCTGACCGAAGAAGCCCGCGCCGCCGTGCTGCGCTACTTCGGTGCCGACCCGGCCGAGTACACCGCCATTTTCACCCAGAACGCCAGCGGTGCCCTCAAGCTACTCGGCGAGGCGTTTCCCTTCGAGCCCGGCAGCCAGCTGCTACTCACCGAGGACAACCACAACTCCGTCAACGGCATCCGCGAGTACGCCCGCCGGGCCGGCATCGAAACCACCTACGCGCCCCTGCGGCCCGCCGACTTGCGCCTCGACGAGCCGGCCCTGCACACCTTACTGGCCCGGCCGGCCGGCGCGGGGCCGCGCCTGTTCGGGCTGCCGGCGCAGTCGAACTTCTCGGGCGTGCAGCATCCGCTGGCCTGGGTGGCCGAGGCGCAGGCCGCCGGCTGGCGCGTGCTGCTCGATGCCGCCGCCTACGTGCCCACCAGCCGCCTGCACCTGGGCGAGGTGCGCCCCGATTTCGTGTCGGTTTCCTTTTACAAGATGTTTGGCTACCCCACCGGGCTGGGCTGCCTGCTGGCCCGCCGCGAGGCCCTGCGCGAGCTGCGCCGCCCCTGGTTCGCGGGCGGCACCGTGAGCATGGTGTCGGTGAGCGGCGACCTGCACCAGCTAGTGGGCGACGAGGCGGCTTTCGAAGACGGAACCGTGAATTACCTCAACATCCCGGCCGTGCAGTTCGGACTGGAGTTTATGACAGAAATGGGCGTGGACTGTATCAGGGCCCGGGTGCGCAGCCTCACGGGCTGGCTGCTGGCCGAGCTGCAGGGCCTGCGCCACCCCAACGGCACGCCGCTGATTCACCTGCTGGGGCCTACCACCCTCGAGGCGCGCGGCGGCACCATCGCCTTCAACGTGCTCGACCCCGAAGGCCACGCCTTCCCCATTGAAACGGTAGAGGAGCGCGCCAACGCCGAAAACATCAGCCTGCGCACCGGCTGCTTCTGCAACCCCGGCGCGGGCGAAGCCGCTTCCCACCTCACCCGCGCCGAGATTCTGGCCGTGGTGCAGAGCTGCTCCACCAAAGCCACCCTGCGCGACATGCAGCTGGGCGTGCCCGACAAGGAAGTAGGGGCCGTGCGCGTGTCGGTGGGCTACGCCAGCTCGTTCCGCGACGTGTTCCGGCTGCGGCAGTACCTGCGCCGCTACCTGGGCGAGGCCGCCCCGGTGCGCAGCGGCCCGGCCCCAATGCGGGTAGAGATGGGGGCTTGAAGACCCTATCTACCAGTTCTGGTTGCGGAAGCAGCCCCTAACGGCTGCTCCACAACTGGGGTAGTTACCGCTGCGCCTGCGCGCCCGCCGCTTCCAACCGCCGCTTCCAACCGCCGCAGCCGGGCCTCGAAGGTGTCGAGCGTGGCCGTGGCCTGGGCCTTATCGGCGGCAGCTTTGGTATTGGCAGCATCGGCTTTAGCTTCAGCGGTGACACCGGCCGCACTAGGTTGCCCGGTATCCTTACGAGGCTCTTGGCCACCCCGCCAAACGAGGCAGCCTGGAGTGGGGCCACAGCCGTTCGGCGGGTGGCCCTGCTCACGCGCAGCGGCTGCCTACTCCGGCGGCTTAGCCGTGCTCCACGGGCCGCCCGGCTGGTGCCTCATTTAGGCTACAAACTCCCGCAATCCGGCTACGGGTAGCCAGGAGCCGGGCCGGACCTTTGCCCCGTTCTCTAACTCCCCCCTCATCCATGACCCCTCAACCACTTCCCGCCGGGCCAGCCGCCCCGGCCCCCGCTGCCAGCGCGGCCCCTAAAATCTGGTTTATCACGGGCGCTTCCCGTGGCTTCGGCCGCGTCTGGACCGAGGCCGCCTTGCAGCGCGGCGACAAGGTGGCCGCCACGGCGCGCCAACTGGCCAGCCTCGCCGGCCTAACGGAAAAATACGGTCTCAACGTGCTGGCGCTGGAGCTGGATGTAACCAGCCCCGAGCAGGTAAAAGCGGTTGTCGCCCAGGCCCACGCGCACTTCGGCCGGCTCGACGTGGTGCTCAACAATGCCGGCTACTCGCTGGTCGGCACCATTGAGGAAGCGAGCTTGGCCGACGTGCGGGCGCTTTACGAAACCAACATCTATGGCACTCTATCCGTGCTTCAGGCCGTGCTGCCGCTGCTACGGGCGCAGGGCCACGGCCACCTCCTGGGCGTTTCGAGTGGCCTGGGCCACTATACCCTGCCCGTCATCGGCTATTACTGCTCCTCGAAATGGGCCTTCGAAGCCATTCACGAAAGCCTGGCGGCCGAGGTAGCCCCATTTGGCATCAATGTAACCATCATCGAGCCGGGAGCCTACGCCACCGAATTCGGCAGCCCCGAGTCGTTGCGCTTCGCGCCCGGCCTGGAAGTGTACGCCGATTTCAAAAACCAGTTTTTCGGGAACCTGCGGGGCCTGGAGCGCGGCGACCCGGCCGCCACCCCGCCCGCCATCTTTGCCGTGGTAGATGCCGCGCAGCCGCCCCTGCGCCTGTTCCTCGGCAGCCACAACCTGCCTATGGTGCGCGCTACCTACGCCCAGCGGCTGGCCGTTTGGGAGGCGTGGGAAACCGTGGCCGATGCTGCCCAGGGCGCCGCCAGCTAGACCGCCTCCGGCTCCCGGGCGTTACTAAAAAGCTATTGGAGCCAGGCAGTTGCTGCTAGGTATTCCGGCTAACAGAACAGCTTTGAGCCATTGCGCGGACGTTGTCGTCCGCGTCCCCGCGCCGTTGAAACGGCCCAATTACCGCTTGTAGCGCAGACGACAACGTCCGCGCTACAAGCGGTAATTGGGCCGGAGAATGGCTCTAACTTGCCACCTATGAAGAAGCCCGTAACCGTACCCCTTCGGTTTGCCTCTCTGACGGAGGCCCACCGGGCCTTTGGCCAGCCAGCTCCCCTGCACCCGCTCATCAGCCTGCTGAACGGGGCCGGTACCCCCACGCCGCTCGCCGGCCCTCCCCACGCGCACGTGCTGAGCTTTTACAAGATAGCCTACCGGCCCCGGCTGAGCGGCCGGCTTCCTTACGGCCAGGGGCATTATGATTTCGATGCCGGCGGCTTGCTGTTTGCCGCTCCCAACCAGGTTATCGGCCACCCTGCCGAGCCGGAGGCGAGCCTGTGCGGACACTACACCCTGCTCATTCACCCGGATTTTCTGGCCGGCTACCCTCTGGCCAAAAAGATGCGGCACTACGGCTTCTTCACCTACGCGGCCAACGAGGCCCTGCACGTCTCGGAACCGGAGAAAGAGCTGCTGCTAGCCCTGTTCCGCACGGTGGAGGCGGAGCTGGCCAGCCGCCTCGACGAGTTCAGCCAGGATGTAGTGGTGGCCCAGCTCGAACTGCTGCTCACGTATGCCAACCGCTTCTACAAGCGCCAGTTTCTGACGCGCAAAGCCGTACACAGCGACTTGCTGCAACGGCTGGAAGAGACCCTGGCAGACTGCTTCCGCAGCGAGCAACTACTTAGCCGGGGCATTCCCACGGTGCGGCACCTGGCGCAGCGCCTGCACGTTTCGCCCAGCTACCTGAGCGATATGCTGCGCACGCTCACCGGCCAAAGCGCCCAGCAGCACATTCACGACCAGCTCATTGAGCAAGCGAAGGAGCAGCTCAGCACCACGGCCCTGTCGGTGAGCGAAGTCGCCTACGCGCTCGGCTTTGAGCATCCGCAGTCCTTCAGCCGGTTTTTCAAAGCCCAGACGGCCCTCTCGCCGCTGGCCTTCCGGCAGTCGTTCCCGCTCAACTGAGGCCGGCTACTCTGCCAGCTGCGGTGCCGGTAGAGTTCGGCCAGCCGCCTGGTGGGCCGCCGCTATCTTCTTAAAAAGGCGGGTTTTGGCCCGGCGCACGCTGGCCGGGTCGATGCTGAGCAGGACCGCGATTTCCTTGGTTGAAAGCTGGATGTGGAAGTAGCAGGACAGCCGCTGCTCGTTGCTGGTGAGGGCCGGGTAGCGGGCCTGGGCCGGCCGCAGCGAGTCGGCTTCGGCAAACACCAGGGCCGTATCGGTGCGAATTCGTTCTGGGCATAGTTCCGATCGGGCAATACCCCACGCGAGCAATGGCAACGGCCGACGGGCAGCCCACGTCCGGCTGCGCCCCGACGCGCAGCCCGCCGGCGAGCCGACAGAGAACCAGCAGGCAGACCTTCCTCAGCACAGAAACCGCGTTGGCCAGGATTTGCGGCGTGGCAACGGCTCTGGATTAGGAATTGGCCGCTGCCCGCCCGGCGAACGGCCAGCGCCCCAGCCGCCGGCTCCAGAGCAGGAAGGCGCCGGTGCCCAGCGCCATCATGCCCAGCGCGGCCAGCTGGAAATACAGCTTGAAGTGCACGCCACCCCACGTCACCTCGGCCGGGGCAATGCCCACGAACACGAACAGCCACACGATGATGGCCAGGATAACGGGCAGCGGGTAGAGCGGCATTTTGAACGGCAGCGCCGCCGTACCGCGCCGCCGCCGGAGCAGCATCAGCCCCACTGCCTGGCCCACGAACTGCACCAGAATGCGCATGGCCAGGATGGCCGAAATCACCTCGCCCAGCCGGAACAGGAGGCTGAACACGAAGCCCACGCCGCCCAGCAGCAGCAGCGACACGTACGGGAACTGCTTGGTGGGATGCAGCTTGCCGAACACCGGCAGAAACTCGCCGTCGGCCGCCGCCGCGTAGGGGATGCGCGAGTAGCCCAGCAGCACCGCGAACAGCGAGGCAAACGCCACCAGCAGCACCATGCCCGTGGCCACGTTAGCCGCCGTCGGCCCGTAGAGCCGCTCCATAAACACGCTGATGATGAACTGCGACTTGTCGCCGGCGCTGGCCTGCCAGCCCTGCACCTCCTGCCAGCCGATGACCGTGCCCACGCTCCAGTTCAGCAGCAGGTACAGGGCCGCGATGCCCAGAATGCTGAGGAAGATGCTGCGCGGAATCACCTTTTCCGGCCCCTTGATTTCGGCCCCGAGGTGGCACACGTTGTAGTAGCCCAGGTAGGAATAGATGGTTTTGACCGCCGCCTGCCCCATGGCGGCCGAAATGAGCAACCCCGGCAAAGCCGAGAAGCCACCCGCCGGGAAGATATCGACATGGTGGTTGGGGTGGGTGACGCCGCCGAAAATCAGCCAGCCCATCAGGCTCAGCACGCCCACCCACAGCGCCACGCCCAGCTTGCCGATGTCCTCGATGCGGCGGTAGAGCAGCACCACCAGCAGCAGCACCACCGTGCCGGCCACGGCCTTGGGCTGCCACCACGCGGTCATCGGCACGAGGTAGCCGAAGTACTGCGCGAAGCCAATGGCCCCGGAAGCCAGCACCAGCGGCGACTGAATGAGCGTCTGCCACACGTAGAGAAACGACATGTAGCGTCCCCACTTCTGCTCGCCGTAGGCCAGCTTGAGGAAGCGGTAGCTGCCCCCGGCCTCGGGGTAGGCCGCCCCTAGCTCGCTCCAAATGAGGCCATCGACCGAGGCCAGGGCCGCCCCCACCAGCCAGGCCAGCAGGAAATTCGGCCCCATAAAGCCCATTACGAGCGGCAAAGTCACGAAGGGCCCAATGCCCACCATGTCAATCATATTCAGGGCGGTGGCCTGCACGAGGCCCAGACGGCGCTGCAAAGTAGGTGCGGACATGGGGCGAAAGTAGCGCCCAGGCGGCAGTGCGCGGCTACCCCGGTCCCCCGCGGCACCAGCAGGCAGCCTCCGCCCGCGTCTGTCAGAAAA
>JANXMN010000514.1 GCA_025354605.1 Hymenobacter sp. | reverse complement strand
GCTCCGCTCAGCATGACGTTTTGATTCAGCATGGCGTTCTGATATGAAAGAGAACAAGGACTTCTTCTGGCCCAGCTACGTGGACCTCATGACGGCCCTGTTTCTGACCATGCTCGTGCTGTTCGTGCTCAGCTACAAGCTATTCAAAGACAAGCAGCGCGACAACGACAAGCTTATCTACGACCTCAAGGTGCAGGTGCAGGAAAAGCGCAAGCTCGACGAAATCAAAGCCGCCCTCAAGCGCCTCGAAAGCAACTATTTCGAGTACAACCCCACCTACAAGCGCTACGAGCTGAAATTCCCGGTCACTTTCGCGCCCAAAAGCGACGTGCTGCCCTCCGACGCGCAGGAGCCGTTGGTGAAAGCCGGCCGCTTCCTGCTCAGCCAGATGCAATCGATAAAAAACGACGACAATGTGCAGTATCTGGTGGTAGTGGAAGGCCGCGCCGCCAAAAACCTGGGCTACCCCGCCAACGACCCCCACAACCTCGACGGCCCGGCCGTGCGCCAGCTTAGCTACAGCCGGGCCCTGGCCGTTATCCGCCTCTGGGAGCAAGCCGGGCTGCAGTTTCCGGCCAACCTGGAAGTGATAGCGGCCGGCAGCGGCTTTCGCGGGGCCGGCCGCTACACCGGCAGCCAGGAGGCGCTCAACAAGCGCTTCATCATCCAGATTCAGCCCAAGATTGGGTCGATTGGCAAGTAGCCCCGTGGGCTATTGCAGCACCACCTTATGCTGCTCCACCGTGCCATCGGCGCGGTGCAGGCGCACCAGGTACAGCCCCGCCGCGCCCAGCCCGCCGAGGTCGAGCGTGGGCTGCCGCAGGTTGGCTATGCTGCGCACTACCTGGCCCAGCGGGTTGAGTACCTCCACGCGGGCCACCGGCAGCGGGCCGCTGAGCTGCACCACGTCGGTGGTCGGATTGGGGTAGAGCGTGTACTGCGCGGTGCGGGCCACGGCCGTGGCATTCACCACGCCCACGGTGAAGGTGCGCGAAACCGTGGTGCCCAGATACTGCGCCTGGAAGCGCCAGGTGCCAGTGGGCGCCGTGGTGGGCAGGGTGTAGCTCCAGTACCAGTACGAGGCCGCGTAATGAGCCGCCGTGGCCGAGCTGGACCAGGTGGTAAATACCGTGCCGTTGGGCTGGTAGATGGTGTATTGCGTGGTCTGACCGGCCAGCTGGTCGTGGTAGTAGGCGGCGGTAAAGAGGCGGTCGCCGGGCATGTAGGCGCTGCTTTCGTTGGGCGTGTCGGGGGTGGGGCAGGTGTTGAACACGGGCGCGGCGCGGTGCAGCAGCAGCGTGTTCAGGGCCGAATCGTAGTAGGGGCGGGGGCTGGCCCACCAACTGGCCGCCGTGCTGCACGGCCCGGAATACGGGTCGATGATGGCCCCGGTGGGGCTGTGCAGCTCGAAGTGCAGGTGTGGCCCCGTCGAGCTGCCCGAGCTGCCCACCGAGCCCAGGCGTTCGCCCTGCGTTACGCTGGCCCCCACCGCCTTATTGGTCAGCGAATTGGTTTTCATGTGGCCGTACCAGGCCACCGAGCCGTCGGAGTGTTGCACGTACACGGCATTCCAGTTGGCGTTCGACATGGCGCAGTTGCGGTCGAAGTTGCCATCGAATTTGCCGATGATGACGCCGGGGGCGGCCGCGATAATCTCGGCTTGCTGCCGGTCCATCATGTTGTAGCTGAAGGGCCACAGGAACATATCAGTACCGGCGTGGTTGTAGCCCGAGGCGTTGTCGTAGGTGCGGGTGCCGCAGTTGTAGTCCTGCACCGCGTTGGGGTAGGCCGCGTTGTGGTCGACGAAATTGCTGATGCCGTGAATGTTGGCGTAGTCGAAGCCCGCCGCCTGGCGCAGGGGCCAGTTCAGCGACACGTTCATGGGGCGGGCGGACCCGGCGGCGGGCAGCAGGCCCTGCTGCCGGAGCCGGGCCACGTTGGCCGCCAGGTCGGCCTCAATCTGCCGGCGCTGCGGGGCGCTCACGCATTCGGCCACGGGCGGCTGGTAGCCCCCGCCGCCGGCGGGAGCCTGGTTTTGCGCAAAGGCAGCGAACCCGCTTACGAGCAGGCCGGCAGTGAGGTATAGCTGTTTCATTGCAGAAAAAAGAGAAGGTGAGGGGACGCGCAAAAAAATACTCCTCTCAAATTTACGAATTCGAGAGGAGTAAAATGCTATTGCGCCAAGGCGATTTTCCGGCCGGCGCTAGTAGCGGCGGTTCACGCAGTTCAGGTCTTCGAAAGCCTGCTTGAGGCGCGCCACGAAGGTTTCTTCGCCCTTGCGCAGCCACACGCGCGGGTCGTAGTATTTCTTGTTGGGCGAGTCGGCGCCGGAGGGGTTGCCAATCTGGCCCTGCAGGTAGCCCTCGTTCTTCACGTAGTAGTCCTTGATGCCTTCCCAGAAGGCCCACTGCAGGTCGGTATCGATGTTCATCTTGATAGCGCCGTAGCTGATGGCCTCGCGAATTTCCTCCTGCGACGAGCCCGAGCCGCCGTGAAACACGAAGTCGATGGGCAGAGCCTCGGTGATGTGGTGCTTCTGGCGCAGGAACTCCTGCGAGTTGTGCAGAATCTTGGGCTGCAACTTCACGTTGCCGGGCTTGTACACGCCGTGCACGTTGCCGAAAGCGGCCGCGATGGTGAAACGCGGACTAATGGCGCTCAGCTGCTCGTAGGCGTAGGCCACTTCCTCGGGCTGGGTGTAGAGCTTGGAGCTGTCCACGTCGGAATTGTCGACGCCGTCTTCCTCGCCGCCGGTCACGCCGAGCTCGATTTCCAGCGTCATGCCGATTTTGGCCATGCGCTCGAGGTAGCGCTTGCAGATTTCAATGTTCTCCTCAATCGGCTCTTCCGAGAGGTCGAGCATGTGCGAGCTGTAGAGGGGCTGGCCGTGCGTCTGGTAGTATTTTTCGCCGGCGTCGAGCAGGCCATCAATCCAAGGCAGGAGTTTTTTGGCGGCGTGGTCGGTGTGTAGCACCACGGGCACGTCGTAGAGGGCGGCCATCTGGTGCACGTGGTGCGCGCCCGAGATGCCCCCGGCGATGCTGGCCTGCTGCTGGCCGTTGGGCACCGATTTGCCGGCGAAGAACTGCGCGCCGCCGTTCGAAAACTGCACCATCACGGGCGAGTTCAGGGCTTTGGCGGTTTCGAGCACGCCGTTCACGGTGTTGGTGCCGGTCACGTTCACGGCGGGCAGGGCGTAGCCGTGGGCTTTGGCGTGGTGGAAGAGGGCCTGCACTTCGTCGCCGTGCAGCACACCGGCCCGCAGGCCGGTTAGGGTTTGGTCAGCCATATAAAAAAGTTGTGCGGCGCAGCCGCGTTGGGAGGAAATAGCAAAAGCAAGCGCGCGGCCCACCGCCCGAACCGCGCCCGCAAAGTACGGCCCGCCCGGCCGAACCTGAAAGTCGGCCCACCAACATCGCCGCCTTCGCCGGCCCCGCGCTACTGCCGCAAATGACAGAGGCTGCCCGTTGCAGCGGCCAGCCTCTCAGCACTTACTCACACACACTTCTTCTTGATTTTCAGGAGGACAATATAGGGTGGCGCGGCCCGGATGCAAGGCAGGCCACCGAAATAAGGTCGGGGATTACTCGGCGAGCGCCAGCGAGAAGCTCAGCGTCATGGTTCGGTTCAGGCTGTGCACGCCGTGGGTGGTGGTGGCGTGCAGGTGGTAGGGGTATTCGCCGTAGGGCAGGCACAGGCCGCGCAGGTTGAGCTGAATGCAATGCTCGCCGCTGCCGAGGCCCTTGCGCACCACGGCCGCCATTTTGCGGCCCAGCAGGTCGAAAATCTCGAGGCGCACGTCGGCCGGGTGCAGCAGGGTGAAGGGGATGGCCGTTTCCCCGTCGTGAGGATTGGGTGCGTTCTGGCCCAGAATGAGCGGGAGGGCATCGCCCCGCTCGGAGTGGCGGTGCTGCAACGGGGGCGTGTGGCGGGCGACATCGCCGGCCAGTCGCGGAAACGGCATGGCACCGGAATCGCCGGTTAGCAGCGCGGTGGGTTCAGAAGATATTGCCATGCGGAGGGGAGTAACAGCTGGACGCAAGCAGATGGGGAACAGGTGGATGCCGTGATTTCAATATAAATAAAGTAAAGTTTTAACCCGGGTATTGGCCTAAATCGGTAGAATGCGCCCCCGCCTCGGCGAATACCCCTGCCACCGCTGTCAATGGCCGGCTTCGAACCGGAAACGGTTTTAGCAGCCGCCGGCCCGGAGATGCCGCTGGCCGCCAGGGCGCTACCCGGTGCCAAATCAGGCAGATGGTCGGTGCCAGCAGCGGGTTGGGCGATTGGGTGTGGTGCCGGCCGGGCGGGCGGGGCACTTTTGGGTCATCAAATTCACCGGGTGGTTTGGGGCCCCTGCCCAGCCATCCCCAACTGCCCGCCGGCCATGGTTACCCGCCTGTTGTTTCCCGCTTTTCTTTTGGTGACGCTTGCTACTGCCCGGCCCGCCGCCGCGCAAAAGCGCGACCCCGAAATGCCCGCCCCGCGCACCTGGCCCGTGGTGCTGATGCAGCCCCTCGACGAGGCTGGCGCAACGCTGCTGCACGAAGTAACCAGCCTGCTGGAGCTGCTGCCCGACCAACAGCTCAGCACGCGCCGCGTGCAGGTGGCCGAGGCCGGCGGCAGCGAAACGGCGGCCATGCCGGCCGCCCGCCTGGGCCTGGGGCCGGCCTCGGTACCGAACTGAGCGCGCCGGGCGCAACCATTGCCGCCGGGCGCGGCTCTGTCCAGTAGCTTATCCATCATCCACTCATTTTTGCCCATGTTCCGCCCCGAAGACGATACCGACCAGCAATTGCGCCACGTACTCAAAGCCGACGAATACGCCCGGATGCGGGCCCAGGAAACGGCCCGAAAGCGCGCTTACCGCCAGGGCCGCCGGCCCAACAAGTAAGGCGGCCGCTACCAGTTATCCCGCATTTATTTCCGCTTATTTATTTCCCGATTATCATGAAACGCCACGTGTATAAAGCCCTGCGCCGTATTCTGCGGCACCACCTCATTGCCCCCGCCCAATTGATTCCGCGCCGGCGACTCAGTGTGGTTTTTACCAACCAACTGGAGCGCGCTGAGCTGTATTGCGACGTGGAGCGCCTGTTTCAGGTGCAACTCGATGAGGCCGAGCTGCAACAGGTCGAAACCTTCGGCCAGCTGGCCGCCTGCGTGTGGCGGAGCCTGCCGCTGGCTGCCTGAAGAGTAGCATCGCCACGGCAAAAGGACGTCATGCAGTGCGCAGCGAAGCATCTCGCTTGTGGCAGTAACTCAATCGTTGAAACGGCATTGATTAGTGACCGCGGGCAAGATGCTTCGCTGCGCTCTGCATGACGTCCTTTTTCCTTCTGTCCTCCCCAACTGCGCCCAACTGGCCTCAACCCGCCGCTACGGCCTTTTCAGGCCGGCGAGGGCGGCGGTGTCGCCGGGGCGGATGAGCAGGGCTTTGGTGTAGAGGGCGCGGGCCTCGGCTTTCTTGCCGAGGTTGACGTAGGCCCAGGCCAGCGAGAGGTTGGAGTCGTAGTCGAAGGGGTAGAGGTTGACGACGCGCTCGAAGTAGCGGGCGGCCGGGGCGTAGGCTTTGCGGTTGAGGTAGATGACCCCGGTCCAGTAGTTGGCCTGGGTATTCTGCGGGTCGATTTTGAGGATGCTCTCGTAGGTGGCCAGCAGGCGGTCGACTTGGCCCAGGGCGTTGAGGGGCTTGGTGAGGCCGAGCTTGGGCTCGATGGCGTAGGGGCGCTGCTCGGTGGCTTTCTGGTAGTGGGCGGCGGCGGCCGAGTAGTTTTTGGCCAGGAAGTAGAGCCAGCCCAGGCGCAGGTTCTGCTCGTAGGTGCCGGTATAGATGGCCTTGAGCGGGGCAATGGCCTCGGGGTAGTCGGCCTTGGCCTCGGCGGCATAGCTGGTGGCGAAAGCAGTCGTCTGGTCCTGCTGGGCCCAGGCGCGGGCCGGGGCGACGCACGCGAGGCCGGCGATGAAAGTCAGCTTTACCAGGTCCATGCGAGGGTGGTGCTTAGCGAATAAAGAGCATAATACATGCCGTCGATGGCATCGCGTCGGCGCTCGGCCCCGGCGGCCAGACGGGCGGAGAGCTGGTGCGGCAGTAAAAGTAGCAGGCTGGCCCCGGCGCGCTCGTGCACGGGGTCGAGCAGGTTATACACGTAGGTGCCATCGACTTCGGCCAGCACCGGCACCTGGCCCAGCCCGCCGAAGGCTTCGAGCCAGAGGCGCGGCCGCAGCTGGCCGCCCGCGCCCAGCACGCCGTTGGGGTAGCTGCGGCCGGCTGAGCGCACCACGCTGGCCCGCCCGAAGCCGTAGAGGCGCAGGCTGCCGAGCGGGTACACGGTCAGCCGCAGGTCGGCCTGGATGCGGGTGGTATCGGTGAGGGTACCGGCGAAGAAGCCGGCCTGCACCGCGTAGTAGGGCCGGTAGTAGGTGAGGGCGGCGTAGGCGAGCTGGCCGAGGCGGCTTTCGTGGCGGCCGAGGTCGCTTTCCAGAAAGTGGTAGCCCAGTTGCGCCCGCCAGCGCGGGGCCAACTGCGCGCCCAGCAGCACGTGGTACTGGTTCTGGCGGATGGGGTAATGGCGGTCGCGGCCCGGGTGGTAGGGGTCGGGCAGCTCAATGTCCTGGCCGAAGTGGGTGAAGTTCTGGGTGAGGCTGAAGCGCGGGCTCAGGCGGCTGCTGATGCCCAGCCGCAGTAACGCCGACGGCCCTCGGTGGCGGGTGTCGGAAAACTGCCCGCCGGCTTCTACCTCCACCGCTATGAGAGGCTGGAAGCTGCTCAGGTGCAGGCGGCGGCGCAGCGAGTCGGGCAGGTGCCGGGCCAGCAAAGCAGCCGGGGCGGGCTGGTTGAACTGCAAATAGGCCAAGGTTAGGCCGTAATTGGCCAGGCTGTCGAAGGGGTTGGCGCGGCGGGCGCGGTCGTACTGGCGCAGGGCCTCGGCCGGGCGCGCGCGGGCCAGCGCGGCCTGCCCCAGGTAGCGGCGCAGGGCGGGGTAGTCGGCACCCAGGCGCAGGGCCGCCCGCCCGGCCGAGTCGACGGCCGCCCAGCGGTGCCGGGCGGCCAGCGTGGCCAGCAGGCTGTCGAGGAAGGGGGCAGTGGTGAGGGTGGGCCGGCCGGCCGGCGGTAGCACCACCAGCGAATCGACGCCGGGCTGTCCCAGCTGCATCAGCTCGGCCGCCGAGTGCAGGGTAGAATCAGGGGTGGGGCGGCTGGGCACCTGGGCCTGGGCCCGGCCGCCATTCAGCAACAGCAGCAACAGGAGGAGCACCAGGAGTTGCGGCAGCAAAAGCGGCGGCCGGCACCAGTTCAGGAACCTTCGAAACAGCGGAAACACGAGGCCCCACGGCCGTTGCCGGTATGCTGGCTGGCTCATGCGCGGACGGGGCTACAGGTGAGGTGGAAGGCCTGCCCGCCCTGCTGCACGCGCAGTTCGGCCAGCGCCTCCTCGCGGAACACCAGCTCGGCGGTGCAGGCTTCGTGGGCGCGGCCGAACCAGGCCACGGCCACGCGGCTGCGCAGGCGCACGGCCCGGCCGGCCCACTCCTCGGCGGTGCTGGGCGGCACGGCGGCCAGCGCGAACGTAGGCCGCACGAAGCGGAAGAAGGGGGCCACGAAATCCTGTACCCAGCGCAGCAGCGGCCGGCGCACCACGCTCAGCGGCAGCTCATCATGAGTGAGCTGGCCGGGCAGCAGGGCCAGCGGCACCCGGTAGGCGGCCTGGTAGAGCAGGTAGAGCCAGGAGCTTTCGTCGCCGTACCAGGCCGTGCAGTAGAGCACCGACTCGTCGCCGCCGAAATACAGCACTGCCCCCGTGCGCTGGCAGCGCAGGTAAGAGAGATTGTAAGCATCGGTGAAAACCTCCCAGCGCTGGGCCGGGGCCTCGGGCGCTCGGGCATCGCGCACGTCGAGCACGTAGCCCGGGGGCAGGCGCAGGGCTTGGCTCAGGGTGCGGTTGAAGGCGGGTGGGCACACGGTGTCGCCGGCCACGGGCACGGCGTAGTGGCGCAGCTGCGGGGTAGGCGAGGGCGGGAAAGCCGTTGGCGCTGTGGTGGAAGCTAGTGCTGAAGCATCGAAAGCCGCCATCGAAGCTTGCGGAGACAGTGTCGAAGCGGCACCAGGCAAGCCGGCAGGCGTAGAAGCTTTAGCTGAAGCTCCAGCGGAAGCTACTGAAACCCCGGAAGCCTTGACCAAACCCGGAAAAGGCTTTTCTGGCTTTGAAAAGGAGTTTTCCAGGGGTGGAAAGTAGTTTTCCCGAGGCGGAAAAGGGTTTTCCAGAGGAGGAAAAGAGTTTTCTAAAGGCAGAGAAGACTTCTTCGGCCCTAGAAAAGGGTTTTCCAAAGCCAGCAAAGTCTTATCCAAAGCCGGAAGAGACGTTTGCAAAGCCCGTGAAGTCTTCGCCAACTCATGAGAAGGCACAACGGCCGCAGTCGCCGTTTCCGGGGTGGCCACAAACCAGGCCAGCGGGTAGGGCATAGTGCGCGAGCCCACGTAGGGTGTGGCCTGCACCTGGAAGTGCAGGTGCGGCTCGGGCGAGCGGCCCGAGCTGCCGCAGGTGCCCACGATGTCGCCGCGCCGCACGTAGTCGCCGGGCTTCACCGGCACCGAGTGGGCGCGCAGGTGCGAGAGTTGGGTGTAGAGGCCCGGCGCGTGGCGGATAACGACGGTGTTGCCCCAGTTCTGGCTCAGGTTCACCTCGCCGATGGCATTGTCGTCGAGGTGCTGGATGACTTCCACCACCACGCCATCGGCGGGGGCCAGCACGGGCTTGTTGTAGGCGTAGTAGTCGCTCAGACTGAGGCCGGTGCCCTGCCAGGTGCGGCCGTCGGCATCGGCAATGACGAAGTCGAGGGCGTGGCCCCAGTCGCCGAGGTGGGTAGGGCCCCCGTGGTGGTAGCCCTGGGTGCAGCGCCAGCTCCCCAGAAACGGGAGGGTGAGCGCCACCGCGTCCTGGTGGGCCAGGCGCAGGCGGTCGGTGGCGTGGGCGTAGAGGTTGTGCTCGGGCGAGTAGCGCTGCACCGGCGTGAGCACCAACCCCCGGCCCGGCCGCTCGCGCAGCAGCAGCACGTACAGCAACAGCAGCGCCGTGGCGCAGAAGGGCAGCGACAGCGCCGGCAGCCCCGCCTTGTCGAGCGCGGCCGTGAGGCCGGCCAGGGCCAGCACCGTGACGGGCACGCTCAACAGGGCCCAGCCGTAGCTGGCCGCCGACGGGATGACAAACACGCTGCCCACCGCAATGGCCGCCACGATGTAGTTGGCCCCCAAGTTGTATTCGCTCAGCCCACTAGCCGCCGCCTCGTACCCGGTAAGGCCAGCCAGCAGCAGCACCCCATACGCCCCCAGAAACCCGAGCACCGACAGCGAAAACGCAATGCGCGAGTGCCACAGCAGCCCCAGCGCCACCAGCAGCCCGGCGGCCGCGCTGTCCTGAAATACCACCGAGCCCAGCGCCCGCAGGTAGGTAGCCAGCAGCGGCGGCCAGGGCCAGTCGCCCACCCACTGCGCCGCCGCCACCAGGCGTGGCCCGCCCAGGGCGTACACCTCGTTCAGCCAGTACACACCGGTTTCGCCGGGCACCAGGTGCAGCAACTGCCCGCCGCCCAGCAGCAGCAGCCAGGTAGTGCCCACGAAGGGCAAACTCAGAAATGGCAGCCCGCGCCCGCTCAGCCAGCCGCCCAGGGCCACGCTCAGCAGCAGGGCCACGCCCGCGCCCACCGCCACCAGCCCCGCCAGCGCCCAGCCCGGCGGGAAGTACGTGGCCAACGCCAGCCCCGTAAGCAGGGCGTTGAAGCCGTAGGCCCCCGCATCGGTCCAAGCGCGGTTGAAGCCACCCAGCCGCGCCGCGCCCACGGCCAGCAGCACGCTGCCCAGCCCCGCCACCCCGGCGGCCGGGTGCGCGAAGGTGACGAGCAGCAGCAGCCCCGCCAGCCCCAGGTGCTGCGAGAAAAACAGCATGCTGTAGCTGCGCAGCACAGCGCGGAAGTAAGTGGTGATGGAGTCGCCTGTCATTGCGAGTGGAGCGTAGCGGAACGCGGCAATCCTTCCTCCCAAAGCAACTAGCCTGATGAACTCAGAGCGCTTTATGGAAAAGGTTGAGGGTGCTTAAAAAGAGATTTCTGGGTTAGGAAAGTGTCTGGCTTCGAGAGGAAAGATTGCCGCGTTCCGCTGCGCTCCACTCGCAATGACAGGCATGATTTACAGCAAGTGGTCCGGCACCTGCTCCAGCTGCTGGAGGTACTCCAGGGTCTCGGCGGCGCGGATGAGGTGGGGGGTGCCGGCTTGGTCGAGGAGCACCACGTTGGGGCGCAGGTTGATGAACTGCTGCCACTGACTGAGGTTGTAGGCCCCCACTTTGTGCACCACCACCTGGTCGCCGGGGACCATCAGGGGTAGGGCGATACTGGCCCGCAGCTGGTCGATGTTCATGCACAGCGGACCGTAGAGTACGGTGGGCTCGGTGTGGTCGGAGTAGGCGCGGGCGGGGCTGATGTGGTGGTCGTACCAAAAGGAGGTGAAGAGCAGGTTCACCCCGAAGTCGAGGATGGTGGCGCGGCGGCCGTCGGCCAGGCGCTTGTTGGCCAGCACCGAGCCGATGAGCGAGCCCGCGTCGTCGACCACGGCGCGGCCGGCCTCCAGCACCAGCAGCGGCCGCTCGGCGGGCTCGAAACCGGCCCCGAGCAGCGCGTCGGCCACGGCTTCGGCGTAGGCATCGAGGGGGGGCACAGTGTCGGCGGCGGGCAGGTAAGCGCCCTTCAGCGTGTTGGTGGAGGGGAAGCCGCCGCCCAGGTCGAGGTAGTCGACCAGCGTGTGCAGCTCGCGCTGGCAGCGGCGGGCCAGGGCCGCCAGCTTGGTAGCGGCCTGGCCGTAGGCTTCCGGTTGCAGCACGTAGGTGCCGATGTGGCAGTGCAGGCCCGTGAGCGCCAGCCGGCCCGACTGCACCACCCGGGTAAGCGCCTGCCAGGCCTCGCCGTTTTCGAGGTTGAAGCCGAACCGGTCCCACTGCGGGTAGAAGCCGGTGTCCAGGTTCACGCGCAGGGCCACCCGGGGCAGGTGCGGAGCAGCGGCAGCCACGTCCAGCAGCAGGTGCAGCTCGTCGGCGTTGTCGAGGTGAATGAGGGCATCGACTTGGCAGGCGCGCTCCAAATCGACGCGCCGCTTGCCGGGGCCGTTAAACAGAATGTGCGGGCCGGGCACGCCATTCAGCAGGGCCTTCTCCAGCTCCATGCCGCTCACCACCTCGGCCCAGGCCCCTTCCTGGTGAAAGGTGCGGCACACCGCGTTCAGGTAGTTGGTTTTGTACGACCACGCCAGCTGCACCCGCGGGTAGCGCGTGGCAAAAGCCCGCTGCACGGCCTGGTAGCTGCGCCGCAGCTGCCGCTCGCTCAGCACGAACAGCGGCGAGCCGTACTGCGCCACCAGCCCGGCCACGGCCGCGCCCTCCAGCTCGGTCGTGGCCGGGGCGGTGGGCCGGGGGCCAAATTTGCCGGACGTGCCGGCCGTGAGCTTGCGCAGGGAAGGACGTTCGTAGGGTTGCTTCATGGTGTTAGAGATACTAGCGGCCGCCTGTCATTGCGAGGAGGTACGACGAAGCAATCCTTCCTCTCGATGCAGTAAGCCTTGAGACGTGATAAAGCCCTGCATCAGTTGACCCGAAGGCTTGTCACGGTAGTAAAGTCAAGGCGTGTCACAATAGAAGGTTAGTCGCTGAGAAAGGAAGGATTGCCGCGCTCCACTTCGTTGCGCTCGCAATGACAGACGCTGCGCGTCAGCGCAGCGTCAGAGTTCGCCCAGCGCGGCTACCTGCTGGAAATCGGTGTGGTCGGCAATCAGGTCCCAGGCGTAGCGCACGAACATCTTGCCCACGGCGTAGCCCGTCATTTCCGCCACGGGCAGGCCCAGGGCCAGGCGCAGCAGGGCGGCAGGCTGGTTCTGGCCGGCGGCGGCCGTTAGGTATATCCAGGCCGGGAAGCGGGGGTTGATTTCCAGAATCAGCAGTTCGCCGGCCGGCGTGCGCAGCAGCTCCAGCTCGAAGCCTCCGCGCCACTTGGTGGCTTCAGCGAAGCGGCGGCCCAGGGCCAGCAGGGCGTCATCTTCGAGGGTGATGCCGGCCCAGGCCTTGCCCTTGTCGGTGATGGTGAGCTTGCGCATGGGCACCACGCTCAGGGCGCGGCCGTGCCCGTCGCCCAGCCCCGCCACGTTGATTTCCTGCCCCGCCACAAATTCCTGGGCGATGAGCGGCAGGCCCCACAGCGTGCTCAGGCGGGCAAAGGCCACCTCGGCCTGGGCCAGCGAGTGCACCACGGCGGCATCGTAGTAGCGGCCCTTCAGCACCAGCGGCCAGCCCAGGGTTTCGGCGGCGGGCAGCAGGCCGGCGGCCTCGTGCAGCACGTGGCTGGCCGGCACCCGCAGCCCGTGCGCAGCCCCAAAAGCCGGCAGGTGCAGCTTGTCGCGGCTGTCGAGCTGGGCCAGGGTGGGCAGAAACGTGCGGATGCTCAGCGCCCGCAGCGGCGCTTCGAGCTTGATGAAGTTGAACAGCTCGGCATCGAAATTCGGAATGAGCACGGCCACGTTTTCCTGCGCGTGCACGTAGCGCAGGCGCTCGAGCAGGGCGGCCGTGCCGGCAGCGGGGTAGGGCAGCTGGTAAGTTTTATCCACCAGCTCGCGCAGGTAGATGCCCGGCTCCAGGGCCTCGTAGCTCAGCCCGATGATGCGCAGGTCGAAGTCCGGGGATTCGCGCAGCGCACGGATGACGGCCACGCCCGGCCCGGGGCTGTCGGTCGCGTTGAGGCCGGTAACGGCCACTGTGAGGCGGGGGCGCGCATGAGGAAGTCGGGCAGCAGGTTCGGGCACAGGTGGGAAATTCGGGAATTTAGGAAGCGGAGAAGCGTGCCAGTCGGGAAGTCGCTCAGGCCGCCGGGTCCAGCAGGTTAAAGTCGCGCAGCTGGGCCAGCAGGTCGTCCCAGTCTTTTTCGAGCTGAGCGGGGGCCACGTCGTAGTGCGCCACAATGGCGGCCTTGATGGCGGCCTCGGCCTGCCCGGCGCGGGTGCGGGCCAGGATGTCGGCCGCCAGCGCGTTGGCCGCGAATGAGTCGCCGGTGGCCGGGTCGAACAGGAAGCCCGCGGTGCTGCTGGCAATGTTGGGTTTGAGTTGCATGGCGGTAGGCATTGCGCGATTCGGCTACGGAATCACTTCCACCCAGCCCTTGAAGCGGCGGCCGTCGGTATAGGTCACGAGGTAGTAGTACACGCCGCCCACGCCCGCCCCGCCCCACTGAAAGCCCCGCTCGCTAGACTTGAACACCTGCTGCCCCCAGCGCGAGTAAATGGCGATGCCGGCATACTTATGGTCGCAAAAGTCCAGCGGCAGGTCGGGCATGTGGAAAAAGTCGTTCCGCCCGTCGCCGTTGGGCGTGATGACGTTGGGCGGCCGGAAAACCACCGAGTCTTTCACAGGAATCACCTTAAACAGCACCGCCCGCTGCTGCGGCAGGGGCACGCAGGGGCCACTCTCGGCGAGCCGGAAGTATACCAGCAGGCCGCCGCCGTCGTAGCCGGCCACGCGCACGGCGTCGCAGCTGGGGTCCCAGCTGAAGGTGGCATCGGCGAGGCCAGTGCCGTTCTGGGCCGTGAAGCGCATGCCCACGTTGGCCAGGTCGAAGCCGTCGCCGGTGGCGGTCAGGGTCAGCGGGTTGTTGTCCGCGTCGGTGCCGTGCAGGGTGGCGGCGTAGTGCCCGCCCAGGTGCAGGCTCACCACGGCCGGGCTCACGTCGGCGGGCGGCGGAGGGGCGGGCGGCAGGGTGCTGGTGAGCACCGGCGCGGCATTGGGCGGCTGGGTGGCCGTGAAAGCCACCCGCAGCGTGTCGTGCTTGGGTAGGCTGCAGCCGTTGTCGGCCACAATTACATCGAGCAGGTACACCCGTCCGCGGGTATCGGTGCAGAGCGGGAAGCAGAGCGTGGCCGTAAGCGTATCGGGCAGGCCCGACCCGCGCACCGTGCCGGTGGTAGTGGTGGTGAAGCTGGGCACCAGGCCGCTGAAATTGACCGGCCGCACTGAGGCGGTCAGGGTCGAGCTGGGGTCGGGGTCGGTGAAGCGCACGCTCAGGCAGTGGTTGCCGCCGGGCACCAGGCGCAGGGTGTCGCGCCCGAAACGGTAGGGCTGGCTGCGGCCGGGAGCCTGCACCTGCACGTGGGGCGGCTGGTTGGCGGCGCAGTTCACCACCAGCAGCTGGAAGTCGCGGCGGGTTTCGCCGATTTTCACCCGGCGGCGGAACTCCGAGCAGCGCACCCCGAACACGTACAGGCCCAGGCTGGCCGGCCGCACCGTGAGGCGGCCGGTGCGCGCGTCGATGCCCAGGGCCGGCGCGCCCGGAATCTGGTTCAGGGTGCTCAGGCCGGGGTTCCAGACCACGGGCAGGTAGGGGGCCTGCACGGCCTGGCCGGGGTTGGGGTTGCCCGAGGTGGCGTGGCCGTTCAGGGGCGTCACCATGTCGTAGGCCAGTGAGTCGCCGTCGGTATCCTGCCCGCCGAAGTCAAAGTAAAACAGCTCGTTGCGGCAGGCGTAGTCGCTCAGGGGCGGGAAGATGCGGGGCGTGGAGTCGATGAACGGCTGGCCGTTCTGCACCACGGCCGGAAACTCCAGGTAAAAGGTCTGGGCGGCCGCGCCGGGGCTCACAATGTTGCTGATGTTGCCGTTGCGGCAGCAGTTTTCCACGGCCACGTAGTAGCCGCCGGGACTGCCGAAGTTGGCGGCCGTTAGCTGCACATCGGCCCGGTACTCCAGCTTGCGGGTGCTGAGCGAGCCAATGGAGCAGGCCGGGCTGGTGTACTGCACGAAGGTGCTGCCTGTGAGCGGCAGTGGGAGGTCGAACAGGCGCTGGTTGGTGCCCTTCACGAAGAAGCCCGCCGGCAGCACGTCGCGAATAGCCCCGGTCTGCCCGTTCACGGCATCGAAGTAGAGGTTGAGGGTGAGGGTATAGGTATTGCCCGTTTTGCGCTGCAGGTCGAGCTCGCCGCCCACAATGTGGGTGGCCGAGGCCCGGTGGGGCAGCAGGGCCAGCAATAGGCCCAGGCAGCAGAAAAGGCTTATTCGCTCACACCGGCGAACCCACGGAGATAATACACGGCTCATGGTGGAAATGTAGCAAAAGAATAACGGCTATCCGGAACGGCCGGCACCCGCAAAGCCCGGCTCCGCGTGGTTGCGCAGAGCCGGGCCGGGCCGGCAGGTACCAGCCGGTTAGTTAACCGGCGTGGGGGTGGTCGTGGTTTTCTTGGGGCAGCCGCCGGTGGGGCCGACGTTCTCTTTGGCGCAGCCCGAGAAGCTGCTCAGGACGCCCAGCAGCAGCAGGGCGCAGGTAAGACGGAGGAGGGTTGTGGTTCGCATGGGGAAAAATGAGTGAAGTGATGAAAAGCAACAGGTGAAAAAAAGCGAGAAATTGGGGTATTGACGAATGCAACCAGCCTACTGAATGTTGCCGCCCACCGCCAGGCCGCTGGGCACCGAGGCCGGCACGCTGCGGTCGTAGCTGCTGGCCGAGAGCGCCTGCAGGAAGGCGATAATGGCCTGCGGGTCGGTGACGCGGCCGGGGAAAAGCGGGTCGCGCTGGCCGGCACTCACATGGGGGTTGGGCGGCGGATTGCCGCCCCCGCCGCCACCCCGGCCGGGGTCGTAGAAGTTGAGCACGCCGGCCAGGTCGGGAATGGTGCCGCTGTGCATGTAAGGGGCCGTGAGGGCCACGTTGCGCAGGCTGGGCGTGCGGAAGGCGTAGGTATTGTTCACGCCGGCGTCGGAAGTGGGGTTCTTGCCGTTGTCGGCCACGCCCAGCACGTGGGCTTTGTAGTCGCTGAACATGGGGCCGCTGTGGCACTTGGCGCAGCCGCTGGCCACGAAGGCATTCAGCCCCTGCACCTGCTGGGCCGTGAGGGCCGACTGGTCGCCGCGCTGGTAGCGGTCGTAGGGCGCGTCGGTGGCCACTAGGGTGCGCTCGAAGCAGGCCAGGGCCTTGCCGATGTTGGCGCTGCTGATGGGCTGCGACCCGGCAAACGCGGCCGCGAACAGCGGGGCATAGGCCGGCAGGGCGCGTAGCCGGGCCACCACCGAGTCGAGGGCGGCGGCTTCGCTGAGCTGGGGCCCGCGCATCTCCTCCAGCGCGGCAATGGGCAGCAGCGACTGGCTTTCGAGCGACTGGGCGCGCGAATCCCAGAACATGGGGGCCGAAGCCGGCTGGCAGGTGCCGTCGGGCAGCAGGCCATTAAAGGCCGCGTTGAGCACCGTGGGCGAGTTGCGCTTCACGAAGGCGATGTTGTTGGGCACCCGGAAGCGGCGGCTGGCCCCCAGCCCCTGCCCGTTGCTGCCAACACTCAGGTCGAGGCCGTCGGCGTAACCGTTGGCGGGGTGGTGGCAGGTGGCGCAGCTCACGTCGTGTCCGCCCGACAGCACGGGGTCCCAGAACAGGGCGCGGCCCAAGGCTACTTTGGCCGGAGAGCCGGGGTTGCCGACCGGGGCCGGGGCCACCAGCGGCAGCGCCGTGAGGCTGACCAGCTCACCGGTATCGGGCGTGGGGGCGTTTTTCTGGCAGGCCACCCCCAGCAGCAGGGTAGCGGCGGCCATGAGCGAAGCAACGCGGGGCAATACGGTGGGAACCATAGCGGAGAGCAGGGAATACGCCAGCCAATAGGGCGGGGTGGCTGACTAACTCAAATCTGGGGCATGGCCGTGTCTGCAGTCGTGCGTAATCGCCGGGTTGGCGGGTCGGGTCGGCGAGTTGCCCGTTTCCGGCCCCCGGTTTCCGCCGGGTTTCAGGACCGGGCAAGTAGCACGCAGCCTTTGCTGCGTCAGGCGCTCGGGATTTTCGGGCTGCCTTGGGCATCCGCGTGGGCGAAATGACATCGGCGGCCGAAAACCCCGACTGGCCGACGCTCCTGCCCGGCTGGCCGATGCGGGGAGACTGAAGAGCGGGCCTGGTTTGTAGCTTGCGGAGCGGGTCCTTCACGCTTCGCATAAAGGCTTCTTGCTTGGGCCGCTGCCTCTCGTGCACAGGGCAGCATTTCGCTCGCTTCGTCTCCGTGATTTGGATTTGTGACTGCGGGCAAGATGCTTCGCTACGCTCTGCATGACGTTCTTTCCTTCCACCACCCAACTCCCACTACATGCCCCTTCCGCTACTCCGTTCGGCTTCCACGCTGCTGCTGCATGCGCTGGTGTGGGGGCTGGTGGCGGTGCTGCTGGTGGCCCAGCAGCCCGACTATCCCGGCCCCAAGCCTGCCGAGTTTTGGCTGACGCAGGCTGTGGTGTTCGGGCTGTTGGTGGGCGTATTTTACCTGAACGTGGCCTGGGCGGCCCCGCGCCTGCTCTACGGCGGCAAGTGGTGGGCCTACGCGGGGCTCAATGCGGGGCTGGTGCTGGCCGTGCTGGCCGGGCACCAGCTCGTGGAGCAGCGTTTGGGCGTGCCCGAGCTGGTGGCCACCGCCCGCGAGGCAGTGCTGAATCCGCCCAACCCGTGGTCGGGGCCACGCCCGCACCCGCTGCCCGGCCCCGAGGAAGGCAGCGCGCTCGTGAACCCCGGCGTGCTGCTGCTCGCACTGCTCGTGCTGGGCCTGGCCACCAGCCTCGCGGCCATGCAAAAGGGCCAGCGCGACGCCGAAAGCCGCCTGGAGCTGGAGCGGCGCCAGGTGGCCACCGAGCTGAGCTTGCTGAAAGCGCAAATCAACCCGCACTTCTTCTTCAATACCCTCAACAACATCTACGCCCTCACCCTGCTCGATGGCGAGCAGGCCCGCGCCGCCCTGCACCGCCTCTCGCGCATGATGCGCTACGTGCTCTACGAGTCGCCGGCCGGGCATACCCGCCTCAGCCAGGAAATCGGCTTTTTGCAGGACTACATCGACCTGATGCACCTGCGCCTGACCAACAAGGTGACGGTGCGCTTCGAGCGGCCCGACCCTGCCGGGCACGGCCCGCTCAGCCCCGACCCCAACATCGCGCCCATGCTGTTGCAGCCCTTCGTCGAAAATGCCTTTAAGCACGGCGTAAGCGCCACCTCGCCCAGCGCCATCACCATTGAGCTGCGCCAGCCCACGGGCCGCACCGTGGAGCTGCGCGTGCGCAATACCGTTTTCCCCGAGCGGCCGGCGGAAGCCGACGACGAGCCCGGCGGCATCGGGCTGGCCAACACCCAGCGCCGCCTCGATTTGCTGTATCCCAATGCCTACACCCTGCGCGTAACGCCCCTCACCAGCCACCACGAATACGAAGTATGTCTGCTCCTGAACCTGTAGTGCCCGCCCCCGCCGCCCCGGTCGTCATCAACTGCGTGGCCGTCGACGACGAGCCCCTGGCCCTGGGCCTGGTGTGCTCCTTCATCGAGCAAACCCCGTTTCTGCGCCTGGTGGGCCGGCACGAGAGCGCCGTGGCCGCCCTGCGCTCGCTGCACGAGCGCCCCGATGCCCAGCTGCTGTTTCTCGACATCAAGATGCCCGATTTGAGTGGGCTGGAGCTGGCCCGGGTGCTGCAGTTCGGCCCGCGCGTCATCTTCACCACGGCCTTCAACCAGTACGCCCTCGAAGGCTTCCGCGTCGATGCCCTCGACTACCTGCTCAAGCCCTTCGACTACCAGGAGTTTCTGCGGGCCGCCCTCAAGGCCAAAGCCTATTTCGAGCTGAAGCAGGCCGGCGAGGTGCCGGCTCCGGTCGCCGCTGCCGCCCCGCTGCCGGCCGCGCCCGAAGAAGACCACATCTACCTGAAAGTGGAGTACCAGCTGGTGCGCGTGCCCCTGGCCAGCATCGTGTACGTGGAAGGCCTGAAGGACTACGTGAAGGTGCACCTCACCAGCCAGACGCGGCCGCTGCTCTCGCTCACCAGCCTGCGCAGCATGGAAGAAAAGCTGCCCGCCGGCAAGTTCATGCGCATCCACCGCAGCTACATCGTGGGGCTGGGGCACATTCAGTCGGTGGGCCGGGGCACCGTGCAGCTGGCCGGCGAAACCCTGCCCGTGAGCGACGGCTACCGCGAGGCCTTCGACCAGTTTTTCAGCCGCTGGAAATAACTTCTGGCCCCCCTGGCAATCCAAGGAATATTCACGTGTCGTTAATATTCGACTTGCTAACTTGCCCCCACTATGAACGACTTCCCGACCGACTTCTTCGATACCGACGGCCGGCCCGCGCCCGCCCCTGATGCGGCCGCCGAAGCCGCCGAGCGCAAGCTCAAAGTATGGGCCGTGCTCAACGCCGTCGACCAGGGCCTGATGAATGCCGAAGAGGCCTGCGCCGCCTATCATGTCTCGCCCGTTGAGTTGGAGGCACACCGCACCGACTGGCGCGAGTTCGAAGCCGGCCGCCGCTGAGGCGGGCGGCGCGCAGAAGTAACCCGAATTATTAGCCCACGTACTACATTTGAAATGCCCGGCTGTGCGCCTAGCACGGCCGGGTATTTTTTTCTGAACTCTTGCGCTAGCGGCTACTATTATCGCTCCATGCCCGAATTCCCCCCTGCTTCCCCGGCCCTGCCCCACCTGCCCAAAGCCCCCACGGGCATCGATGGGCTCGACGAAATTACCGGAGGCGGCCTGCCGCTGGGCCGCCCTACGCTGATTTGCGGCAGTGCCGGCTGCGGCAAAACCCTGTTCGGCGTCGAGTTTCTGGTGCGGGGCATCCTCAATTTCAACGAGCCGGGCGTGCTCATGGCGTTCGAGGAAACCGCCGACGAGCTGGCAGCCAACGTCGCCTCGCTGGGCTTCGACCTGAAGGATTTGCAGGCGCGCAATCTGTTGCGCCTCGACCATGTGCACGTCGACCGCTCCGAGATTGAGGAAACCGGCGAGTACGATTTGGATGGCCTGTTCATTCGGCTGGGCCACGCCATCGACTCCATCGGGGCCAAGCGCGTGGTGCTCGATACGATTGAGGCGCTGTTTTCGGGCTTCCCCAACCAGAGCGTGCTGCGCTCGGAAATCCGCCGGCTGTTCCGCTGGCTGAAGGACAAGGGCGTGACTACCGTTATCACCGCCGAGCGCGGCGACGGCCGGCTCACGCGCCAGGGCCTGGAAGAGTACGTGTCGGACTGCGTGATTCTGCTCGACAACCGCGTGATTGACCAGATTACCACCCGCCGGCTGCGCATCGTGAAGTACCGGGGCAGCACCCACGGCACCAACGAATACCCGTACCTGATTATGGAGGACGGCATTTCGGTGCTGCCCGTGACTTCGCTGCAGCTCGACCACAATGTGTCGGATGCTATTGACTCGAGTGGCATCGCGGCGCTCGACGACATGTTTGGCCAGCGCGGCTTCTACCACGGCAGCAGCGTGCTGATAACCGGTTCGGCCGGCACCGCCAAAACCACGCTGGCTGCTGCCTTTGCCCAAAAAACCTGCCTCGAAGGCCACCGCTGCCTGCTGTTCGTCTTCGAAGAATCGGCCCAGCAGCTGATTCGCAACATGCGCTCGGTGGGCATCGACCTGGGCCGGTTTGTGGCCCAGGGCCTGCTGCGCATCGAAGCCTCGCGGCCCACGCTCAACGGCCTGGAGCGCCACCTCGTCAGCATCCACAAGCTGGTGCGCGAGTTCAAGCCCCACGCC
Source organism: Hymenobacter sp. (assembly GCA_025354605.1). GTDB lineage: Bacteria > Bacteroidota > Bacteroidia > Cytophagales > Hymenobacteraceae > Hymenobacter. The sequence goes on along the minus strand of JANXMN010000514.1, from coordinate 1,070 downwards.
GTCGTCATCGACCCCATCACCAACCTGATTTCGGTGGGCAACCTGAGCGAGGTACGCAGCATGCTCACCCGGTTGATTGACTACCTGAAAGTCAACAACATCACGGCCCTGTTTACGGCCCTGGTAAATGCCGGCGCAAGCCGGTCCGAAGTAACGGAGGAAGGGGTGTCGTCGCTGGTTGATACCTGGATTGCGGTGCGCGACCTCGAAGGCATCGGCGAGCGCAACCGGGGGCTGAGTATTCTCAAATCGCGCGGCATGGCCCACTCCAACCAGGTGCGCGAGTTCATCGTGACCAGCCACGGCATCGAGCTGCTCGACGTGGTGCTCGGGCCGACCGGCATCGTGACCGGAGCCAGCCGCCTCAGCCAGCAAATGCAGGAGCACGCCGGCACGCTGGCCACCCAGCAGGAAGGCGAGCGCCGCGACCGCGAGCTGGAGCGCCGCCGCCGCATGCTGGAAGCCAACATTGCCAACCTGCGCACCGAGTTCGAATCGGTGGAGGAGGAGCTGCGCCTCATCAGCTCGAACGAGCTGAGCCGCCAGCAAACCCTGCTCAGCGGGCAGCAGCGCATCACGGCCGCCAACCCGCCCGCTGCCCCGGCCCGGGCCAGCGGCCCGGGCAGCACTAATGACCAGTAATTTGTACCGCCGCGCCGCCCGGTGTGCTTTCTCCCAATCGTTTCTGCCATGACAGCCATTATCGAAGAAGAAACTTGGGAGTTGCGCCTGTACGTTGCGGGCCAGACGCCGAAATCGGTGACCGCCCTCGCCAACCTGCACCGCTACTGCGAAGAGTACCTGCAAGGCCGTTACAAGCTCGAAGTGATTGACTTGCTGACGCACCCGCAGCTGGCCGAAGGTGACCAGATTCTGGCGATTCCCACGCTGGTGCGCAAAGTGCCCGAACCCATCCGCAAAATCATCGGCGACCTGTCGAACGAGGAGCGGGTGCTGGTGGGCCTCGACGTGCGCCCCGCCTCTCGCAAGTAGTCCCGGCCCATGACCCAATTTACGGACCCTGCTGCCCAAGCCGCGCCTGCCGCGCGCGATAGACGATGCCCATGCCG
>JANXMN010000509.1 GCA_025354605.1 Hymenobacter sp. | reverse complement strand
TTTCTCTTTGCTACGCGGTGCCTATTTTACTTCCCCATATTGCCCAACCCAGCGCCCCGCACCATGCCCGACCGGCCCCATTCCTCGATTCTTGAACGCAGCAACGCGACTATTTCCGGCGCCACCGGCGCTACCCGCCCGGTGATGGTGTTTCTGCACGGCCTCGGGGCCGACCAGGCCACTTGGCGCCTGCTGACGCCCCACTTCGAGCAGCGGTACCAGCTGGTGCAACTCGACCTGGTAGGCTCGGGCCGCTCGCGCCTGGCCGACTACGACTACGAACGCCACGGCGACCTGGCCGGCCACGCCGCCGACCTGCTCGACGTGCTGCGCACCCTCGCCCTCTACGACGTGGTGTTCGTGGGCCACTCGGTGGGGGCCATGATTGGCGTAATTGCCGCCGTGCGCGAGCCCCAGCGCTTCTCAAAAATGGTGCTGATTTCGCCCTCGCCCCGCTTCATCAACGAGAAGGGCTATGCCGGTGGGTTCGAGCAAAAGGACATCAACGAGCTGCTGGCGGCTATGGACGCTGACTACCACGGCTGGTCGCAGGGCATCGCGCCGGTGATGATGGGCCCGAACGAGTCCCCCGAGCTGGTGATGGAGCTCACCAACAGCTTCGTCAGCTCCAACCCCGAAATCGCCCGGCACTTCGCCCGCGTTATCTTCCTCTCCGACACCCGCGCCGAGTTGAGTTTCCTGGACACGCCCACGCTGGTCGTGCAGTCGGCCCACGACGTGATTGCCCCGCTGGCCGTGGGCCACTACATCAACGAGCACCTAACCGACAGTCGTATTGAGGTCGTTGATACCGGCGGCCACTGCCCCCACCTCAGCGCCCCCCAGCAAACCCTGGCCGCCATCGACCGCTTCCTCGGAGCCGACGTGCCGCGCAGCTAAGCGCTTAGCAAGTCAGGCAGAGCACGTCGGGCGGGGTAGAACGTCAATAAAGAACGTTATGCTTCGACAAGCTCAGCATGGGGCTGCTTTGCATGACGTTCCTCACAGGCGCAGGCTGAAGGCCAAGGGCTCGACCAGCCACTGTCCCACCGCACCCCGGTACGTCACGCGCACGCCGCCTTCGAGCGGGGTGCGCAGGCGCAGCACATTGAAGAGCACCAGCAGGTCGGCCCCGGCGTTGCGGTAGGTGTAGCGGGCCGCCTGGCCGTGCGAATCGGTGCCCTGGGCCAGGTCGCCGAACACGGTGGCCCGCAGGCGCTGCACGTACAGCAGCCGCCCCAGCTCCCAGTGCGTAAAGGCCAGCGGCAGGTTGTAGTCGGCGCTGAGCACGGCCAGCTGGTCGAAGCTGGTGTAACCCTCGCCGCGCGGGATATTGATGGTGGGCGCAAACTGATACTGCACCTGGTCCTGCCACTGGTAACCAGCCCGCAGCCGGAGGGCATCGTGCGCGCGCAGGCCCGGCAGGTACACGCTGCCCTGCGTGCCCCACTGCCGCGCCTGCAAGCCCGTGCCCAAGGGCGTGAGCCGCCCCGTGGCCAGCAGCGCAAAGCCCACGCGCGGCCCCACGCCCCGCGCCGGGGCCCGGCGCTGCCGGGCGTAGCCCAGCGAGCCCTGCAGGGCCTCGACGGGCTGGCTGGCTCCGGGTTCGGTGTATTTGCGCACCGGCAGGTTGTAGCCGAATACCTGCTCGTGCAGCACGTAAGCGCCCACGGTCAGGGCCTCCAGGTATTTCGAGCGAGTGAGGTTGAAAGGCAGGCGCACCCCGGCCGAGGCGCGGGCATACTGCCACTGGTCGCGCAGCGGCTGGCCCCGGTAGAGCACGGCAGCATCGCGCCCGCCGTAGGTGATGTCGGCATCGAGCACCGGGTAGAGGCCCTGGTAGCTCACGGCCCCGGTCAGGTTGAAGGTGCGCTCGGTCTGGTCGTAGCCCACGCCGGCAAACAGCTGAGTGGTGTTCAGCAAATCCTGCGAGCGCAGGCCCACGGCCACGGCGTTGCCAGCCGGGCTCTGCACCACGCCGTAGCTGAACAGGTTGACGGCGTGGGCCAGCGGCCGGTAGCGCCGCACCCCGTAGCGCGGGGCCAGGGAGTCGGGCCGCGCCAGCAGCTGCGCCACGGCCGGGCCGGCGGGCTCGTGGGCCGTCAGGGCCTCGGTGTAGGGCTGGGGCGGGTCGGCCAGGGCAGGGGGCTGGGGCGTCCAAGTGGCCGTGTCGAGAGGCATTTCGACCACCCGCGCGCCAGTAGCGCGGTAGTCGTGGAAGGCCAGCGTGCGCCCGTCGGGGGCCACGGCGGCGTGGTAGGCCCCCAACGGCCGGCTCGTGACGCGGTAGTTCCGGCCGGTGCGGATGTGCACGGCATACAGGTTGTCGGTGCCGGCCTGGGCCGAGTTGTAGAGCACGAATTCGCCCCAGGGCTGGGGGTTGGCCAGGTTCACGTTGGCCACGGGTAGCAGGTCGCGGGCAGCGGCGGCGGGGGCGGCGGGGCCCGGCCCGGTAGGGTCGAGCAGTACAATGGTTTTGCCGGCCCGGCGCAGGGCTACGGCCACCACGCGGCGGCCGTCGGGGTGCCAGCGGGGCTGCTGGTAAAAGTCGTTGGCGGGGTTGGGCAGGGTCTGGATTTCGGCCCCGGTCCGGGCATCGAGCACCACGAGGGCGTGGTGGTAGCCGGCATCGGTTCGGGCCGCAATCAGGCGCGTGCCATCGGGAGAGAGAGCCGCTGCCGAGTAGCGCTGCCCCTGCCCGATGCGCGTGAGCCCTCCGGTAGTCAAATCCAGCACCTTCAGCTCCGAAGCCACTTTCTGCCCCCAGCGGAAATCCTGCTGGAACTCGGGCCATACCGCCTTGCCGCCCCCCACCGACAGCATCTCGGGCAGGTTCAGCTGGCCCGGCACAAACACCGTGCGCTGCGCCCCGTGCCGGCTCAGCAGCACGAAGCGCGGAATGAAGTCGAGGCTGGTTTCCAGGGCCAGCACCGTGCTGTCGTTCACGTACTGCGGATACTGGTACTGCGTGAAAACCTTGCCGGGGGCCGACTGGCACATGTCCCGCCCCCCGGTAGTGGCCGGCTGGGCGCGCTGCTGCTCCCGCAACAGCGAGTCGACTTCGCTCATACTGCGGCTGTAGAGCTGCTCCACCGTGAGGCCCGTGGTGCGGCGGATGCCGTTGGAAAACGAGTACGGGTAGAACGGAAACCGGTAGTAGCGGTCTAGCACCTTGGCCCAGGCGTCGGCCCCGTAGTGAGTTTTCAAGTAGGAAGTCATGAAGTAGCCCAGCACGTACCAGTCGGGCACGTGGTCGCGCAGCGAGCCGTTCACGGCTTTTTGGTAGGAGTAGCGGGTGCCGCTGAGCAGATTGGCCCGCAGCCCCACGCTGAAGTACGGGATGCGCCCGCGCCCGCTGCGGGTGAGGGCCGTTTCGGTGCCCACCGCGTCGCCCTCGAAAAACCACTGCGGCACACCCACGGCCGCCACGCCCAGCGCGCCATCGCCCAGCAGCGGCCCCAGCACCCGGCCCACGCCCTGCCGGGCCTTCTCGAACTGCCCCACGTGCCGGAACTCGTGCACCACCAGCCCGTCGAGCCAGTCGACGGTTCCCAGGCCCTGGCCCTGCTCGGGGGTGATGAAAAACTCGGCGTGCCGGGGCAGAAACGTCACGAAGCCGTTGGGCACCGTGGTCTGGCCCTGCAGCACCACGGCAATGGGGCGCGGGCGCACGCCCAGCGTGGCCACGTCGGCTCCGTGCAGGCGCTCGAGCCGCGCGGCGGTGCGCTGCGCGGCCGAGTCGAGCCCGCCCGCGTAAAGCACCCGGAAGTGCGGCGTGCGCACCTGCTGCCAGCGCAGCTCGGGCGGGTTCTGGCTGAGCACGGGCAGGCTTTGGGCCAGGGCTGGGCCAGCCAGCGGCAGCAGGCCCAGCAGCCCCGGAAGAAGTAAATGCCGCAGGCGCGGCCGGAAGTCGGCAATCATGGCTTAAAGAAAGCCACTGCGCCCCGTTGCGCTGGCTGAAAAATGGCTTTCAGGGAATTACTTGAAAAAAATAATTAGTGTACAGACATTAAATGTATAAACATTGGTTATCTTTGCCTGCATCATTCACCCCTTATTCCGAACCGCCATGTCTGAAACCACCGCTCCCGCTGCCACCAAATGGATGCTCGACCCCATGCACTCCGAGGTGCAGTTCAAGATTAAGCACCTGGTTATTTCCACCGTCACCGGCTCATTCAAGACCTTCCAGGGCTCGATGCTGAGCGAGGGCGACAGCTTCGAGAACGCCCAGGTAGAATTTTCGCTCGACGTAGACAGCGTAGATACCAACAACGAGATGCGCGACGGCCACCTGAAAGGCGAGGAATTCTTCGATTCTGCCAAGTTCCCGCACATCACCTTTAAGTCGACTTCGATGGTGAAAGACGGCGACAACTATAAGCTGACCGGCCACCTCACGATGAAGGACGTGACCAAGCCCGTGACCCTGGAGGCCGAATACGGCGGCTCGGCCGTCGATTTCTACGGCAACCACAAAGCAGGCTTCGAGGTAAGCGGCAAAATCAACCGCAAGGATTTCGGCCTCACCTGGGGCGGCATCACCGAGGCCGGCGCCATCGTGCTGGGCGACGACGTGAAGCTGGTCATCAACGTGCAGTTCGCCAAGCAGGCGTAGGGCCGGCACCTGCTGTTAAATCGGCACGTTCTGCTGAACGCCGTGAAGCATCGCTATCGCAGTGGTAATTTTACTATTGCGGTAGCGATGCTTCATGGCGTTCAGCAGAACGTTCTTTTTTTGAGATTCCGCGGTTATCCTTCATCGCCGGCTACATGTGCGTCAGCCAGGCTTTCGCGGTTTCGATGTCATCGAAAGTCGAGACAATGGCGTTACCGGAGGTGAACTGCAGAGTAAGGTCGGTGGAGAGGCGGCTGTATATGTTGGGCGAATACACCCAGGCGAAGTAGCGCAGGCCGGCCCCCATCATGGCCGGAAACCACTCTTTGCCGCCCCATTCGGCGGCCTCGCTCCACATGCTCGTCACGCGGGTATTGTCGTTGAGCACCTTCGAGCAGCGCTGCTGGACGAGCAGACGCAGGATTTCCCCGGCACCTCCTTGCACGGAGGTCAGGTTCTGGTTGCCGTGCCAGTCGGCATACAGCCACTCGTTGAGATGGTCGTAGGCGATGGTAATCGTGGCGTCTTCGAATAGAGTTTGGAGCGACATATAAGGGGCATAGCTATCAATCGGGCCATTACGCGAAATACGGAACGACAGTTGAATTTGGACGCGGAAAAATTTGAACGTTGCCAAAAAGAAGCCTGAATCAACAGAATTAGGTTTTAAGAAATGCGGCAAATACGTAGGCTCTGTTTTTCGAGCGGATAATAGTAGCAGTACCAAGTGGCCGGGCGGCCGAGGTCCGAATAGCTGCCTGCCCCGTATATTGGGGGCGGGGTGGCCAGGCGGGTGTAAGGCCCGGGCCGGGCCGTCGTCTAGCGGGGTAGCTGCGCAGATGCAGCCCTTGTCCACTCCATTTTTATCTCCTGAATCCAATGCGAATTATGAATAACCGCGTGTCCGCCTTTGCCAGCCTCAGTACGTTGGCCCTGCTTTTTGCCTGCAGCTCGCCGCAGCCGGCCGATGCGCAGAACCCGCCGCGCTCCACGGCCGGCTTCGCTCCGGCCAACCTGAGCGGGCTGGCCGTGGCCACGTTTGCCGGGGGCTGCTTCTGGGCCCAGGAAGAGGCTTTTGAAGAAATAAAGGGCGTGAAGCAGGTGGTGAGCGGCTACGCCGGCGGCACCAAGGCCAACCCCACCTACGAAGAAGTAGCCGAGCAGACGACCGGCCACACCGAAACCGTTGAGATTTACTACGACCCCAAAGTAGTAAGCTACCAGAAGCTGGCCGACGTCTTCTTCATGGCCTCGCATGACCCCACCCAGCTCAACCGCCAGGGACCCGATACCGGGCCGGAGTACCGTTCGGCCGCCTTCTACCGCACCCCCGAGGAAAAGAAAATGCTCGAAGCCACCATTGCCCGCGTGAATGCCGCGAAGAAGTACGATGGCAAAATCGTGACGCAGGTAGTGCCGTTCCAGAAGTTCTGGCCGGCTGAGGACTACCACCAGGGCTACTACCGCCTGCACCCCGAAAACCCCTACATCGCCCACGTGTCGGCCGGCAAGGTTGAGCACGTGCGGCGCGAGTTTGCCAAAGACTTGAAGAGCCCGCTGTAATCCGTTGGCAGACGAAAAAGCCCTATTGCCCCGCCCCGGCCGAGTATTCGGCCGGGGCTTTTTGCTGAGCGCGCAGCGAGGTCGGCAACTCGACTATCTTTGAAAATGAAAGCGCGGCTCCCCACGCCCGCGTAGCCATCGGCTACTCCTTGCCCTATTGCCCCCGTATGCTTGCCTCTGCCCCACCCGACCTCGACTTCCGGCTGCTATTCAGCGCGTTGCCGACCCCGCACGTGGTGCTTAGCCCGGCGGGTGAGGTACTGACCCTGAATACGGCGGCCCTGCTGCTGCTGGGCGGCGAGGCAATGGCCAACGGCTTGGTGGGGTGCCCGGTGCGCGCCCTGCACGCCACCCTGACGGCGGCCGGCCACATCCTGGCCCCGGAAGACAGCTGGACCGCCGCCCTGCGCGCGGCCCGGTCGGGCCGGCCGCAGGTGCTCACCCCCATCTGGCAGGAGCCCCCGGCCGATGCCCCTGAGCCCTGCTACTGGGAGGCCACCATCCGGCCGGTGGCCACGGGCGTGCTTTCGGGTGCCATCCGCTACTTTTTGCTGCGCCTGCTCGACGTGAGCACGGCCGTGCGGGCCTCGGCCGGCAGCTCGCACCGCCTGCACCAGATACTGGCCCAGGCCCCGGCCCTGATTGCCACCGTGGAAGGCCCCGAGCACCGGTTCTCGTTTATCAATGCCGGCTACGATGCCCTGACCCAGGGCCGCGCCCGCCTGGGCCAGCCCCTGGCCGAATGCTTCCCCGAGCTGCTCGACCAGGGCTTCGGCGCGACCCTCGACTACGTGTACCGCACCGGCAATGCCGTGACGGAGCAGGGCACGGCCGTGCAGCTGGCCCCCTACGAGCACGGCCCCCTGCGCACCTACTACCTCGACTACTCCTACCAGGCCCTGCGCGACGAGCGTGGCATTATTACCGGCGTGCTGGGCTTTGCCGTGGATGTGACGCCCCAGGTGCTGGCCCGCCGCCAGGCCGACGCCCTGCAGGCCCAGGTGCGCGTGGCCGACCTGCGCCTGCGCCGCCAGGCCGAAGTGCTGCCCATCATCACCTTCATCACCGACTCGGCCGGCCGCACCACCTACATGAGCCCGCAGTGGTACCAGTACACGGGCCTGCCCACCGGCACCGGCTGGGCCGAAGTGGACGTGCAGTGGCCCAATGTGCTGCACCCCGACGACCACGAGCGCGCCGCAGAGGAAATTTCGGCGAGCATCAACCGGGCCCGGCTGGGGCGGGTGGAAGTGCGCCTGCGCGGGAACGACGGGCAGTACCGCTGGTTTCTGACCGAGGCCGTGCCCGAGTTCGACGCGGAAGGCCGGCTGCTGCGTCGCGATGGCTACATGCTCGACATCAACGAGCTGCGCGAAACCCGGCGGCGGCTCGAAACCAAGGACCAGCTGTTCAAGCAGATACTGGCCCAGGCCCCGGCCAACATCGCGGTGGTGCAAGGCCCCGACCACCGCTACAATTTCTTCAACCACGGCTACCAGACCCTGCTGGGGCCGCATGCCCAGCTGGGAGAGCCGGTGGCTGAGCGCCGGCCCGATGTGGACCACCAGGGATTCCTGACCCTGCTCGACCAGGTGTACCACAGCGGGGAGGCTTTTACGGGCCACGAAGTGCCAGTCTGCCTGCCCTACCTGCCTGCTGCCGAAGCCGACCGCCACCTGGATTTGTCGCTGCTACCCATGCGCGACGACTCGGGGGCCGTGGGCGGCATGCTCATTTTTGCCATTGACGTGACCGAGCGCGTGCGCAGCCGCCACCACGCCGCCGACCTGGAGCTGGAGGTGAACCAACGCGATGGCGTGCTGCGTACCATCACGACGGCCGTGCCGGTTTTCATTGCTCATTTCGACCCGAACGGCACCCTTACCTACCTCAACCCGTACTTCTACGAATACACCGGCCACGACCCCACCGCGCCGATTGGCGATTCCTGGCTCAGCATTCCGCCCGATGAGCGGGCCGCCGTGCAGGCCTTGGCCACTGAGGCAATGGCCGCCGGCCGGCCCTGGCAGGCTACTTTCCGCTGCCGCCGCCACGATGGCGAGCTGCGCTGGATGCAGACGCAGACGCAGCCTTATCTGAATCCGGACGGTACGGTTGCCGGCTTCAGTGCGGCCACCGCCGAGGTGCACGAGCTGCACGAGCGGACCGAGGAGCTGGACCGCAGCCGCGAGAACTTCGCCACCCTAGCCGACAATATTGCTCAGCTGACCTGGATGGCCGATACCCGGGGCCATATTTTCTGGTACAACCAACGCTGGTGCGACTATACGGGCCTGAGCAACAGTCAGATGATGGCCGGCGCCTGGCGACAGGTGCATGACCCCGCGCTGGTGGCCGGGGTGAACGCGCGCTACCTGGCCAGCATCCGGGCCGGGCAGCCCTGGGAAGACACCTTTCCGCTGCGGCGCCACGACGGGGAATACCGTTGGTTCTTGAGCCGCGCGCAGCCTATTCGCGACGAGGCGACCGGCGCGGTGCTGCGCTGGTTTGGCACCAACACCGACGTGACCGAGCTGCGCCACCTGCAGCAGCGGTTGGCCGACAGCGAAGAGGAGCAGCGCATTCAGGCCGAGAGCATTCCGCAGCAGGTGTGGACGGCCCGGCCCGATGGTCGCCTCGACTACTACAACCACCGCACCGCCGCCTATCTGGGCGTGGGCATGGAAGCCAATGGCCCCGAGCACTGGCTTAGCTTCGTGCACCCCGACGACCGCGCCACGATGCAGGAGCGCTGGCAGGCTGCTATTGCCACCCAGCGCTACTACGAGGCCGAGTTCCGCCTGCGGCGCTACGATGGCGAGTACCGCTGGTTTCTGGGGCAGGCCCAGGCCCGGCGCTCGGCCGGCGGCCAGCTGCTGAAGTGGTACGGCACCAACACCGATGTGCACCAGCTGCGCGTGCTCCAGGAGGAGGTGCTCACCAGCCAGGCCCGCTTCGAGCAGCTGCTAGAAACCCAGCCCCAACTGGCCTGGACGGCTTTGCCCGATGGCCGGGTGGACTACTACAACCAGCGCTGGTACCGCTACACTGGCCGCTCGTTCGAGGAGCTGCGCGACTGGGGCTGGGAGCAAGCGCTGCACCCCGACGAGCTGCCCGCCACCCTGCGCGCCTGGCAGCACTGCCTGGCCACGGGCGAGGCGTTTGAGCTGGAGCTGCGCTGGCGGCGGCACGATGGGGAGTACCGCTGGTTTCTGTGCCGGGCCGAGGCGCTGCACGATGCGCACGGGGCCATCAGCTCGTGGGTGGGGGTGAATACCGACGTGCACGACTTGCGGCGCATTCGCCAGGAGCTGGAGGGCAACAACGCCCGCCTGCGCCGCAGCAACGAAGACCTCGACAGCTTTGTGTACACGGCCTCGCACGACCTCAAGCAGCCCATCAATAACATGGCGGGCATCTTTGAGGAGCTCACCCGGACCGCCTACTTCCGCGACCCCGACGCGGTGAAGCTTATCGCCTATTTTGAGCGCGCCTTGGACCATATTTATACCACCATCGACGACCTCGGCGCCATTGTGCAGGTGCAGCGCCTCGAGCAGGAAGTGCCCGCCGAGCCCGTGGCCCTGGCGGCGCTGGCGGAAGAAATACTGGCCAGCCTGCGCGAGCAGCTGGCCCAGGCCGACGCGCAGGTCGAGCTCGATTTCGTGACTTACCCGGTCGTGCTATTCGTGCGGCCCAACCTGCAAAGCATCCTGCTCAACCTGCTCAGCAACTCGCTGCGCTACGCCGACCCGGCCCGCCCGGCTCGCATCCGCTTGAGCAGCGCCCCCGACCTCACCACCGGCCGCCCCATCCTCACGGTGCAGGATAATGGCCTCGGCCTCGACCTCGACCGCTTCGGCCCGCAGCTGTTTCAGCTGTTCCGCCGCTTTCATGCGCACGTCGATGGCACGGGCGTGGGCCTCTACCTCGTCAACCGCATTGTGCAGAACCACGGCGGCCGCATCGAAGTAGACAGCGCCGTGGGCGAGGGCACCACCTTCCGCATTCTTCTGTGATGTTGGAGCCGGGAGCTGTGTCTGTCATCCTGAGTGAAGTGCCGCGCAAAGAAGGACCTTATCACCGTCGAACGATTTTACAATAATTCAACCGACGCAACCGTGAGAAGGTCCGTGGCTACACCGACCTTCGGTTCGCAAGCTCAGGATAACAGCCGGCACTCACCCTGCCCTCAATACCGAACACCCAATCCCAACCTCCCGTGCTCCTCTCCAAGCTGCCCGACGTAGGCGTCAGTATTTTCACTCAGATGACCCTGCTGGCCCAGGAAACCGGGGCTATTAACCTGGCCCAGGGCTTCCCGGACTACGACCCGCCGCAGGTGCTACTGGAGGCGCTGGCCCGCCACGCCCTCACGGCCGGCCACCACCAGTACGCGCCCATGCCCGGCCTGCCGCGCCTGCGCGAAGCCATTGCCGCCCAGGTGGCCCGCCGCCATGCCGACGCCCCGGTCCCCGACCCGGCCACCGAAATAACCCTCACGGCCGGAGCCACCGAGGCGCTGTATGGGGTGCTGGCCGCCGTGGTGCGCCCCGGCGACGAAGTGGTGGTGTTCGAGCCAGCGTACGATTTGTACGGGCCGGCCATCCGGCTGCAGGGTGGGGTGCCGCGCTACGTGCGCCTGCCCGCGCCGCACTTCCGCCCCGACTGGGATGCGGTGCGCCGGGTGGTGTCGCCCCGCACCCGCCTCGTCATCGTGAACACGCCCCACAACCCCAGCGGGGCCGTTTTCACGGCCGACGACTGGCAGGAACTGGCCCGCCTGCTCGACGGCACCGACGCCCTGCTGCTCAGCGACGAGGTGTATGAGCACCTGGTGTTCGACGATGCCCCCCGCATGAGTGCGCGCCAGCACCCGGCCCTGCGCGAGCGCAGCTTCGTGCTCTCGTCGTTTGGTAAAACCTACCATGCCACTGGCTGGAAGGTGGGCTACTGCGTGGCCCCGCCCGCCCTCAGCGCCGAGCTGCGGCGGGTGCACCAGTTCCTCACGTTTGCCGTGAGCACGCCCACCCAGCACGCCCTGGCCGATACCCTCGAACAGGACCCCACCGACGCTCACGCCCGCGACCTGGCCCCGTTTTACCAGGCCAAGCGCGACGATTTCCGCCGCCTGCTGACGGCGGCGGGCTGGACCGACCTGCTGCCTGTGCCCGGCGGCTACTTCCAGTTGGCCCGCTACGCCGGTTTTTCGGCGGCCGGCGACCTGGAGTTTGCCCAATACCTGGCCCGCGAAAAAGGCGTAGCCGTGGTGCCCGTCTCGGCCTTCTACCACGATGGCTTCGACGAGGGCCTGATTCGTTTCTGCTTCGCCAAAGAGGCCACTACGCTTGAAGCCGCCGCCGCCCGGCTGCGGTAGCGGATGTGCTGATTTTTTGATGGGCTGATGTGCTGATTTTTTAATGTGCTGATGTGCTAGGGCGGTTTCGGGATTATTGTACAGATGAACGATGTAGGGGCGGGGCTTGCCCCCGCCCGTCGTTGAACAATCAGTATTAACTGATGTTACGCAGTATTTTTCCGGTCTAACGACCGTTTTCAATGGCCTGCACCCTGGATTTATACACGGATTATCTCATCAGTTCGACGGGCCAGACCTCGGCGACCGGCCTCTCGCGGCTCTTCGACGGGCAG
>JANXMN010000500.1 GCA_025354605.1 Hymenobacter sp. | reverse complement strand
GAGCAGCAGGAAGGCGGCGTTACCCAGAAGCAGACCAAAAGTGGCTTGCAGGATGGTGAGCACAATGCCGCCGAAAGAGTAGAAGGCAATCATGTTGAACGCCAAGTGCGCCCAGTCGGCGTGGAGGAAGCCGGAAGTGAGAAAGCGGTACCACTGGCTGGAGTCACGGGCGATGGCGTAGGGGCGCATGGTCCAGGCTTGCATGTGTTGGTCGTTGGACCAGGCATACATAGAGATGCCGACGGTGAGGACCGTGAGCAGGAGAACGAGATTGATTTCGGGCACGGGGCGTTTAGCTTTCGCGGTCCATGAGCTGGAGTGCGAGTTGGTGGAGGGGTTCTTTACGGATTGCAGGGGCTGCTACGCGCTCCAAGTGCTGCAGCGCATCCTGGAAGTAGTCGTTGATGAGCGCCTCCGTCTGGGAGCGAATTTCGAGCTCGTCGTAGATGGCGCGGACGGCCGCTACTTTGGCTTCGGCATCGCGCACGGGCTGGCCGATGTGGCGGGCCAGGGTGGCTTGCTGGGCGGGGCTGGCCTGGGCTTGGGCGGAGAGCAAGAGGAAGGTTTTCTTGTCGGAAATGATGTCGCCGCCCACACGCTTGCCGAAGGTGGCAGCATCGCCGTACACGTCGAGCAGGTCGTCGCGCAACTGGAAAGCCAGGCCGATGTCGGTACCGAACTGGCGGAGGTGCTCGGCATCTTCTTCCGAAGAACCGGCGAGGCGGGCACCCAGCTCCAGGCAGAAGCCAAGGAGCACGGCGGTTTTCAGGCGTATCATGTCCAGGTACTGGGCGATGCTGACCTGGGGCTCGGTTTCGAAATTCATATCCCACTGCTGGCCTTCGCACACCTCGGCGGCAGTCTGCCCAAAACGCCGGAGGACGGTGGGCAACAGCGCGGGCGGCACGTCCAGGAACAGCTCGTAGGCCCGCACCAGCATCACGTCGCCGGAGAGGATGGCCACGTTCGGGTTCCACTTTTCGTGCACGGTAGCCTGGCCCCGGCGCAGCGGGGCCTGGTCCATCAGGTCGTCGTGGAGCAGGGTGAAGTTGTGGAATACCTCCGTGGCCAGGGCGGGCTTGATGATGCCGCTGAGGTCGTCGGTGAAGAGGTGCGCGCCGAGCAGCGTGAGCAGCGGCCGGATGCGTTTGCCGCCCAGGCCCATGATGTAGCGGATGGGGGCGTAGAGAGTATCGGGGGCCTGGCCGTAATTGAGCTGGGCGAGGGCGGCGGTGATGTTAGTGGGGAAGTCGGCTGGGGTCATAGGTAGTGCAAAGAACGGGGGCGGCTGGCAGAGTGCGGACGAACCCTGGCGCAGGACCTCACCCCCGGCCCCTCTCCCCAGGAGAGGGGAGCCACGGCGGCGCTGGTGGAGTAACCGCTCAGCTTGGGAGTGTTCTACAAGCCCTCGTATTTCTCCTCCACATTCGCCAAGGCTTCGCAGTCGCAATAGCCGCCATAGTCGCCCAACCATTGCTTGATGGGTTCAGACACGAGGTTGTGACTGACCGCAAATTCCTGAGTAAAACGAAGCGTATCGTCGCAATCATGCTCCTCCAACTGCTGGTCGAGGTAGTCGAAAAAGACTTGCAGCATCTCCTTGGGCATCGGCAGCGCCGCGAGTTTCTCGGCGTTATCCTTTCGCCTCAACTCATCTTGAATAGCCTTGCGGCGTTGCTTTTCCTCTTGGGATGGCATGATTGAATGGTGAGCAGGTTGGCGGTAAAACGAAAAATAAAGCCCCGGCACTGAATCGAGCCGGGGCTTAAAGTCACTCAGGAAACTCGTCAGGCTCTCCTCTCCCCAAGGAGAGGGGCCGGGGGTGAGGTGACCCGCGTCAGGCCGGTCCTACCGCCGCTTCCCCTTGAAGGCGCCGCCGCCCTTGCTTCCACCCTTGCCGGCGCTATGGTCGCGGTAGCCGCGGGGCTCGTTGCCGCGCTGCTTACGCTCGTCGGCCTCACGCTTTTTGATGTGGTCGGGGCGGTCGTCCACCAGCTCGAAGTCGATGGTGCGGTCGAGCAGGTTGGCCGATTTTACGACCACCATCATCTCGTCGCCGAACTGGATGATGCGCTTGTTATTCTTGCCGACGATGCGGTAGTTGTCTTTATCAAGCTCGTAGAAGTCGCCGGGGATATCGCTGATGCGGACCATGCCCTCGCACTTGTTCTCCTCGATTTCAATGTACATGCCGCGCTCTGTCAGGCCCGACACCACGCCCTTGAAGGTGTTGCCGATTTCATTGGCCATGTACTCGACCTGCTTGAATTTGATGCTGGCGCGCTCGGCGTTGGCCGCCAGCTTTTCGCGGGCCGAGGAGTGCTTGCACTCCTCTTCCACGGGCTCGACCGGCACGTTCTTGCCGCCGAGCAGGTAGTGCTCCAGCAGACGGTGGGCCATCATATCGGGGTAGCGGCGGATGGGCGAGGTGAAGTGCGAGTAATGTTCGAAGGCCAAGCCGAAGTGGCCGAGGGGCTCAGTGGTGTAAATAGCCTTGCTCATGGTGCGAATGGCCAGGCCCTGGA